>JBBSMN010000095.1:0-11091 GCA_038233135.1 Propionibacteriales bacterium
CCGTGCACACCGAAGAACGTCGCGATCGACGCGTCGGTGCGGGCCAGCTCCATCGACACCATGCCGTCGAGCAGGCTGCCGCGCCCGGGGCAGCCTGGCCCCGAGCACTGCAGGCCGGCGATGCCGAGGTCGGCGAAGCCCGGCAGCAGCTCGTGCGGGAACTCGGCGCGCGTCCAGTAGTCGTTGATCACCGGGGCGACGGTCGAGCTCAGGTGTGCCCGCACCCGCTCGAGGACGGCGCGGTCCGCATCGGGCAGCATCAGCTCGAAGCCGAGGAAGTCCGATCCGGGTGACTGGTTCAGCGCTCCGTCAGTGGCCACGACTGCTCCAGACGTTCAAGGCAGGGTCGGACAGGAAGTCGTCGATCACTGGGGCGAGCTCGGAGCTCTCGGTCAGCACACCCAGGTGCCCACCGGCGTACACATGCAACCGGGCCCGCGGGATCAGCCGCGCCAGCACCCTCGCGTTGACCAGCGGGATGATCGGGTCGTCATCGCCGGCGAGCACGAGAGTCGGTTGCCGCAGCAGCGGCAGGCACGGCAGGCTGCTCCAGCCCACGGCGGCCGCCAGCTGGTAGTAGTAGCCACGCCTGGGGCCGGCCCGCGTGGCCGCGTGCAGCAGCTCGGCCGCGCCGTCGGGATCGGTGCGTACGCTGCCGCCGTAGATCTCGGCGGCGATCTGCCGCGCGTACGCGGGGTCGCGGTGCCGGCGCGGTGTCACCATCTTGGCCAGCACCCGCGGATGCGCCGGCACCATCAGCGATCCCGTGCCGGTGGCCACCAGCACCACTCGCCGCACGCGTCGCCGGCACTGCACCGCGAGCTGCTGGGCGAGCCCGCCGCCCCAGGACAGCCCCAGCACGTCGAAGCGTCGGTGCCCGAGCCGGGCCGCCAGCGCCGCCACCCAGGGGGCCAGCGTCGCCAGCACGTACGGCATCGGCGGCAGCGGCGAGCCGCCCACACCGGGGACGTCGAAACGGATCACACCGCGATCGGGGTCGAGGGAGTCCACCAGCGGCTGCAGCACCTCCAAGCTGGCACCGATGCCATTGCAAAGCAGCAGCGGCGGCTCGGTCGCCAGCCGCCCCTGCGGCGATCGCACCGACACCCGCACCTGCACCCGGCGCACCGTCAGCGAACGCAGCCGGTCTCGCCGCGTCACCATGGACGGTCCGCCCTCAGCGCCGGTGGTCGCACTCGGGCTCCGCCCTCGCCGTTCAGCACCGGTGGTCGCACTCGGGCTCCGCCGCCCTCGCCGCTCAGCACCGGTGGTCGCACTCGGGCTCCGCCCTCGCCGCTCAGCACCGGTGGTCGCACTCGGGCTCCGCCCTCGCCGCTCAGCGGTCGTGGACATAGGTCCCCGGCGCCGGGCAGAGCGGCGGGAAGGCCGCCGACCCCATCCGCCGCGGCTTGCCACGCTCGGGGCCGGTCCGGGCGCTGAGCCATTCGACGTAGTCGGTCCACCAGGTGCCCTTGACCGTCTCCGCCGACTCCAGCCACCGCGCCGGGTCGGGCGGGTTGTCCGCAGCGGTCTGGAAGCTGGCCTTCTCGTTGCCCGGCGGGTTGACCATCGAGGCGATGTGCCCGCTGGTTGACAGCACGAACCGGCACTCGCCGCCGAGCAGCTGGGTGGTGCGATAGCACGACTCCCAGGCGCACAGGTGGTCGGCGATGCCGGCGACGACGTAGGCGTCGGTGTCGACCTTCCCAAGGTTTACCGGCGACCCGAGCATCGTCGACCCGCCCGGGTCGGTGAGCCCGTTGGTGACAGCGAGCTCGATGAACTCGCGGTGGGTCGCTGCGGTCAGGCGCACCGGGTCAGCGTTCCAGTACAGGATGTCGAACGCCTTGGGCGCCTTGCCCAGCAGGTAGTTGTTGACCCAGTAGTTCCAGATCAGGTCGTTCGGTCGCAGCCAGGCGAACACCTCGGCCAGCATGCGCCCGTCGAGGTAGCCCTGCCGTTGCGACGCCGCGGTCGCCGCGGCAGCGACCTTGCGGGACAGCAGCGCGCTGGGCAGCCCGGCGCGGGCCTGGTCCAGCACGGTGACCGCGAGGCTGAAGGCCGCCACCCGGTTGAGCGCGCCGATATCGGCCAGGTGTGCCAGCAGCATCGAGGCGATCATGCCGCCGGAGCACAGCGCGAAGAGCGCCACCCGGTCCTCGCGGCTGATCACCTTGATGGCGTCCATCGCCTCGACGATCGCCTGACCGTAGGTGTCCAGCCCCCAGTCGGCGTGCCGGGCGTCGGGATTGCGCCACGAGATCACGTAGACCTGCTGGCCGCTCTGCACCAGGTGCTCGACCAGGCTGCGGTGCTCGGCGAGGTCGATGACGTAGTACTTGTTGATCGTCGGTGGGACGATCAGCAGCGGCACCCGCCGGACCTTGGGTGTCTGCGGGGCATATTGGATGAGCTCGAAGACATCGGTGCGCAGCACCACCTCGCCCGGTGTAACGGCAAGGTCCGCGCCGACCTCGAAGGCGTCCGGCTCGACCATCGCGGGCACCCGGGGGGCGGTCGCGAAGTCCCGCACCAGCCGGCGGCCGCCCTCGACCAGGTTGCTGCCGCCGGTGTCGACGGCCGCCTTCAGCACCAGCGGGTTCAGCAGGGGGTTGTTGCTCGGTGCCGACGCCTCGACCAAGTTGTCGACGACGAAGCCCATCCGCTGCTCGTCCGCCCACTCGAGGTCGGCATCGTCCACGAGCCCGCGCGCCGCCGTCCCCACCGCGAGGTACGTCTGCACCGCCCGCTTGAGCAGCGGGTTGTGCGTCCACCCTGGCTCGGCGAAGCGGCGGTCCTTCTCGTGCGGGGCGAGGTCGGAGCGCCCCAGCCCGATCCTGGCCAGCTCCTCGGCGAGCGCCCGGCCGCGGCCGGCGACGCGCCCGGGCCGGCGGGCCAGGTTGGCGGCGAACCGCACCCCGGAGATGCCGGGTACGAAGCGGCGCACCGGGCTGAGCGCGGCGTCGGTCAGCAGCAGGTCGAGCGGCGCCGCCGCAGCACTGCCGTCCTCGTCGGCCTCGTGGATGCGCTCCTGTGCACTGGTGGCGGCGCTCATCCGGAGCCGGTCCTCGACTCCGCGTCGGGCGCGCTGACCTCTCGGCGGAGGATCTTGCCGGTCGGGCCCTTGGGCAGCTCGTCCACGATCCACACCTGACGGGGGTACTTGTAGGCCGCCAGCCGCTCCTTGGCGAACGCCTTCAGCTCGTCCTCGGTGGCGCTCGCGTCGGGCTTGAGTGCAACCGCGGCGCCGACCTCCTCGCCCAGGTCGCGGTCGGCGATGCCGACCACAGCGGCCTCGGCGACCGCCTCGTGTTCGTACAGCGCCTCCTCGACCTCACGCGGGTAGACGTTGTAGCCCCCGCGGATGATGAGGTCCTTCTTGCGGTCGACGATGTAGAAGTAGCCGTCCTCGTCGGTCTTGGCCATGTCGCCGCTGCGGAACCACCCGTCCGGGATGGCCTCGTCGGTGGCCTCCTTGTTGCGCCAGTAGCCCTTCATCAGGCACTCGCCGCGGATGGCGATCTCCCCAACCGTTCCCTGCTCGGCCGGCTGGCCGTCGACGTCGACCACCCGCATCTCGACGCCGGGCACCGGGAACCCGATCGACCCCGGTTTGCGCTCCTTGTGGGGCTGGTTGAACGACGCGACCGGCGAGGTCTCGGACAACCCGTACCCCTCCAGCACGGTGCAGCCGAAGGTCTCCTCGAAGCCACGCATCACCTCGACCGGCATCGCCGACCCGCCGGAGATGCACGTGCGCAGGCTGGACACGTCGTACGACGTGGCGTCGGGGGCGTTCAGCATCGCCGCGTACATCGTTGGCACCCCCTCGAAGACGGTGACCCGGTCACGGCCGACGACCTTGAGCGCCTTGCCCGGGTCGAACCGGGGGATCAGCGTGAGGCAGGAGCCGGCGACCACGGCGGCGTTGAGGCCGCAGGTGAGCCCGAAGCAGTGGAACAGGGGCAGGCAGCCCATCACCACGTCGTCCGGCTGCAGCGCCAGCAGCGTGTCGACGGTCAGCGCGCAGTTGCTGACCATGTTGGCGTGGGTGAGCTCGGCTCCTTTGGGCTGGCCGGTCGTGCCGGAGGTGTACAGGAGAACCACCGTGTCCTCGTCGTCGCGGTCGACGACGTCCTCGGCGGGCTCGTGCTCGGCCAGCAGGTCGCCGAACGTGTCGGGTGCGACCGGGATGCTGTCGATGCCGACGCTGTCCGCGGCCTTGCCCGACTCGTCGGCCATCTGGTGCCAGGCGAACACGACCGAGGCGCCGGAGTCCTCGAGGTAGTACTTCACCTCGCGGGCCTTGAGCAACGGGTTCATTGGTACGACGACCGCGCCGGCCGCGACCGCCCCGTAGAACAGGATCGGGAAGTGCGGCACGTTGGGGAGCACCATCGCGACACGGTCGCCCGGCCCGATGCCGCGTGCGCGCAGCATCGACGTCACGCGTCGGGCGGCGTCCTGCAGCTCGGTGTAGGTGAGCACCGTGTCGTCGAGCCGGATCGCCGGCCGGTCGCCGTGCTGCTCAGCGGTGTAGGTCAGGTTGTGCGCCAGGGTCGTCACTGCTGCCTCCGTGATCTCCGTGTCATGTGCCGTTCATCACATGACATCACGAGACATCGACAGACGCGAGGACGGCGTCGCGCGGCCGGTCACTCGACGGGCACGGCCAGCATCGACTCGAGGGCCAGCTCGACCATCTCACCGAACGTCTGCTCGCGCTCCTCCGCGGTGGTCTCCTCGCCGGTGACGACGTGGTCGGAGACCGTGCACAGTGCCAGCGCCCGGCGGCCATAGCCGGCGGCAAGGGTGTAGAGCGCGCTGGCCTCCATCTCCACTGCCACGACACCGTGCTCCACCAGGTGCGCGGTCAGCTCCGGGCGGGGGTGGTAGAAGGAGTCCGACGTGAACACCTGTCCGACCACCGGTGTGGCACCGGTCGCGACGCCCGCGTCGTAGGCCGTGCGCAGCAGTGCGAAGTCGGCGGTGGCGGAGTAGTCGAACCCGTGGAAGCGGTGCCGGTTCATGGACGAGTCGGTGGCTGCGCTGATCGCGAGCACCACATCGCGCACCTTGAGCGACTCGGTGAGCGCCCCGCAGGAGCCGACCCGCACCAGCTGCTGCACGCCGTAGTCGCGGAACAGCTCGTTGGCGTAGATGGCCATCGACGGCTGGCCCATGCCGGAGCCCTGGACGCTGATCTGCTCGCCGCGGTACGTGCCGGTGAAACCCAGCATGTTGCGCACCTGCGAGTAGCACTCGGCGTCCTCGAGGTAGTGGTTGGCGATCCACTGCGCCCGTAGGGGGTCGCCGGGAAAGAGGACTCGCGGGGCGACCTGGCCGGGCTCGGCGCCGATGTGGATGCTCATGGCGCTGAAGGCTATCCACCGGGTGCCCGCGCCCGACGTAGGGTCGCCGCGTGCCCCGCGTCGCCGCCCCGGACCCCGACCCCGCCCGTGCGGACGGCAACGGGCTGCCGTTCGCCGTCGCCCCGTACGACCGGCAGGCCGAGCGGCGCGCCGACCCCGACTGGTGGGACCGGCTCAAACAGGAGCCCACGGCGCGTGTCCTCGTCGTCGGCGACGACGTGGTGGCCGTTGACGGTGACGGGCTGGCTCAGCTGAGCGTGCCGGCGGCCGACGAGCTGGCCGACGAGCTGGCCGACGAGCTGGCCCACGGGGTAGCCGAGCAGCCCGCCGGTGACGCGTCCGGTCCGGGGGCTGCCACTGCCGAGCGGATGCTGCTGGGCGCCGACGAGCACGGTCCGGTCGCGGCCATCTCGGTGCCGCACCTGCCGGAGCGGCTGGCTGGCGGGTCGGCGCGGACGGTGGCGATGGACCGGGATCCGCTGGAGGGCAGCCTGCTCGTGCATGCTCTGGGCCTGGCGAACTGGCACCGCACCCACCGGTTCTGCGCTCGCTGCGGTCATCTCAGCCACGCCGACGATGCTGGCCACCGCCGACGCTGCCCGAGCTGCGGGGCCCAGCACTTCCCGCGGACCGACCCGGCGGTGATCATGTTGGTGACCGACGACTCGGAACGGGCTCTGCTCGGCCATTCACCGCTCTGGCCGCAGAACCGGTTCTCGACGCTGGCCGGCTTCGTGGAGCCGGGGGAGTCCTTGGAGGGTGCCGTCCGCCGCGAGGTCGGTGAGGAGACCGGGGTGGTGGTGGGTGAGGTGACCTATGCGGCCAGCCAGCCGTGGCCCTTCCCGGCGAGCCTCATGCTGGGCTTCTCAGCCCGCGCCAACGCTACCGACATCACGGTCGACGGTGCCGAGGTCACCGATGCGCGCTGGTTCAGCCGAGCCGCGCTGACCGAGGCCAGCGCGTCCGGGGACGTACGCCTGCCGCCTCGGTTCTCGATCTCGCGCTGGCTGCTGGACCGCTGGCACGGCGGGTCACTGCCCGGCGAGTGGTGACCGGCGAGTGGTGACCGGTGGGTGGTCACCGCAACCCTCGGGTGACCGCCTGGGCGCGCTGACGGCCTGCGTTCGGGCGGGGCTCAGCCGGTGAGCGCCAGCTGAGCCTTGACCTGGGCAACCGACGGGTTGGTCAGGGCCGAGCCGTCGGCGAACACCAGCGTCGGGACGGTGCGGCTGCCGTTGTTGGCCCGCTCGACGATCTCGGCCGCGGCCGGCTCCTGCTCGATGTCGACCATGTCGAACTCGATGCCCTCGCGGCCGAGCTGGCCCTTCAGGCGGTGGCAGTACCCGCACCACGGGGTGGAGTACATCGTGAACTGGGCCGCCATCGTCTGTCCCTTCGGTGCTGTCCGCTCGGGGTTCTACAGTGACCGTGACGGACAACCCGCCCCGTCCTGGGCCTATTCCAGTGCCCGGCCCGCTGAGCCAGGAGCCCGACCGCGTGCGCACCGCCGACCACCTGCTGGACGCGCTCGACCCCGAGCAGCGCGAGGTGGCCACCACGTTGGCCGGCCCGCTGTGCGTGGTCGCGGGTGCCGGCACCGGCAAGACCCGCGCCATCACCCACCGCATCGCCTACGGCGTCGCGACCGGCACGTACGTCCCGCACGAGGTGTTGGCGGTCACCTTCACCACGCGTGCCGCCGGCGAGATGCGCTCGCGGCTCGGTGCGCTCGGCGCTGCCGGGGTGCAGGCACGCACATTCCACTCCGCGGCGCTGCGCCAGGCCCGCTACTTCTGGCCGAAGGTGTACGGCGGGCAGCTGCCCGAGCTGGCGGTGTCCAAGCTGCCGTTCCTCGGCGAGGCGGCCCGGCGCTGCGGGCTGTCGACCGAGCAGGGCCTGCTGCGTGACCTCGCCGGCGAGATCGAATGGGCGAAGGTCAGCAACGTGCGGCCCGACGACTACGTACGCCTCGCTGGCGCTGCCGGGCGGCAGGTCGCCGGGACCGCCCCGTCCACGTTGGCGCAGACGTTCGCGGCCTATGAGGAGGTCAAGCGAGAGCGCGGCCGCCTCGACATGGAGGATCTGCTGCTCGTCGCCGTGGCACTGCTCGACGAGGACGAGCGGGTCGCCGCGCTGGTGCGCAAGCAGTACCGCTGGTTCGTGGTCGACGAGTACCAGGACGTCAGCCCGGTCCAGGTCGCGCTGCTGCAGCGCTGGTTGGGTCCGCGCGATGATGTGTGCGTCGTGCGAGACCCGTGGCAGACGATCTACACCTTCGCCGGCGCATCGACCAGCCACCTGGCGGGCTTCGGACAGCGTTTCCGCGGCGCGCGGCGCCTTGAGCTGGTGCGCAACTACCGTTCCACCCCACAGGTCGTCGGCCTGGCCAACTCCATCTCCCAGGTGAACTCCGGGGACAGCACCGGCGTGGTGCTGCGGGCCCAACAGGGAACTGGTCCCGAGGTGGTGCTGCGGGGGCATGCCGACGAGGTCGCCGAGGCCGAGTGGGTGGCCGACGAGCTTGAGCGTCGTCACCGCGCCGGGGTGTCGCTGCGTGACATGGCGGTGCTGGTGCGCATCAACGCGCAGACGCGTCCGTACGAGGACGCCTTTTCCGCCGCCGGACTGGCTTACACGTTGCGCGGTGCCGACCGGTTCTTCGAGCGCCCGGAGGTGCGTCAGGCGGTGACACTGCTGCGCGGGCAGGCCCGTGCAGGCTCCGACGACGCGGACGGGTCGGGGCTCGTCGAGCAGACGCTGGGGGTGCTGGGGTCGATGGGCCACACCTCTGCAGCGCCGACCGGCACCGGGTCGCAGCGCGACCGCTGGGAGTCGTTGCACGCGCTGGTCACCGTCGCCGAGGAGCTCGCCGCACCAGCCGGCACGGTGGACGACCATGGCGGGCCCCCGGCCGACCTGACCGCGCTCGTCGCCGAGCTGGATCGCCGAAGTCATCTGCAGGACGCCCCCGTCGCCGACGGCGTCACGATCGCCACCCTGCACTCGGCCAAAGGGCTGGAGTGGGACGTCGTCGCGCTCGCCGGCATGCACGAGGGCGCGATGCCGATCGTGCATGCCGATACGCCTGCCGCGGTCGAGGAGGAGCGCCGGCTCTTCTACGTCGGTGTGACCCGTGCCCGACGCGACCTGCTCGTCACCTGGGCGGCCACCCGTACGCCGGGCGGTCGTGGCAGCCGCGGCCCGACCGGGTTCCTCGACGGCGTGCTCGCGCCGGCGCACGCGTCCGCGCCGGGGGCCAGAGACGGGGGTCGCGGCGCGGCGCGCACGCGCAGGCGGTCTGTCCGCCGCTGCCGGGTGTGCGACCAGGCGCTCACGGGCTCGCGGGCCAGCCTGGGCCGGTGCGACAGCTGCCCACCGACCTACGACGAGGCGCTGTTCGAGCGCCTGCGCGAGTGGCGGCGCGAGCAGGCTGCCGACCAGTCGGTGCCGGCCTACTGCGTGCTCACCGATGCCACGCTGGTGGCACTGGCAGAGGAGCTGCCCGGTGACACCGTGGGGTTGTCACGCATCCCCGGCGTCGGTGCCGTCAAGCTGGCGCGCTACGGCGACGACCTGCTGGAGCTGCTGGGCTGATCTACTCGCCAGCAAATGCCCGCCCAGTAAATGCATTGCGCACCCGCGCGCGGCGCGCGTACTCTTCTGAGCGCTGCGTGACGCGCAGCCAAGCCGCTGGCGAAGACCTAGAGGAGGTGCCCGCCATGGTCAGCATCACGAACACAAGGACCCGGCTCGCACCGTTCTCGGGCGCTGACCGCGGCACCGCCACGTCTGACTGCACTGACAGCAGCACTGACGGCAGCACCGTCGGCTACGCGCGTGGCCCGCTGACGATGTTCGCCACCGATGTCGAGTTCTGGGATCCCCATGCCTGGAGTCCACCGTTCTAGCACCACCAGATCGGCTACCTCCAGGCCGCGGAATCCAGACATCGGATTCCGCGGCCTTTTGTTTTGTCCGCTCCACCGAACCACCAGTGACAAGGAAGTGACTCGATGAGCAGCAACGTCCTCGAAGCGCTCGCACCACCCGTGGGCAGCGAGGTCGACGAGCGCACCCTGCCTTGCCGGGTCAACGACCCCGAGCTGTTCTTCGCCGAGACCCCACAAGACGTCGAGTTCGCCAAGGCCCTGTGTCGCGGCTGCCCGGTCCGGGAGATGTGCCTGGCCGGCGCGCTGGAACGGCGCGAGCCGTGGGGAGTCTGGGGTGGCGAGCTGTTCCTGAACGGCGTCGTCGTCCCGCGCAAGCGGCCCCGCGGACGTCCCCGCAAGACCGAGATCGCGGCGGCCTGACCGCCTCCGCGCGACTGAAGGATGCTCGCGCCAACGCATGCCTTTCGCACACTGACAGGAGCACCACCATGAACCTCATGAACGAAGAGCTCGCTCGTGCTCACCATCGAGAGCTGCTGGCCACTGCGGCCCAGCGGCGCCGCGGCAACGAGCTGGGGGTCGCCCTACGGCTGGCTCGCCGGGCCGAGCGCAACGCCATGCGCGCGCGCCTGCACCTGGCCCGGCTGCTGTGACCTCGCCGCACCACCGTGCCACCTCCGCTGCCGCCGGGGACGCGACGTCGTACGTCGCCCCCGGCGGCAGCGGCAGGTGGTGAGTCAGTCCCCGAAGCCGGGCAGCGCCTCGTCCAGGATCGACCGGAAGTCGGCCTCGGCGCCGAGCTGGCACAGCACGCCGACCCCGCCGCTCCAGACCCGATGCAGCAGCAGGTAGTTGGCCGGCAGGTTCAGGCGCGTCGCCGTCACGAACGCCTCCTTGCGCGGTGAGTCGAAGCGGGCCGCCTGCCCGCGCAGCCAGTCTCGGGAGAACTTGAACGTGGGTGCGGCCGCCGGTTCGACGAACGGCTGGAGGTAGTCCCGCAGCACCTGCATGTCGATGTCGACGCCGGGCTTGACGAAGCCCTCGTCGCGCAGCCCGTCGAGAACCGCGTCCCACTCCCCGTCGACGGCATGGCGCACGAGCCGTCCCACGTTGCGGGGTAGACCGTCCGGGCCGAGCCGCGCCACCGCACCGAAGTCGACGACGCCGAGCCGGCCGTCGGGCATGATCCGGAAGTTGCCGGGGTGCGGGTCGGCATGCAACATCCCCGTGCGTCGCGGGCCGGAGAACAAGAAGCGGACGTAGGCGGTGCCGAAGTAGTCGCGGGCGCTCTGGTCCCCCTCGACCACGAGTCGCGCCAAGGATCCGGTGCTGTCCAGCCAGCTGCTCACCAAGACCCGCTCGGTGGCGTCCACGACCGCCGGCACTGTCACGTCCGGATCGTCGACGAACGCCTCGTGGAAGGCTGCCTGCGCCTCCGCCTCCATCCGGTAGTCCAGCTCCTCCGACACCCGGTCCTGCAGCTCGCCGACCAGCGCCCGGACGTCGATGTTGGGGAACATGCCACCAAAGACACGAGCTGCCCGGTCGATCTGGCGCAGGTCGGCACGGATGGCGTCCCCGGCCCCGGGGTACTGCACCTTGACGGCCACGTCGCGGCCGTCGGACCACACCGCCCGGTGCACCTGCCCGATGGAAGCGGCCGCGGTCGGGTCGCTTTCGAACGCCCGGAACCGCTTGCGCCAACCGGCGCCCATCTCGGCGGCCATCATCTGGTTGACCTGGGCCGTGTCCATCGGGGGTGCGGAGTCCTGCAGCTTGGTGAGCGTCTCGCGGTAGGGCCCCGCCAGCTCGTCGGGCAGCGCCGCCTC
>JBBSMN010000096.1:0-11010 GCA_038233135.1 Propionibacteriales bacterium
GGACCGGATGGCGATCGCGGAGGCGTGGGTGTCCGACGCCGAGGCGATGGCGCGCTACCTGCGGCCCGACGAGCTGCAACAGGCGTTCAACTTCCACTGGCTGACCGCGGACTGGTCCGGCGACGCGCTGCGCGCCGTGATCGATCACACGTTCCGCGCGACCCGGACGGTCGGCGCGTCGCCCACCTGGGTGCAGTCCAACCACGACGTGGTGCGGGCGACCAGCCGGCTCGGCGACGGCGCGACCGGCGCGGCTCGTGCCCGCAGTGGACTGCTCGCGATGTTCGCGCTGCCCGGCTCGACGTACCTCTACCAGGGCGAGGAGCTCGGGCTGCCGCAGGTCGACATCGCTCCCGAGGAGCGGCAGGACCCGGCGTTCCACAACGGCCGCGGCATCGGGCGAGACGGCTGTCGCGTACCGCTGCCCTGGACCACCGCGCAAGACAGCACCGCGCAGGACAGCACCGCGTACGGCTTCTCACCGGCGGGGTCCGCCGCGCCGTGGCTGCCGCAGCCCGACGGCTGGGGCGGGCTGTCGGTGCAGGCCCAGCAGGCCGACCCGGCCTCGACGCTGGCGTTCGTCCGGGCCGCCGTGCGGTTGCGCCGAGAGCTGCTCGGGTCGCTCGGCGACTCGGTCGAGCTGCCGGAGGTCGGCCCGGACGCACTTGTGATCCGACGTGGCGGCGCCACAAGCAGCGACGACGGCTTGGTGTGCGTCGTCGCCTGCGGCGCCACGCCGGTGCAGCTCGCCGCCTTGGGTGTGGACGCGGCCGGGCTGCTGATCGCGACCCACGCCGACGCGGTGGTCGACCACGCCGTCCCGCCCGACACGGCCGGGTGGTTCCGTACCGGCCGGAACGGCTGACCAGACGGCTCGAAACCCTCTTGTGCGAGCGGCTGCGGCACCGTAGTTTCTCTCGTACGCAGGAGAGGAGGTGGTCCGATCAATGAGTGACAAACGGACGTGCGAGGTGGCTGCCAGCTAGTCGCCACCGCTGGCCGTGATCCGCTGCGGGCCGCACCTCGGTGCTGGCCCGCTGGTGCCGAACCGGAAGGCGAGGCGACGGGCGAATTCACGGCAGCCACCCGGCCCGCAGGGGCGTCGAGCCCGTCCAGTCGACGCAGCGGACCCCGCCAGGCCCCATGCCAGGCGTGGCCACCCGCACCCTGCGGGCCGTCCCCTGCCCTGACCCTGATCTGACCCCGCCAAGTTGCGGTCAGGGGGCGAGGCGCTCACGGCGCCAACCCGCATCCGTACGGGTGAAGCGCAGGCGGTCGTGCATCCGACCGTGTCGGCCATGCCAGAACTCCATCGCCTGCGGCTCCACGCGGTAGCCACCCCAGTGCGGCGGCCGCGGCACGGTGGTCCCGGTCGGGTACGTACGCTCCAGGCCCGCGTAGCGCTCGTCGAGCCACTCCCTGCCCGGCACCACCTGGCTCTGCGGCGAGGCGGCGGCACCCAGCTGCGAGCCGCGGGGCCGCGAGGCGAAGTAGGCGTCGTCGTCGACCGCGGACAGCCGGTGAACCGGGCCCTCGACCCGCACCTGCCGCTGCACCTCGTGCCACGTCATCGCCAGCGCGGCGTGCGGGTTGGCCGCCAGCTCGGCGCCCTTGCGCGAGTCGGTGTTGGTGAAGAACACGAACCCGCGAGCGTCCGCGCCCTTGAGCAGCACCAGCCGCACGGACGGCAGCCCGTCGGGTGTCGCTGTGGCCAGTGCCATCGCGTTGGGCTCGTGCACCCCGGCCGCCGCCACCTCGGTCAACCAGCGGTCGAACATCGCCACCGGGTCCTCCCCCGCCGCGCCCTCGTCGAGCCCGACCGCGGCGTACTCCTCGCGCATCGCCCGCAGGCGCTCGTCGTCCACGGGTTTCTACGCTAGACGGTGCCCCTGTGCGCACCGGTGCGGGTGCCCCGCTCGAACTGAGCCGGTGGCAGACTGGACGGTCGCCCCACCCAGCACCCGAGCCGCACTGGAGACCGATTCGTGAGCGACGCCCCGCTGACCATCCCGGCCGAGCTGCTGCCCGCCGACGGGCGCTTCGGGTCCGGCCCGTCCAAGGTCCGCGCCGAGCAGCTGGCCGCACTCGCGGCGACCGGCAACCGACTGCTCGGCACCTCGCACCGACAGGCTCCGGTCAAGAACACCGTTCGCCGGGTACGCCAGGGGTTGCGCGAGCTGTTCGACCTGCCCGACGGGTACGAGGTGGTGCTCAGCAACGGCGGCGCGACCGCGTTCTGGGACGTGGCGACCCTCGGGCTGATCCGGGCCAGGAGCCAGCACCTGTCGTTCGGCGAGTTCTCGGCCAAGTTCGCCAAGGCCGCCGCCGACGCACCGTTCCTCAACGACCCGACCGTGATCCGGGCCGAGCCCGGCACCCGGCCGGTGGCCGTCGCCGAGGCGGGCGTGGATGCCTACGCGTGGGCCCACAACGAGACCTCGACCGGCGTGATGACCGACGTCGCCCGGGTGGCCGGTGCCGACGACGGCGCGCTGGTCATCGTCGACGCCACCTCGGGCGCCGGCGGGCTGCCCGTGGACGTCGGGCAGGTCGACGCGTACTACTTCGCGCCGCAGAAGTCCTTCGCGGCCGACGGCGGGCTGTGGATCGCTCTGCTGTCGCCCGCGGCACTTGAGCGCGCCGCGCAGCTGGCCACCTCCGAGCGCTGGGTGCCAGCGTTCCTCGACCTGCCGACGGCGATCGACAACTCCGCCAAGGACCAGACGTACAACACCCCGTCGGTCGCGACGCTGTTCCTGATGGCCGAGCAGATCGACTGGCTCAACAGCAACGGCGGCCTGCGGTGGGCGGTCGAGCGCACGACCGACTCGTCGGACCGGCTGTACCGGTGGGCGAACAAGACCCGGTACGCGGAGCCGTTCGTCAAGGACACCGCTGCGCGGTCGCTGGTCGTCGGCACGATCGACTTCGACGACAGCGTCGACGCCGCGTCGGTGGCGAAGGTGCTGCGTACCAACGGGATCGTCGACGTCGAGCCCTACCGCAAGCTGGGGCGCAACCAGCTGCGGGTCGCGATGTTCCCGGCGATCGACCCGGCCGACGTGGAGGCGCTCACTGCGTGTATCGAGCACGTCGTCGACCGCCTGGGCTGAACCGCACCCAACGTCGGTTGCAGGTCGTCAGTAGTAGTCGTCCACGCGGCGCCTGGCGGCGTACCGCCGGGCCAGCAGGGCACCCCCGCCCAGGACGACGACGGCCGCAACGCCCCCGGCGACGGCCAGCGGCAGGTCGTCAGCCGCCTCGCCAGCGTCTGTCGACGGCGTCGACGTGGAGGTCGGCTCGCCGGCACCGTCTGTCCCGGCCGGCTCGAGATCGGCGAGCACCTTCGTCGGCACGGTGACGGCGTCGATCAGCGCGGGGCTGCCCTCGGAGCCCGCGAGCAGCGTCCTTCCGTCGGGCAGCGCGGTGATGGACTCGCCCTGCTCCTGGCCGGGCAGGTCGAGGGTCGCCACCTGGGTCCAGTCAGGCAGGCGATAGACCAGCGCCTTGCCGTAGAGCCGCACGACCGCGCCGTCGTGGCGGGGCAGCATCGTCGCGTCTGTCACCAGGCCGGGCACCTCGACGTCCGGCACCGGTGTGGGCTCGACCGGCTCGCCGGGCTTCATCTGCGCCGGGAGAGCCAGCACCTCACCACCGAACACGTCCTTGGTCACCAGCCAGCCGCCGGTGCCGTCCGGTGGCATGAGCAGCGCCTCGACGTCGGGGTTGCCCTCGGCATAGCGCAACGGATAGGCACTGGGCCGCACCGTGTGGTCACCGCGACCGGGAGCGGGCAGGGAGTACAAGGCGACGTCGTCGCGCTCGTGGCTGTTGTCGCCGGTGTCGGCCACCCACAGCCGGTCACCCTGCACCGCCATGGCCTCCGGGTCGATCGCGTCGGGATCGAGTCCTTCGAGCATCGTGGTGCCCACGACCTCGCCGCCGGGACGCTCGACGACGAAGACGACCGGGTCGTGCCCGGAGTCGTTGACGGTGTAGAGCAGCTCGTCGGTGGCGGGTGAAACGCTGAGGCCGCTGGACTCGCTGATCCGCGGATCCTTGATCCTGATGTCGTCGAGCCCCTCCTGGCCCCAGGCCTGCGCCCCGCCCGCACCGCTGAGCACCATCAGCCCCAGCAGCACCGGCAAGCGGGCACCTCGCAGCCGCCTGCCCGACCCGCCGGTCACGACGGCACCAGCCCGACCAGCTCCGCGAGCCGCGGCGACACCTGCCACTCGCGCACCAGCCGGTCATAGTCCTCACGCACCCCGATGGCGTCGCCACCGGTGCGCACCGCCCGCAGCAGCATGTTGCGCGGGGTGTGCGCGCTGTCGACGAACTCCACCACCTCGACGCGATAGCCGTGCATGCGCAGCAGGGCCGCACGGGCGGTGTCGGTGAGCGCGTCGGCCAGCCGCTCGCGCAGGATGTGGTGCCGGGTCACCAACCCGTACGGTGCGGGCGCCGGACGCCCGCGCAGCTGGGCCTGCAGATGGTGGTGGCAGCACGGCGCGGCCAGGAGCACCGGCACCTGCCAGCCGATCGCTCGGGCCAGCGCGTCGTCGGTCGCGGTGTCGCAGGCGTGCAACGACAGCACGATGTCTGGTGCCGGGTCGAGCTGCACGTCGGCGATGCCGGCCGCGACGAACTCCAGCCCGGTCGCGTCCAGGCGGGCGGCCAGCTCCTCGTTGCGCTGGCGGGCCTGGTCCTTGACGTCCACCCCGGTGAGGGCCACGGCCAGTCCGCGCTGCTCGGTGAGCCACCGGTAGGCCGCGAACGTGAGGTAGGCGTTGCCGCACCCGAGGTCCACCACCCGCAGCGGGTCGTCAGCGGTCGGGGTGCGCAGCCGGCCGCTGTCGAGCGCGCCGTCGACGACGGCGGACAGCTGTTGGCAGAACTGCTCGACCTGGCGGTGCTTGTCGCGCCGAGCGGCCTTGATGGTGCCGTCGGCGGCACTGATCCCGACGGCGACCAGCCAGGCGTCCGCCGGGTCCAGCTCGCGCCTCTTGGCGCGGTCGTGCGCGCGCGGATCCGCATCGGTGGCCGGCTCGCCGGCCACCCGCGCCGACTCGTGCAGCTGCGCCTCGCCACGCTTGGTCACCCGCAGCTGGAGCGTGCACGCGGTCGTCTCCACATGCCAGTTGCCGAACGGAACCGCGAGCAGCTCCTGCACGAGCGCCGCCGCGGTCGCGCCCTCGGCGGCGTTGCGCGTGTGCGCCTGGGTGTCGTCGTACGCGGTGGACTGCAGGTGCCGGCCGCCGCGCAGGTCGACCGGGCGCAGCACCACCCGCCGCCACTGCGGGTGCGCACCCCGCCGGCGACCGGACGCCACCGCTCGAAGCAGGTCGTCGGACAGCACCAGCTCACGTACGCGCTCGCGCGCCACGTCGAGTGCGACGGTCATGCGGCTCACCGCCAGACGGCGGCGACGACCACCGTCACCAGCAAGACCACGAGCAGACCGGGGATGACCAGCCGACGGTGGTGGGGGTTCACCCGGCGAGTCTACGAAGTGTTGGGCACGGGCGTGGGTCAACCGGCCAGACGCTCGGGCTGCGACAGCACCGGGTCGGCCGCACGGACGTCCAGGCCGGGGTGCCGGCCGAGGTGCGCGCGGACCACCAGCCCGCTACGTCGGGCGAAGACGGCCGCCGCGGCGAGGGTGCCGACCAGGGCGACCGCGCCGCCACCGATCAAGGTCCACCGGGCACCGAACGTCTCGCCGACCCAGCCGACGATCGGCGCGCCGATCGGGGTGCCGCCCATGAAGATCATCATGTATAGCGCAGCGACACGCCCACGCATCTCCGGCGCGACCGCGAGCTGCATGGTGGCGTTGGCGGCGGTGATCAGCGTCAGGGCGCTGATGCCGACCAGCGGCAGCCACACGGCGAAGGCCGCATAAGTCGGGGCCAGACCGGCGACGATCTCGGCCAGGCAGAAGGCGACGGCCGCGCCGACCACCAGCCGGCCGCGGGCCCGCGCGCGGCGGGCAGCGAACAGCGCCCCGGCCAGCGAGCCGACCGCCATGATCGAGCCGAGCAGCCCGTACGCCCCGGCGCCCTTGTCGAACACAGCGGTCGCCATCAGTGCCATGGTGAGCTGGAAGTTGAGCCCGAACGTGCCGACGAAGAACACGATCGTCAGCACCATCATCAGGTCAGGCCTGCCCCGCACGTAGCGCAGCCCGTCCCGGATCGCACCGGGCCCGCGCCGGGCCGGCGTGGCCGGGTGCAGCTGCTGCAGGTCGAGGGAGCGCAGCGAGGCGATGACGGCCAGATAGCTCGCCGCGTTGAGCAGGATCACCCATCCCGTCGCCGCAGCGTCCGACCCGAGCAGCGCGATCAGGCCGCCGGCGAGGGCCGGGCCCATCACCCGCCCCAGGTTGAACGAGGCGGAGTTGAGACCGACGGCGTTGGTGAGGTCGTCGGGTCCGACCATCTCCACCACGAAGGACTGCCTGGCCGGCGCGTCGAAGGCGGTGCCGATCCCGAAGAGCAGGGCGAGGACGTAGACGTGCCAGGTCTGCGCCAGGCCGGTGACCGCGAGCAGACCGAGCAACCCGGCAGGAGCAGCCATCGCGAGCTGGGTGAACAGCAGCACCCGGTGTTTGGGAAAGCGGTCGGCGACCAACCCGGCGTACGGCGACAGCAGCAGCATCGGCAGGAACTGCAGGCCGGTGGTGATGCCCAGTGCGGTGCCGTCACCGGCCGACAGCTGCAGCACCAGCCAGTCCTGGCCCACTCGCTGCATCCAGGTGCCGGTGTTGGACACCAGGGCTCCGCTCGCATAGCGACGGTAGTTGCGGACGGCCAGCGCGCGGAACGTGGGCCGCACGCCTCCCATCACGACCGGGTCAGCTCGTCGAACAGCGGGACGGTCCGGCGCAGCAGGTCGCGTTGGTCTGCGCTCAGCCCGCGCAGTCGCTGGGCCAGCCAGGCGTCGCGCCGGCGTCGCTCGGCGGCGAGCAGCGACCGACCCAGGTCGGACAGGTGCAGGACCACCTGCCGGCCATCGGTGCTGTGTGCCTCGCGGCGGACCATCTCGGCCTCGACGAGGCAGTTGACGGTGCGCGTCATCGACGGCGGCTGCACCTGCTCGTACGCCGCGAGCGCGCCGACGCTCATCGGCCCGTGCACCCGCAAGGTGCCGAGCGCGGACAGCTGGGTCGCGGTGAGGTCGGAGTCGCGCTCTTGACGGAGGCGGCGCGAGAGCCGTCCGACCGAAATCGCGAGCGCGCTGGCCAGCCCGGAGTCGGTGCGCGGTGGGCGCGCGGTGTCGGCAGGCATGTCCTTAGCCTACGTCATTAGCGTTGCTAAGCAACCGCAGGTGCTACTCCATGTCTTCGAGCTGGCGCCCCTTGGTCTCGCGGACGAACCTGAACACGAACAGGAACGACAGCACGGCAAAGGTGGTGTAGAAGCCGTAAGCAAAACCGAGCCCCAGCGCGGCCATGGACGGGAACGTCGTGGAGATGGCGAAGTTGGCGAGCCACTGGGCCGCGGCAGCCAGGCCGAGCGCGCTGGCGCGGATCTTGTTGTTGAAGATCTCGCCGAGGAGCACCCACACCACCGGGCCCCACGAGACGCCGAAGAACACGACGAACAGGTTGGCCGCGATCAGCGCGATCAGGCCGGGGGTGTCAGCCAACGATGGCTCTCCGTCGACCACTCGTGCGGTGCCGAAGATGTAGGCGAGCGTCCCAAGCGACAGCGCCATGCCGGCCGAGCCGACCAGCAGCAGCTTGCGGCGGCCGAACTGGTCGATGGTGGCGATGGCGACCAGCGTCACCGCGATGTTGGTGATCGACGTGATCACCGTGATCGTCAGCGCGTTGGACTCCGTGAATCCCACCTGCTGCCACAGCGAGGAGGAGTAGTAGAAGATCACGTTGATGCCGACGAACTGCTGGAACACCGACAGCATGACACCGACCCAGACGATCGGCAGCAGGCCCAGTGCGGGACCGCGGAGGTCGGCGAACGACGACCGCCGGTCCTGGATGACGGTGCGGCGGATCTCGCTCATCCGGTCGTCCACACCAGTCTTGAGTACCTGGCTCAACACCGAGCGTGCGCCGTCGTGATCGCCCTGGGCGACCAGGTAGCGCGGCGACTCCGGGATCTGAAGGGCCAGCACGCCGTATGCGACCGCCGGCACGACCTCGGCCATGAACATCCACCGCCAGGCCTCCTGGCCGAGCCACAGCTCCTCGATCGCCCCACCGGCTACGCCGGCAAGGAAGCTGTCGGAGAGCAGGGCGAGGAAGATGCCGGTGACGATGGCCAGCTGCTGCAGCGACCCCAGCCGGCCGCGGATGGATGCCGGTGCGATCTCGGCGATGTAGGCTGGCGCGATCACCGACGCGGCGCCCACGCCGAGGCCGCCCACGATGCGCCACACGATCAGGTCGACCGGTCCGAACGCGAGCCCGGAGCCCAGCGCGCTGATCGTGAACAGGGTCGCCGCCAGCACCATCACTTTGATGCGGCCCATCCGGTCGGCCAGCCGCCCGGCGAGGTAGGCACCGGCCACGCAGCCGAGCAGCGCCGACGACACCACGAAGCCGGACAGCAGTGGACCCATGTCGAACTGCTTGGTGATCGCGGTGACCGTGCCGTTGATGACGGCGGTGTCGAAGCCGAACAGGAAGCCGCCGAGCGCGGCGACGCCGGCGAGGAGTGCGGCACGCGTGGTGTCGTACTCCTCCTGGACCTCGGGAGCAGATGTCATGGCGGCCTCCGTGATGCGGCGGTGCACAGCGGGTGAGCGCTTTCTACCACTGATCGGCACCGGCCGTCGCCCGACACCTCAGCCGGTGAGCCACCCGCTGATCGGGTCGATGGCGAACCACACCACGAACAGCGCCGCAACCAGCCACATCAGCGGGTGCACCCGACCGACCCGGCCGCGCACGGTGGCAAGTACGACGTACGACACGAAACCAGCACCGATCCCCGCCGTGATCGAGTAGGTGAACGGCATCACCGCAATCGTCAGGAACGCCGGCAGGGCGACGGTCAGGTCGTCCCAGTCGATGTGGCGCACCTGGGTCATCATCAAGAAGCCGACCAGCACCAGCGCCGGGGTGGCCGCCTCGTACGGGATCACCCCGACCAGCGGCGAGAGCACGGTGGCGGCGAGGAAGCACAGGCCGGTGACGACCGAGGCAAGGCCCGTACGCGCGCCCTCCCCGACGCCGGCGGCGGACTCGATGTAGCTGGTGTTGCTGGACACCGAGGCGGCCCCGCCCGCTGCGGCGGCGATCGAGTCGACGATGAGGATGCGCTGCGCTCCCGGCGGGGTGCCGTCGGCGTCGTTGAGCCCGGCCTCGGCGCCGATGGCGGTCATCGTACCCATGGTGTCGAAGAAGTCCGCGAGCATGAGCGAGAACACGAGCAGGCAGGCGGTGACGACGCCGACCTGGGCGAACGAGCCGAACAGGCTGAACTGCCCCACCAGCGAGAAGTCGGGGGTGGCGACGATGCTGTCGGGGAGCGCCGGCACGTTCAGCTGCCAGCCGGCGGGGTTGACCGTGTCCGGCGGGGTGAACGACGGGCCGATGCCGACGACCGCCTCGACGATGATCGCGAGAACCGTGGTGACCGCGATGGCGATCAGGATCGCGCCTCGCACTCCGCGCACGAACAGCGTCAGCATCAGCAACAGCCCGCTGCAGAACACCAGCACCGGCCACCCGAGCAGCTGCCCGCCGACCCCGAGCTCGACCGGCACCGGGCCGGCACCCGTCCGCCGCACGATGCCGGCGTCGACGAGTCCGATCAGCGTGATGAACAGGCCGATGCCGACCGAGATCGCCGTCTTCAGGGTCCTTGGCACCGCGTCGAACACGGCCTTGCGGAAGCCGGTGAGCACCAGCAACAAGATGACCAGGCCCTCGAGCACGACCAGGCCCATCGCGTCGGCCCAGGTCATCTGGGAGGCAATGGCGAAGGCGACGAAGGCGTTCAGGCCGAGCCCGGTGGCGAGGGCCAGCGGGAAGTTGGCCACCACGCCCATCAGGATCGTCAGCACGCCGGCGGCGAGCGCAGTGACGGCGGCGATCACCGCGAAGTCACCGCCGGCCAGCAGGTCACCGTTGACGTCGGGTGCGTTGCCGATGATCAGCGGGTTCAGCACGATGATGTAGGCCATCGTGAAGAACGTCACGAGCCCACCTCGCACCTCGCGGCCGACGCTGGAGCCGCGCTCGCTGATGCGGAAGAAGCCGTCCACGCCGGAGCCGGACGCCCGGGCCCTCGTGCTGGTGCCGGTGGTGGCTGCGGGTGGACGACGCGACTGGGCCATGGCGGGCCTCCGGGGTCGGTACGGCACAGGCGGCGGGTGGCGCGGCGCCCTTGCCGCAGGGCGCAGCATGCCAGAGGGCCGGTGTCTTATGGTGGCGGGGTGGACCAGCCCCCCGAGGGCTCCCCGCCGGCGGGAGAGAGCCGCCTCGACGCGGCGCGGGGCCGGGTGCAGGAGGGGCGCGAGATGCTGCGGCCCACCACGCCGCACGAGTTCGGCCAGCCCGACGTCACCGAGCGCGAGTTCGGCAACCGCACGTTCCTGGTCGCCGAGGTCAAGCCGCTGGACGTCGACGGCGTGCGCACGATGGGGGTCGGGGCGCTGCTGTGGCTGGCGGCCTTCTTCGCCATGCTGCCGTTCTGGTCATCGTTGCAGGACGACGGCCGCGGGTGGTGGCCGTGGACCTGCCTGACTGGAGCCGTGCTCGGGCTGATCGGCTGGCTGTACTGCCGCCGGCGCCGCACCTACCTGCGGGCGCACCACCCCGGCCGCGCCTGAGGCCCCGTCAGTCCCAGACGAGCGGCTCGTACGACACGGTGTCGATGACCGGCTCGGGCAGCTTCTCCGGCAGCCGGTTGGCCGGCACCGTGACGTCGGAGTGACCGCCGCAACCGTGGTCGAGCGAGACGACGCTGCCGTCGTCGGCCACGTTGCCGTTGGCGCACACGCCGAACAGCGAGCCGAGCGGGCCCGACATACGGAGCA
>JBBSMN010000097.1:0-11009 GCA_038233135.1 Propionibacteriales bacterium
TACCCCGTATTCTGGCGCACCCCACCGACAAAACACCCCCTGCAGACGGCTATACAGACCCATCCGACAAACAAATCCCACAAACTTTGCGTGACCGGCAGATCACCCGAATGACGCGAGATAACCGTACGGGAGAATGCGGCGCATAGGCCATCGGATAACCACCACGAGCTTCCGACGGGCAGCTATCCGGAATGCGCACAGGATAGTCATGAGTGCGGTGGGCTCCGCCAATCGGGTTTGCGTCGGTAACATCTTTCCGTTCCGCACCCACACCTGGATCTGCGCTTTCCCATCCACTCACAACACCACCTCATAAGGACCGATCCGACCGGCGTGCGGGCCAGGCAGATCCACGCCGAGGGAGTCGCGAAGCCGCCGCCAGAGGTCGGCGCCAGCTGGATCGCCCAAGTCTGGTTGGCCGAGTCACGCCTCAACTCGGAGCTCGCGCAGAGCGGTGCTTGTACGGATGAGCATCGCTGCCACCCCGGTCATTAGGGTCACTGCGACGATGGTGCCGGCGACGAGGAGCCCGAGCTCGACCCAAGGGACCGGAACGCCCACAACCTCGATCAGCCGCTGGCCACGTCTGCCCCCGTATCGTTCGTACGAGGTGCCGAGGATGCCACGGGCGGCGAGGGCGCCGGCGCCGGCCGCGAGGACTGTCATCGGTGCGAGCGGGAGCAGCGACTCGAGGAACAAGGCGCGACGCAGCACACGGCGGGGCGTACCGGTCGCGGTGAGCGCGGCCAACTCTTGCCGGCCCGAGACAACCCCCTCCACGGCGTTGACCAGCACGCCCGCGGTGGCAAGGACGAGACCAACAGCCAGAACGAGGTTCACCAGGTTGAGGGTCTCGGCATAGAAGGGCTCCTCGCTCTGTACGAAGGTGAGGATGTTGGCACGGACCCCTTGCGTGATCCCACCGATCAGAACGGCGAGCAGGATGACCGCGTTGGCCCGGCTTGTCGTGAACGGCGTAGCCGCCAACCTGCGACCCGCGATCAGGAGCGCTGGATGTCCGGTGCGTGCAGCGGCGAAGTTGCCGATGAAGGCCGCGATGGCTGCGCTCCCCGCGATCAGCCCGATGCCGGTGACGACGAACAAGGCGAAGAAGACGATCGACCGTACGAACTGGCTGCTTTCCTCGATCCCGATCGTGCGCGTGAGCGCGGAGAATGCCGCCATGCCGGTGGCGCCCACCAAGAAGACCACCGCGGGCAGCGCTCGTGGCGGTCGGCTGTGCTCTCGTCGCACGACCCCAAAAGGGCTGACCGCGACCCGGCGCAGAGCCAGCTGACTGAACACGACGGCCCCGAGAGACAGGGCAATGACCACAACCGCAATTGCCCACCACGGTGGCACGACATCGGTGGGCAGCGCCCGCACGGGCCCGCGCACCGGCTCAGGGACCTCCATGGATCCGTCCGCTGACACTGTCGTCTGCATGTAGGTCGCCACTTTCGGCACGTCCAGCACCACCCGCCCCGCCAGGTAGGCACCGAGTCCCAGCACGGCGCCAAGGCCGGCGGCGAGACCCGTCTCGGCACCAACGATCCGCACCACGTCTCGTGGGGTGGCGCCGCTGAGTCGAAATGCGGCGAGCCGGCGGTCGCGGGCCGGAGCCCCGATTCGTGAGCAGTGGCCAACGAACGCCAAGACCGGGATGCACAGCAGCACGAGGGCGGCGACGATGCCTTGGTGCAACCCGGGCTCGCTGAGCAACTGGCTCGAGTAGGGCCCGTCATCGGGCCCGATCCAGATGACGGCGGCGGCCGCCAGCATGAAGACGGTGGCAGCCGCCGAGCCCGCAGCGGTCAGGACGATCCGGACAAGATCCGTACGTCCGCCGCGCACCGCTAGCCACACAGTCGTCCGGAGACTCGGGGAGGCTCTCATCGCGTGGCTCCTGCGCTGGGTGCTGCGACGCCACCACCACCGAGCTCGGCGCCGTCGATGAAGCCGTCGCCCAGGACGATCTCCCGATCTGCGTACGCCGCCACCTTGGCGTCGTGCGTGACCAGCAGGAGGATCGTCCCGTCCTGTCTGGCGACCCTGGTGAGCTGGGTCAGCACCTGCTCGCCGGCCAGGGTGTCCAACGCGCCGGTGGGCTCGTCGGCGAACAGCACCGCCGGGTCTGTCACCATCGCCCTGGCCATCGCGACACGTTGGGCCTGCCCGCCGGACATCTGCGTTGGCCGCCGGGCACCAAGTTCTGCGACGTCGAAACGCTTGAGCCAACTCTCTGCGGTGCCGATCGCCGCGCGGCGCGATGCACCCGAGAGCAGCAGCGGAAGCGCGACGTTCTCAGCCGCTGTCAATTCGGACACTAGCTGGCCGAACTGGAACAAGATGCCGAACCGGGTGCGTCGCAGGGTGGACAGCGTCGCGTCGGCTTGGTTGTCGATGCGTTCACCGTTCGAACCAGACCTCGCCGGCATCGGGTCGCAGGATGCCCGCCATGCACAACAGCAGGGTCGACTTGCCCGACCCCGACGGCCCGGTGATCGCGACGACCTCGTCCGCCCCGGCCTGTACGGAGACGCCGCGGAGCGCGGGCGAGCCCCCGTACGTCTTGACCAAGTGTCGTGCCGAGATCACAGCCTCCTCGGCGGAAGATGATGCTTGTTGTTGGTCGTGGTCACGTGTCATGAGTGGATCTCCTCGGACAGGGCGGACACCCGGGCTAGGGCGGTGTCGATCCACCGCAGGTCGGCGTCGAGATGGTTGAGCGCGTAGTCGGCCGCCAACACCGCGGCCAGAGAGGACTCAGAGTGGGTCTTGACCGTTGTGTACTCGCGCATCCGCGCCAGGTGAGCCGCACGCTGGCGGCGAAGGTAGTCAGTTGCCGTGGCGCCGTCGGCGACTAGCAGCGCAAGGGTGACCTTGATGGAAAGCGGGTTTGCGACGAACGGCGCGGGAGTCTCCACCTCCGCCAGCCAGCGCTCCAGCTCCGAGCGGCCGGCTGGCGTCATCGCGTACGTGTGGCGGTCCGGTCCGCCTACGCGCTCTACGGCACCGGGGGTCACCCATCCGTCTCGCTGCAACCGGTCCAACGTGGCGTAGACCTGCGCCGCAGCCAGCGGTCTCGCGGCCGGGAACCGGGCGTCGTACTGGCGCTTGAGGTCGTAGCCATGGCGTTCGCCCTGCGCGAGCAGGCCGAGAACCACATGTCCGAGGGTCACGGGACTTACTATGCACCGAGTTACTAGCATCTCGCCACAAGAAACTCGGAGGGGTCAGAAACTCTCTGCACTCACAGGCGCCACCGAGCCGGGGCTCAGGTCTCGTCCGGCGCGTCGACGTTGACCGTGGGGACGCCGACGCCGGAGCGCGCGATGACCGCGGTCGCTGGGCTGTCGGTGGGATTGGACTCGCGATGGACGGCATGGGCCGGGACGTGGACAAAGTCTCCCGGCCCCGCGTCCGCGGCAGATCGCCCGCCCGGCCCGAACTCCAGTCGCATGCAGCCGGAGACCACATACAGGCTGGTCTCATGATCACCGTGATGGTGCCACCCCGAGGTGGACCCGGGATCGGTCCGGACCAGACCCGACCACAGCCCGGGGACGTCGACCGCTCGTTGCCGGCGCATGCCCGGGGTTGGGTCGGCGTCCTCGAGGGCGTCGGAACAGATGATTCGGATCGGCTCGGTCACGGGTCGAGTGTGCTCGTGAGACGTCGCGGGGATCAAGAGTGCCAGCGCGAGTCAGGGCGCGCCGATTAGACCTAAACTCGAGACAGACCATCCCAGGTAGGCGGAGAGGTGTCTGGACGCTGTGACACAGAAGTGGATGCTGATCGTCGGCGCGCTGGTAGTAGTCGCTGTGTTCGTGCTGCTGGTGGTCTACGGCCCGGGTGGCAGCGGCGGTGGGAGTGGCGGCGGCTACTAGGGCGGTCGTGCCACGCTCGCCGAGCTCGCGCCCGTGCGTTGAGCGTCCGGCCACGACCGGTCCGTGCGCCGGTACAGTCGCACCGTGCGGGGTGACCGGGTCGAGATCGTCATCGACGCAGGCGACGACGTGCGCACCTACGAGGTGGTCGCGACCCGCAACGGCCGCCGGGTGGACATCAACACCGGCCGCGGCATCGTCGAGGTGACCGAGGTGACGCGCGGCGGCACGGCCGTGCGCACCGCGCGCTTCATGGCCAACCGGATCCTCGCATTGGTCGAGCACCCGGCGACTGATCGTGCAATCGCGGAAGAGGTCATCAAGGCCCCGCCGGACACGCTCCCGATCTGAGCAACCTGCCCCACACTGCAGGGGTGGTACGTACGGCGGTTCTGGTGCGAACGGGCGACGGGCTGCGCCTCAGTGCATGGTTCGTGCCGGCCAGCGGGCCCGCGCGCGATGTCGTCGTGCTGGTCGCGGGTGCCAACGCCGGCGACCGGGCCGACCGTGCGCCGGACGACCGAAATCACGTGGGCAACATGCCGGACGACCGGAGCGGGCGCTCAATCGACAGGTCTGCTTCGATGCTGTCGGGGAATCCGACGAAAGGTGGCACATCGATGTACACGCGCACACTGGGTCGTACGGGTCGGTCGGTCTCGGTGGTGGGGCTGGGCACCTGGCAGCTCGGCGCCGACTGGGGGGACGTGTCTGAGGACGATGCGCTCGCGACGCTCGGGGCCGCCGCTCAGGAGGGTGTCACGTTCTTCGACACCGCCGACGTCTACGGGGACGGCCGCAGCGAGCAGCTGATCGGCAAGTTCCAGAGCGAACGCGACGCCACCAACGCGGCACAGATCACCGTGGCGACCAAGATGGGCCGCCGGGTCGAGCAGGTGCCGGAGAACTACGTTCTGGACAACTTCCGGGCGTGGACCGACCGGTCACGGCGCAACCTCGGGGTCGACACGCTCGACCTGGTGCAGCTGCACTGCCCACCCACCTCGGTCTATTCCGACGACGCGGTCTACGACGCGTTGGACACCCTCGTGGACGAGGGCGTGATGGCTGCATACGGCGTGAGCGTCGAGAGGGTCGAGGAGGCGCTCGTGGCGATTGCACGCCCCAACGTCGCGACCGTGCAGATCATCGCCAACGCGTTCCGGCTCAAACCGCTCGAGCAGGTGTTCCCGGCAGCCGCCGAGGCCGGCGTCGGCATCATCGTCCGAGTGCCGCTCGCGTCGGGTCTGTTGTCTGGCAAGTACGACGCAGCTACAAAGTTCGCCGACGACGACCACCGCACCTTCAACCGCGACGGCAGCGCCTTCGACGTGGGTGAGACGTTCTCCGGGGTCGACTACGAGACCGGGCTCACCGCCGCCAAGGAGTTCGCCGCGCTCGTCGACACCGAGGCCCCGAACGGGGTCACCTCGGCCCAGGCGGCGATCGCCTGGCTGTGGCAGCACCCGGAGGTGTCCAGCGTCATCCCCGGGGCACGCAACATCGACCAGGCCCGTTCGAACGCCGCCGCGGGGCGCGTCTCACCGCTCGGCGACGCCTTCGACCAGGGAGTTCGCCGGATCTACGACGAGCACCTGCGCGCCGCCATCCACCCGCAGTGGTGAGCACAAATCCGACTGTCGGTGGTCCGGTTAACCATGTGCTGCGACGCGGGGCACAGGGTCTCGCAAAGAATCGGAGGCAGCCATGGACTGCAAGATCGAGCTCATCTTCGTGCCCGTGACCGATGTCGACCGGGCCATCGAGTTCTACGTCGAGAAGGTCGGCTTCACCCTGGACATGCAGGCCCGAGTCAACGAGAACCTCAGGTTCGTACAGGTCACGCCGCCGACCTCGGCGTGCTCCATCGCCTTCGGCGAGGGCATCACCGAGATGACGCCCGGGAGGCAGAACAGCATCCAGGTGGTGGTGCCCGACGCCGAGGCGGCCCGCCAGGACCTCCTTTCCCGGGGCGTCGACGCTCCCGAGGTGCAGACGCTGGCGTGGGGGTCGTTCACCTCGTTCTCCGACCCGGACGGCAACACCTGGACGTTGCAGCAGCTCCCACCGCCGGGGTCGTACGACGAGGTCGAGGCCGGTTGAGGCGCTCAAAGAACGCCAGCCTGCTCAGCTGGCGACGTACACGGTGTTGGCCGACTGGCCGCCGGTCAGGGGGTTGGGAAAGGTGACCACGTGGGCCTCCGCACGGTCGAAGACCTCCGCCAAGACGGTGCTGTAGTCCACATCTGGCGCGTCGTCGGACCACAGCGCGAAGACGCCACCCGGTTGCAGGTGGCTGGTGAGGCGGCGCAACCCGGCGGGCGTGTAGAACGCGGCGTGGCTGCGGTGCAGGACGTGCTTCGGCGTGTGGTCGATGTCGAGCAGGATTGCGTCGTACCGCCGGCCGGACACCGCGTCGTCGAACCCACCGTCCGCACCCACCAGCGCGAAGAAGTCGCCGTGCACCAGCCGCGTCCTGGGATCCGATGTCAACCCGGCGACGTCCGGCAGCAGCTTTCGTTCGTGCCAGCCGATCACCTCGCCCAGCGCTTCCACCACCGTCATCGACGCGACCCGCGAGTCTGCGAGCGCGGCCTGCGCGGTGTAGCCGAGGCCGAGCCCGCCGACGACGACGTCAAGGTCGCTGCCTGCGGCAGCCGCCAGCCCGAGCCGCGCGAGCTGGATCTCGGCCACCGTGAACAGGCTCGACATGAGGAACTCGTCGCCGAGCTTCACCTCGTACACGTCGATGTTGAGGGTCGGCTCGAGGCGCCGGCGCAGGCTGATCGCCCCCATCGGCGTCTCGGCCCAGTCGAGCTCCTCCAAGCGTGCGCTCACGGCCACCAACCTCGCACACGGCGAGCGTCTGTCACGCCCGCGTAGGTCAGGCGTCGTTGTTGCCCAGCGCTTGCTGCCTGCCGCCAGACTGTACGCATGGGCGAGGACGAGCTGGCCCGGATGCCCGGCTTCGGGCCCACCACCGCGCGATGGCTGGTCGACATCGGCATCGACAGCCACGCCGACATCGACGCACTCGGGTCACTGGAGGTCTACCGTCGACTGCAGGCGTCGCGACCGAGCGTCGGCCTCAACGCCCTGTGGGCGCTGGAGTGCCTGCTGCTGGATTGCCACTGGCGCGACCTACCCGACAGCCGCAAGGCCGAACTGCGGGGCAAGCTCGAGGCGGATGGCGGCCGTCCGAATGCCGCGAACGCAGCTGATGATCCCTGAACATCTGCGTTTCGCGTTCGGAAGGGCGGGAGGGCCCAGGAGCGAGCGACGAGCGGAGGTCCGAGTCGGGCCTGGCGACGGGGGCGGGCCAACCGGGCAGGCCCGGAGCGGGCCGGGCGGGACCGGCGTCAGGCCTCGTGCAGGCTCATCGGCCCGTACACCTCGCGGGTGCCCTCGAGCAGCACCACCTGGTCGATGCCGGCCTCGACGAGCTCGGGGAACTCCTCACCCAGCCAGGTCTCGGCGTCGGCCTGCGAGGGGAACACCGCGACGGTGCCGGCGGGCGGCTCGACGCCTTCGCCGGTGCTGGTCTCGAAGCGCCAGGTCCATGCCATGGAGCCAGCGTAGAGAAACATGGCCCCGCCTGCCTTCCACCCGCCCAACCCGTCACCGGATCCGCGGGAACCGGAGGCAGCGGTCACTGTGCTCAGATGCACCACCGCGGCCCGGCGGGGTGGTGCATCCGCGCACACCCAGGTCCTGGGGTACGGCGGGCTCGCGCTGGGCGACCGAGGCCGGCTCAGCGGGTGGAGGTCTGGACGAACGGCGGCTTGGTGACCGTGAACATCTCCTGACGGCCGCGCATCTCGACGACCACCTCGTCTCCGTCGACGACGGACCGGTCGAGCAGGGCCAGGCCGATGCCGGTGCGCAGGGTCGGGGAGAACGTCCCCGACGTCACCGTGCCGACCGGGTGCGAACCCTCGGTCGCGGCGGCCACGGCCATGCCGGGCCGGGGGATGCCACGTCCAGCCGCCTTCAGCCCGCGCAGTAGCGGGCCAGATTTGGCGGCACGTTCGGCCACCAGCGGCTCGCGTCCCCAGAAGGTCGGCTTGTGCCAGCCCACAGCCCACACCGTACGGGCCATCACCGGGCTGATCTCCAGGCTCAGCTCGTGCCCGTGCAACGGGTAGCCCATCTCGGTGCGCAGCGTGTCGCGCGCGCCCAGACCGCACGGGCGGATGCCGAACGGCTCGCCGAGCTCCAGCAGCTGGTCCCACACCAGCGCCGCACCCTCGCGCGGCACCATCAGCTCGTAGCCGCGCTCCCCGGTGTAGCCGGTGCGGCACACCACCACCGGCACCTCGCCGAGCGGCGCCGACTGGAACGACCCCGACTCGAAGGACATGTACGGGTGGCCGGTGGGCAGCCCGACCGCGGCCAGCACGTCGTCGCAGGCCGGTCCCTGCACCGCGAGGATGGCTTCGGCTTCGTGCAGGTCGACCACCTCGACGGTCTCCGGGACACCGACGCCGAGCCGGCGCTGCACCTCGGCGGCATTGGCCGCATTGGGCACGAGCACCAGGTCGTCGTCGGTGACCAGGTAGGCAATCATGTCGTCGACCACTCCGCCGGTCACGTCGTCGCAAGCCAGCGTGTATTGCGCCTGGCCGGGTCCGATCCGGTCGAGCGCGTTGGTGAGGCAAGAGTCGACGTACGCCCGGGCGCCACGCCCGCGGACCCGCAGGGTTCCAAGGTGGCTCACGTCGAAAAGCCCGACCGCCTCGCGCACGGCGGCGTGCTCCTTGAGCACCCCTCCCCCGGCGTACTCCAGCGGCATCTCCCAGCCACCGAACGACGCGGTCTTGACGCCGAGGGCCAGGTGCCGGTCGTGCAGGGGTGACCTGCGCAGGTCGCCGCGCTGCTCGCTCATGGCCGAGAACCTACCGGGCGCGCCGTGCCTCGCCGACAGGAGGAACAGCTCGGTGACTAGCCTCGCTGCGTCCGCTCTCGTTCGATGGAGGTCCATCTCGTGCCCACCCTCAGCGCCCGCTCGGCCAAGGCCAGCACCGTCCGCACCGATGCCGTGGTCGTCGGCGTCGTCCGCACGCCCAAGGGACTTCTGACCGTCGACGCTGCGTCCGACGTCGCCGAGGCTTTCGGACGCGGTTTCGCGCCGATGCTGAGCAGCCTCGGCTTCGACGCCAAGCCGGGGCAGGTGGCCAAGCTGCCGTCAGGGGGCGCGGTCAAACCGGCCCTGGTTGTGGCGGTGGGGCTCGGCGCGGCCGCCGACGTGGGCCGTGAGCGACTTCGTCGCGCCGCGGCCGCGGGTGTGCAGGCCGTGGCCAACGGCGTCTCGGTGGCGCTGGCACTGCCTGTCGACGGCCCCGACGACGTGCAGGCCATCGGCGAGGGGGCGCTGCTAGGGCTGTACTCCTACGACACGTACCGCTCGACGGAGGCCGACGGACGCCCCACCGATCTCGTGGTGCTCTGCGACAAGGCAAGGAACCGCGACGTCAAGCAGGCCATCACCGTCGCCGAGACCGTCTGCCGAGCCGTGGCGATGGCACGCGACTGGGTCAACGCGCCGCCCAACGACCTGACCCCCGCGCTGTTCGCGGACCAGATCGCCGCACACAAGAGCGACGCCAAGGTGAAGGTCACCGTGCTCGACGAGAAGGAGCTGGCCAAGCAGGGCTGCGGCGGCATCCTCGGCGTCGGGCAGGGCTCGGAGCACCCACCCCGACTGGTGCGCATCACCTATGCGCCGCGGCGACCGACGGCACGGCTGGCGCTGGTGGGCAAGGGCATCACGTTCGACTCCGGCGGTCTCTCGCTCAAGCCCGGCAAGTCGATGATGACGATGAAGTGCGACATGAGCGGCGCCGCAGCAGTGGTGGCCGCCACGTACGCGATCGCCGAGCTCGGGCTAGGGGTCGCGGTGACCGGGTACGCCTCGCTGGCGGAGAACATGCCGAGCGGTACCGCCGCTCGCCCCGGGGACGTCCTGACCATGCGCAACGGCAAGACGGTCGAGGTGCTCAACACCGACGCCGAGGGCCGGCTGGTGCTGGGTGACGCGCTGGACATGGCAGCGGAGGAAGAGCCCGACCTGGTGGTCGACGTGGCCACGTTGACCGGCGCCTGCGTCACGGCACTCGGTACCCGCGTCGCCGGTGTCCTGTCCAACGACGAGACGCTGCTGCACCGGGTGCCCGACGTGGCCGAACGGGCCGGCGAGTCGATGTGGCCGCTGCCGATCCCGGAGGACATCTCGGCCAAGGTGGGGACGTCGTCGATGGCCGACCTGCGCCAGCACAACCCCGAGCCGTACGGCGGCACGCTGTTCGCGGCCGCGTTCCTGCGCGAGTTCGTCCGGGCGTCGCGCTGGGTGCACCTCGACATTGCCGGGCCCGCCTACAACGACGGGGAGGCGCACGGCTATACCCCCAAGGGTGGCACCGGGGCCGCCGTCCGCACCCTCGTGCGACTCGCGCAGGAGGCCGCCGACGGAGACCTGCTCGCTGTGCGCTGACCCTCGGCGTGCGGGTGCGGTCAGGTGCCGGCCGTGCCGATGTCCTTCTGCCGGCGGTTCCACTCCCGCATCCGCTGCGGATAGCCGACAACGGCCGCGTCGTACGTCGGCACCCCCAGCTTGTTGGCCCAGCCGTGCGCCCACTGCGCCGACGGCACACGTCGTCGCGTCCACTCCCCGTCCTTGGCGACCAGCAGGATGGTGACCTCGGTGACAGCGGTCCGGGGCTCGAGGAAGCCCTCTACGCCGACACGGCTACCGACGAAGTCCTCCAGATGCTTGCGGTCTCCCGAGGCGGCCTCCCGGTCCATCGTCGACGGACCGTCCGGACCGCGGCGTCGTCGTCGCCGGAAGCGCATCGCCACACCCTCTCCGCCAGTTGGCACTGTCGGCTGCCAGTGTGACACCCCCGTCCCGCAGGTCTCGGCGGATTCGTGCTCGCTCGGGGTCCGTTCGGATCACGGAGCACACAGTGACAAGATGCGGGCGAGGTCCGAAGATCTGGCGTACAGGAGGAACTCGGTGAGCGACGACAACTACGACGTGGTGGTCCTCGGCGGCGGCAGCGGCGGGTACGCCTGCGCACTGCGCGCACAACAGCTCGGCCTCTCGGTGGTCGTCGTGGA
>JBBSMN010000098.1:0-10851 GCA_038233135.1 Propionibacteriales bacterium
CCATCGCCACGACGATGCGCGCCGACGTCGACTACGAGGTCGACGAGAAGAAGCGCACCGTGTCGGTGCTGGAGCCTGCCATCGACAAGGTCGAGGACCACCTCGGCATCGACAACCTCTATGACTCGGTCAACACCCCGCTGATCAGCTTCCTGAACAACGCCATCAAGGCCAAGGAGCTGTTCCGTCGTGACAAGGAGTACGTCGTCATCAACGGCGAGGTGCTGATCGTCGACGAGCACACCGGCCGCCTGCTCGAGGGCCGGCGCTACAACGAGGGGCTGCACCAGGCCATCGAGGCTAAGGAGGACGTACGCGTGCGCGAGGAGTACCAAACGCTCGCGACCGTCACCTTGCAGAACTACTTCCGGCTGTACGAGAAACTCGGCGGGATGACCGGCACCGCGATGACCGAGGCCAGCGAGTTCCAGAAGATCTACGGTCTCGGGGTGGTGCCCATCCCCACCAACGAGCCGGTCCGGCGCAGCGACGAGGCCGACCTCGTCTTTCGCACCGAGGAGGCCAAGTTCAACGCAGTCGCCGACGACATCGCCGAGCGGCACGCCACGGGGCAACCCATCCTGGTGGGCACCACCAGCGTTGCGAAGTCCGAGCGACTGGCCGGGCTGCTGACCAAGCGGGGCATTGCGCACGAGGTCCTCAACGCCAAGCAGCACGAGCACGAGGCCGCGATCGTCGCGCTCGCCGGGCACAAGGGCGCGGTCACCGTTGCCACCAACATGGCTGGGCGTGGCACCGACATCATGCTCGGCGGCAGCGTGGAGTTTCTCGCCGACCGGACGCTGCGCGAGTGCGGACTCGATCCGACCGAGACCCCCGAGGCGTACGAAGCGGCCTGGTCGGAGGCCATCGAGCAGACGAACGCGCTGGTCAAGGGCGAGCACGACGAGGTGACCGATGCGGGTGGCCTGGCGGTCATCGGCACCGAACGCCACGAGTCGCGGCGCATCGACAACCAACTGCGAGGCCGTTCCGGCAGGCAGGGTGACCCCGGAGACTCGCGCTTCTACCTGTCGCTCGAGGACGACCTGATGCGGCTTTTCAAGTCCGACTGGGTCGACTGGGTGCTGCAGACGCTGAAGGTCCCCGACGACGTCCCGATCGAGAACAAGCGTGTCACGGGCGCGATCGCGTCGGCGCAGTCACAGGTCGAGTCGCAGAACTTCGAGTCCCGCAAGAACATCTTGAAGTACGACGACGTCATGAACCGCCAGCGTCAGGTGGTCTACGGCGAGCGCCGTCGGGTCCTCGAGGGCGAGGACCTGCACGAGCTGGTCCGGACGATGATCGACGATGTGGTCGCCGGCTACGTCATCGGTGCCACCGACGGGTTCCCGGAGGAGTGGGATCTCGATCAGCTGTGGACCGCGCTCAAGACGCTCTACCCGGTTTCGGTGACCCTCGGCGAGGTCGAGGAGGAGTTCGGGGGGCGCTCCGCGCTGACCCGCGAGGTCATGATCGAACGATTGCGTGCCGACGCCCAGGCCGCTTACGACACCCGTGAGGAAGACCTGGGCGAGGAGGTCGCCCGTGAGCTCGAGCGACAGGTCATGCTCAGCGTGCTCGACCGCAAGTGGCGCGAGCACCTCTACGAGATGGACTACCTCCGCGAGGGCATCGGGCTGCGGGCGTACTCCCAGCGTGACCCGTTGATCGAGTACCAGCGGGAGGGCTTCGATCTTTTCGCCGCGATGATGGACGGGATCAAGGAGGAGTCGGTCGGCTTCTTGTTCAACCTGGAGGTGCAGGTCACCGACGAGCCGGAGGCCGACGACGCGGTCGGCGACGAGGCAGGGGATGACGGGGCTCTGGACGAGCCGGAGCCGCACATCGTGGCCAAGGGGTTGGGCGGGGCGACGACCCCGCAGCGACTGACCTACTCCGCCCCCGACGTGGACGGTGAGGCCACCGAGGGCGGTGGAGCCGAGGCAGTGGACGAGTTTGTCGACGTGCCACGCAACGCGCCGTGCCCGTGCGGGTCGGGTCGCAAGTTCAAGCGCTGCCACGGCGACCCTGCGGCGCGCGCGAGCCTCGGCGTCTGACCCGCCGGGTCAGCCCACCTGCAGGGCGGTGCACACCCACTGGCCGACCTGCTGCTCCAGACGCAGCGCGACGGCACGGCTGCGCCGGCCCTGGCTCACATGCCCGCAGACCTCGGCCACATCCTGAGCCGGTTGGCTCACGTGCAAGCTGAGCAGCCGGGGGCGCTCGGTGCGCGCTCGTGCACCGGAGTCGGTGTGGCGGTTCATCGTGGCGGTCAGCTCGGCCACGTCGTCGAACGCTGCAGGCGTCATCCACCGCTCCAGCTGGCTGACCGGGCGATCCCCGCTCAGCGTCTCGACCACGGCAAGGGTGAAGCGGCCGGCTCGCGCCCGCACCGCGTCGTGCCCCGCCAGGGCAGCGGCGTCGACCAGCGGCTGCGGAACCGGCTCCAGATCGAGACTGGCCTGCGCAGCCAGCACCGACGGGCTGGTCGGCCAGGCGATGACCTCGCCCGGTAGTGGCGGCAGGCGGCGCAGCAGACTGGTCACGGTCGTTCCCTTCGGTGCTGGAGTGGCTGGTGGGGCAGCGTGAGTCGCTGACCGGGGACGATGAGGTCGGGGTCTGGCCCGATGGCGTCGCGGTTCGCCGCATACAGGCGCTGCCAGCGTGTGCCGGCGATCTCCCACAGCGAGTCCCGGGGCCGCACGACGTGTACGCGCCGTCGCTGCGTCCCGGTGGGCAAGGTCGGCAGCGGCAGGCCGTCGAGGCTGTGGGTGTCGAATCGCTGGGTGTCGAATCGCTGGACGACTCCGCATGAGTCGTCGGCGCCTGCGGTGGTGGCGGTGGCCGCAGCGCCTGACGTGAGGCCCAGGCCGGTCACACCCAGTGCGAGCGCCGCGGCGCGCAGCCACGGCGTCGAGTCGGCTGCCGGCACGGGGCGATGCGGCGTCCGCTGGCAGTGTGTCCAGACCCGGCCCAACGCCACCAGCCAGCGGGTCCAGGCCGAGACCGCAACACCCAGCGCCAACGTGGCCAGCACGGCGCCGACCTGTTGGTCGGAACTGGACGGGTGCAGCGCGTCAACCGCACTGCGCATGCAGGAGACGCCGAGCAAGCACGCCACGACGAGGCTCATCAACCAGATCAAGCCTGCCCGGAGTGGCGACACAGGTACCTCCTCGGTCGCTGGATGTCTTTTACATACGTTTGCGTCCCTTTGGTCTGTTTTAGATCCTGTGGAGACCACTGTCAACCTCATGTCCACAGCGATACGGTCGGCGGCATGCGTTGGGAGCGGCTGTTCGACGACCTCGAGGGTGAGGTCGCCGAGATGGCGGCGCTCGAGCGAGACGCCGAGATCTCCGAGCGGGTCCGCGCGGAGGTGTCCGCAGTTCGCCTGCTGGAGCGGCTACGGGGCAGCCGCGGCGCCACCATCGCGGTGGAGGTGATGGCCGTCGGACCGATACGCGGTGTGGTGCGCTACGTGGGCCCGGACTGGTTGCTGCTCGACGACAGCGGCCGCGACGTCCTGGTACCCGCTGGCTCGGTCGTCTCGGTCGAGGGCGCCGGGCGGTCCGCACCGGTCGAGTCGGGGCGGGTTCCCCTGACCTGGGCGGCTGCCTGGCGGTCGCTGGCGCGCGACCGCGCACGGGTTCACCTGGTCCGCCTCGACGGCACAGCTCTGCGCGGCAGCGTGGGGCAGGTGGGCGCCGATTTCATCGAGATCGAGGGGACCGGTGAATGGGCGCGCACGCGTCTGGTCCCGTTCGCCGGCATCGCGGTGGCACACACCGCGCGCGAGGGGGATCGGTGATCAGGCGGGGTCTTCCGCCTCGTCGAACGGGTGCTCTTCGATGAAGGTCTCGGTCTCGGCGTAGAGCCGCTGGATGTAGGCCTCCAGCTCGTCGGACTCCACCCGCCAGGCACCCCGCCGCCCGATCTTGACCGCCTTGATGTCACCCCGGCGGACCAGCGCGTAGGTCTGCTTCGCCGAGATGTTCAAGATCTCCGCGACGTCGGTGAGGTGGAGGAAGCGGGAGCCGTCCGACCCGAGTGGCATGGGGCCAGTGTGCCAGCAGAGACCCGGGTGGCGAACGGGTCGAGGAAAGTCTGTGGACAACCTGGACGCCAGGTCTCAGACGCGCACAATGTCGGTTATGTCCCTCACCGACGTCGACGTGACGCCCGCTCGTTCGCCCGCCGCGATCCGCCTGCGACGACCCGGCTGGCGCGACCCCCGGCTCATCGTCGGCGTGTTGTTGGTGGCTGTCTCGACCGTACTGGGCGCCCGTCTGCTCGCCGCTGCGGACGACTCGGTGCCGGTCTGGGCGACCTCCACCGCGGTCCGGGCCGGCGACGACGTCACCGAGGCACAGCTCGTACCGGCACGGGCCATGCTCGGCGACGGAGCCTCTGTTGGGGCCTACCTCGGGACGGGCACCGCACCGGCCGGTGTGTTCGACCGGGACCTGCAACCCGGTGAGCTCGTGCCCGCGGGTGCGGTGAACCCGCCGGACGCTGCTGTCCACGCCGACGTCCCGGTGGCTGTCGCCGCTGGCGACGCCCCGGTCGATCTGGCTACTGGCGACCTCGTCGACGTGTGGTCGGTACCCGACCTCGAGGCGGGAGGGAGGGAGCATGAGCCTGCCATCCGGGTGTTGAGCGCCGTGTCCGTCGCCGTCGCCGGCGACGAGGACACCCTTGGAGGTGGCAACCGGCAGTTGGTCGTCCGAGTCGATCCCCTCGGCAACGCCAAGCTCGGCGACGTCCTGGGCGGGCTCGGCTCGGGGCGGGTCGTGCTCGTACGGGTCGGTGGCTGAGGTGGGCGTCACCGCGCACGTCCTGGTGGCCGCCGCGGGGGCGCGGTGGGAGTCCCCGCTGCTGCCGAAGTTGTCGGCACCGGGTGCGCAGGTGCGGCTGGCCAGGCGCTGTGTCGACCTGCCCGACCTCGTGGCAGCCGCCGCAGCCGGCCGAGGCTCGGTGGTGCTGGTCTCGTCCATGGTGGACGGCTGGGACGGCGACGTGGTCGCCCGGCTGGCCGACTGCCAGGTGGCGACCGTCGTCGTGGCCGAGGATCTCGTCGACGCCGAGCGCAGCCGGCGGCTGGGCGCCGACCGGGTCCTGTCGGCAGACACCGCCGCCGACCCGCAGCTGGTCGTCGAAGCCCTGCTCGAGGCGGCACGTGATGCGCCAGCGGCAGACCCGGACATTGCCCTGGGGGCCGACCCAGCACGTCAAGCTGCCGACCTCGATCTCGCAGCGGTCGCCGATGGTCAGGTGGTGGCCGTGTGGGGACCGACGGGCGCCCCAGGACGCTCGACGGTGGCCCTCGGCGTCGCGGCTGCGGCCGCTCGGCAGCAGGTCAGCACCTTGCTGGTCGATGCCGACGTCTACGGCGGTGCGACCGGGCAGATGCTGGCCGTGCTCGACGAGGTGTCCGGAGTGCTTGCCGCGGTCCGCTCCGCGTCGGCGGGCACGCTCGACCGGGCCGAGCTGGCTGCCGCGGCCCGCACGGTGGCGCCCGGGCTGCAGGTGCGGACCGGGCTGCCGCGAGCCGACAGGTGGACCGCGCTGCGGTCCGCGGCCGTTCGTGAGGTGCTGGCCGTGGGGCGGCGCAGCGCAGAGCTGGTCGTTGTGGACTGCGGGTTCTGCATCGAGCAGGACGACGAGCTGGCCTTCGACTCGGCCGCGCCGCGCCGCAACGGGGCGACCACGACCGTGCTGGAGCAGGCCGACATGGTGGTCGTCGTGGGCAGCGCCGATCCCCTCGGCCTCACCCGGCTCGCGCGTGCCCGGGGCGACCTGCGCGAGCTGGTGCCCGCCGCAGCAGTGCGGCTGGTCGTCAACAAGGTGCGTCCGGGGCTCGGCTGGTCGCGGGACGAGGTGGCGGCAACGCTGCTGCGCGCCATCGGCGAGGTGCCGCTGGCGTTCCTGCCGCACGACCAAGGTGCTGTGGACCGCGCCTGGAACAGTGGGCAAGCGGTCGGAGAGGGTGCAGCGGCGTCGCCGCTGTCCAGCTCGCTGGACGACCTCGCCGCCAGGCTCGCGGTGGAGCTCGGGGTTGCGCGGCCGGTCCAAGCGGGTCGGCGGGCACGTCGACGTTCCCACCGGCGGCGGCCCACGGTCAGGCGTTGAACAGCAGCAGTAGGCCCCCGACCGTGTAGCCGAGCATCACTGCCAGCATGGCCAGCTGACCGCTGACCGCCGCCCTGCTGGGCAGCACCCGCACCGCACGGTCGTGGGCCGCGACCACGGCGCCGACATGGCCAGTGACGACGAAGGCGACCTTGAGCCCGGCCACCAGGCCGGGGCGTACGGACAGGAAGTAGCTGGTCTCCCAGTCGATCGTGCCGAGGTAGTCGTGCCGTCCGGTGACGAGCGGGTCGGACAGGTAGACGGCGTAGCGCTGCCCCGACTCGAGCAGCAGTGTCAGGTAGTGCGCGCCGAGGTAGCCGACGCCGATAGGCACCAGCGAGTGCGCCAGCAGGCCGGGCAGCGCACGCAGCTCGGACCGGGCCAGGCCGGTGGCCACGACGGCGGCAGCGCTGAAGCTCAGTGCGACCAGCAGCACGAAGCCGACGAGCACGAGCGTGCCCTCCAGCGTCGAGTCGACCACGACCGACGCGCTGAAGCTGTCGTACGCCGTGGAGCCGAGGACGACCGACACGACCGCGACGAGCCCCCGGTCCACGGGGGTGGTGTCGAGGTTGTCGAGCGGGTTGCGGGCGACGAGCCGACCGTCCCGGCGGCCACAGACCGACAGTCGGGACACCAGCCCGAACCAGACCTCGAAGGGGTCCGCCCGCTCGAAGAACCGGCTGCCGAACACCGCCGAGCCCACCAGGAGCACCGCCGCGTACAGCAGGCACCAGGTGAGCACGGTCGAGACGCTGCTTGAGGCGGGGTTGACCAGCTCGGTCCACACGAAGGCGAACAGCCCGATCGCGGCAGGCCAGTAGCCGAGCCAGGCAGGGTACGGGCGCAGGCTCGCGTCCGGTGCGGTCCCGGCCAGCCGCGTGATGCCCAGGTGGACCGTCCGCATCGGCGACAGCAGCGGCCAGATGTTGCCGGCCAGCAGACTCAGCGGCACCATGCCGACCCATAGGTAGATGTAGAAGACGCCGACGGACGGGTTGGCCGGCGAGTCCGGCCCGAGCACCGCCACCCACATGGTGAAGCCGGCGGTGAGCAGACCGAACACGCGCAGGGCCCCCCGCGCACTCGGCGAGTCCACTGCGGCGCTCACCCATCCGGGCAGCTCCAGGCCGGCGGCGAGACCACGCAGGCGTGACGACCGCCAGGAGAAGGCCAGCACCACGAACGAGACCGTCAACGCCCACGCGGCACCGATGAGCACGTTGCCCAGCGGGAGCGGCAGGTCGGCGGCACCACCGATGCCGTGGGCGAGGTTCAGGGTCGCACCACGAGTCGTGCGACCAGGGTGTCCGAGCTGTGCAGCTCGACGTCGAACTGGCCCGGTTGCTCGGCCACGAACTCGAACGTCTGGCCCTCGGCGGCCGCCACCTCGAACTCCTGCTCCTCTGGCGCGCTGTGCACGTGCAGCTCGTCGACCGCGTCGCTGTCGACCCGCAGCTGCACCTGCTCACCGACAGCCACGTCGACGTCCGCGGCGTCCGGGTTGACCTGGCCGTTGGCAATGGTGATGTCGACGACGACGGGTGCACGCTCGTCACTGGCAGCAGTGTCACCAGCTGAGCTGTCACCGGCGCAGCCGCCCAGGCCGAGGACCGCAACCAGGGCGGGAACGAGCAGCATGATCACAACGGCACACACGCCACGGGTTCCACACGACGAAGTCCCCTCCCCCACCTGTCCTGACGTTCGTGGCACCATGCCAGTTCCCCAGCAGCCACACTCGCGCGACAGGAGCCACGATGTCAGAGCGCGTGCGGCCCGCAGACATGGCCTTCCTGACCACCGAGACCGCCGGGGCGCCCCGCCAGGTAGCGGTGCTGATGGTGTTCGACCGGGGAGCGCACGGCCTGGACCACGACCGGTTGCTCCGTCTCGTCGACGACCGCATCGCGCTGGTGCCGCGCTACCGCCAGCTGATCAGACCGGTGCTCGGCGGGCTGGCGAGCTCCGCCTGGGTGGACGACGACCGCTTCGACCTGACCTACCATGTCCGCCGTTCGGCACTACCCGGGCCTGGGTCGATGTCCCAGCTGCACGACCTGGTCTCGCGGCTGGTGGCCCGCCCGTTGGACCGGCAGCGGCCGCTGTGGGAGCTCTACCGGGTCGAGGGGCTCGCGGACGGGCAGGTGGCGATGCTGCTCAAGGGCCATCAGGTGCTGATCGACGGCATCGACACCGTCGCCCTCGGTCAGATCCTCCTGGACACCTCTCCCGGGCCCCGCGACGTACCCCCAATGCCGTGGCGCCCCCGCCCCGCGGAGTCAGGCCTCCGTCTGGTCGCCGACTCGGTGGCCCAGACGCTCCGGCACCCGCAGCAGCTGCTCGGTCAGAGCCCGATCGGCTGGGCGCTCTCCGGCGCTCGTAGCCGGGTGGGCAGCCCCGGGCGGACGCCATCGGGCTCTCCGCTGTCGGCCGACCTCAGCCTGCAGCGCAGCTTCGTCACGGTCTCCGTCTCGCTGGGCGACCACCGCGCGGTCCGCGAGCAGCACGGGGGGACGATCAACGACGTGGTGCTCGCGGTGGTCGCCGGGGCCTTGCGCAGCTGGCTGCTGACCCGGGCCGAGCCCGTGGGCCCCGGCACCCGTGTTCGCGCCATGGTCCCGCTCAGCGTCCACGACGACGACGCCGAACCCACCTCGCTGGGCAGCCACGTCGCGGGTCACCTGGTCACCTTGCCGGTCGGGGAGACCAACCCGGTCGTGCGCCTGCAGCAGATCTCGTACTCGCTGAAGGCGCACGGGGAGACCGGTCGTGCGGTCTCCGCCGAGCGGCTCGTCGCGACGCCCGGGCTGGCCTCCACCACCTTTCACGGACTGGCGTCGCGGGTCGCTGACAGCCAGGCGGTGCTGCCCTACCAGCTCGTCGTCAGCAACGTGCCCGGCACCCAAGAGCCGATGTACGCCGACGGCGCCCGGCTGCTCGGCACCTACCCGGTCATCCCGCTCACGGAGGGCAGGGCGCTTGCGGTCGGCGTCAGCTCGTACGACGGCTGCATGTTCTACGGTGTCAACGCCGACCGGGTGGCCGTGCCGGACACCGGTATCCTCGCGCAGTGTCTGGTCGAGGCGTTGGGGGAGCTTGTGGACACCACCCGGTCGTCGGGGCGCACTCGGGCACCGCGCGGCAGACGGCGGTCCTCGTGAGGGTCTACGTCCCGCTCACGATCGCCGGCCTCGGACGGCTGCTTGACGGCACCGGCCTGCCGCCGGGCCAGGTCGCCTACGCCGTGACCGACGAGCTGGCCCAGTGGTGGGCCCAGGGGTGGGCCGATGGTGCGTCGGCGGGGACACCCGGGGCGGCCGTCGAGGAGCTCGAGTACGCCGCGATGCTGCAGGCCGCCGCGGCCAGCCTCGACCTGCTCGACCCCGTCGCCGTCGCCGTCGCCGACGGTGCCGAGCCGGCACGCCGCGTGGTGCTGGTCGCCGACGTGGACGCGATCGGCACGCACATCGACGACGTCCCAGGTGCGACGCAGCTCGTTGCTGAGCTGGCGTTCGCCGAGGTGGTCGCCGTGCACGTCGACACCGCCGATGCTGACGGGTCGGTACGGGCGGGCGTTGCTGCTCTTGCCGACGACGGGGCGCCGGCCTCGCACGTCGAGCTGGTGCTGGCCGACCTGGTCGACCACGACCTCGCGTGGTACGCCGCGGACGAGGCGGCCGGCCTGCTCGACGATCTGTCAGAATGCAGACCATGAGCGCTCTGGATGCCCGCACTCAGGTCCCCGCTCCCGTCAACGAGCCGGTGCTCACCTACGCACCGGGCAGCCCCGAGCGTGCCGTGCTGGAGAAGCGGCTGGTGCAGCTGGCCGCCGACCGGGCGGAGCTGACCTGCACGATCGGCGGCAAGGAGCAGATGGGTGGGGGCAAGCGCATCGATGTCGTCCAGCCGCACGCCCGCCGTGAGGTCCTGGGCACGATGAAGAACGCCACCGCCACCGATGCCCGGGCCGCCGTCGCGGCGGCGAAGGCGGCGGCGCCGGGCTGGCGAGCGCTGCCGTACGACGAGCGGGCAGCGGTGCTGCTGCGGGCTGCGGAGATGCTGTCCGGGCCGTGGCGGCAGACCCTCAACGCAGCGACGATGCTGGGTCAGTCGAAGACCGTGACGCAGGCCGAGATCGACGCCGCGTGCGAGCTGATCGACTTCTGGCGGATGAACGTCGCCTTCGGGCAGCGGCTGATCAGCGAGCAGCCGCAGGCCAACAGTCCGGGCGTCTGGAACCGTCTCGACCACCGTCCGCTCGAGGGCTTCGTCTACGCGGTGACGCCGTTCAACTTCTCGGCGATCGCCGGCAACCTGCCGACCGCACCGGCCCTGATGGGCAACACGGTGGTGTGGAAGCCGGCGCCGACCCAGACCCTCGCCGCCTACTACACGATGCGGCTGCTGGAGGCCGCCGGCCTGCCGCCGGGTGTTATCAACCTGGTCACCGGCGACGGCGTCGCGGTGTCGGACGTCGTGCTCGCCGACCCCGACCTCGCCGGCATCCACTTCACCGGGTCGACGCCGACCTTCCAGCACTTGTGGCAGCGGGTCGGCGCCAACATCGCCGGCTACCGCACGTACCCGCGGCTGGTGGGGGAGACCGGCGGCAAAGACTTCATCGTCGCCCACCCCAGCGCCGACCCGGCGGTGCTGCGCACGGCGATGATCCGCGGCGCGTTCGAGTACCAGGGGCAGAAGTGCTCGGCC
>JBBSMN010000099.1:0-10685 GCA_038233135.1 Propionibacteriales bacterium
CTGCACGTTGACGAAGTCGCGCTCGTCGCGCAGGTAGGCCAGGTCGTCCTCGCTGCGGGCCGCGCCGTTGTCTCCAGGCAGCAGCGCACCCGCGTACGTCAGCAGGGCGCGGGCCTGTCCGAGCAGGTCCAACGCGATGTTGCCGAGCGCCACGTCCTCCTCGAGCTGGGGGGACGACGCGACCCACTCCCCCATCCGCTGGGCCAGGACCAGCGCGTCGTCGCCGAGCCGCAGCGCGTAGGTGCCGACGTCGTACGAAATGCGCGGATCGCGGGTGGGGGTGGGGGTCACAGGTGCTCGACCCCGTCGGGCACCGAGTAGAACGTCGGGTGCCGGTAGACCTTGTCGGCGGCCGGGTCGAAGAACGCATCCTTCTCGTCCGGGCTGCTAGCGCTGATCGCCTCGGCCGGCACCACCCAGATGGATACGCCCTCCTGGCGCCGGGTGTAGAGGTCGCGCGCGTTCCGCAGCGCCATCTCGGCGTCCGGCGCGTGCAGGCTGCCCACGTGCCCGTGGCTCAGGCCGCGCCGCGCCCGCACGAACACCTCCCACAGCGGCCAGTCACCGGCCGGCGCCGCACTCACGCGGCGTCACCCGTGCGCGCAGACTCGGTGGCCGCAAAGGCCGACGCCGCCTCGCGCACCCAGGCGCCACGCTCGTGCGCGCCCGTTCGGTGCGCCATCCGCGCAGCGTTGCAGGGCCCGTTGCCCTTGATGATCTCGAACAGCTCGGTGAAGTCGATCGCACCCGTGCGCCAGTGCCCGGACGCGTCGTCGAAGGTCAGCTCCGGGTCGGGCAGGGTGAGCCCGAGCGCATGCGACTGCGGCACCGTCATGTCCGCGAACCGCTGCCGCAGCTCGTCATTGCTGAAACGCTTGATCCCCCAGCGCATCGACCGCTCGGAGTTGGGCGAGTCCTCGTCAGGCGGGCCGAACATCATCAGGCTGGGCCACCACCAGCGGTTCACCGCGTCCTGGGCCATCGCGTGCTGCGCCGGCGTCCCAGTGCTGAGGGTGTGCAGGATCTCGAAGCCCTGCCGCTGGTGGAACGACTCCTCCTTGCAGATGCGCACCATGGCGCGGGCGTACGGGCCGTACGAGCAGCGGGTGATCGGCACCTGGTTGACGATGGCGGCACCGTCGACCAGCCAGCCGATCGCGCCCATGTCAGCCCAGGTCAGTGTTGGGTAGTTGAAGATCGAGGAGTACTTCTGCCGGCCGGAGTGCAGCTTGTCGAGCAGCTCGACGCGGTCCACCCCGAGGGTCTCGGCGGCGGCGTACAGGTAGAGGCCGTGGCCTGCCTCGTCCTGCACCTTGGCGAGCAGGATCGCCTTGCGCTTGAGGCTCGGCGCGCGGCTGATCCAGTTGCCCTCGGGCTGCATGCCGATGATCTCCGAGTGCGCGTGCTGGGCGATCTGGCGGATGAGGCTCTGCCGGTACGCGTCAGGCATCGCATCTCGAGGCTCGACCCTGCCGTCGGCTTCAATCAGCGCGAGAAAGTCGTCGTCGCCGAGCTCGTCGCTGCCTGCGTCCCTGGCCATGGGATCGATGTTACAGTCTGTCGCCGATCGGCGGCAAGAGTGTCATATGCGCCTGCGGCTGGGAGACTCGATGGCGTGACCCCCAGCCCCGCCGCATCCCCCGGCTCAACCGGCTCCGATGTCAGCGTGCGCACAGCGTGGCCGGACGACGCCGCCGCGCTGGCACAGGTGCAGGTGCGGGCCTGGCGCGAGTCGTACGCGGCACTGCTGCCCGGCGAGGTGCTCGCGGACCTCGACGCCGAGGCCATCGCGGAGCAGTGGCGACGCTCGATGGTCAAGCCGGGCGACGCCCGCAACCGGGTGCTGGTGGCGCTCGAGCGGGCCAGCCTGCGGGGCTTCGCGGTGACGGGTCCGAGCCCTGACCCCGACGCCGACGGAGTGGCTGACGGCGAGGTCGTGGAGCTCGTCGTCGATCCTGGCGCCCGCGGGGCCGGGCACGGGTCGAGACTTCTCCAGGCCTGCGCGGACACCCTGCGCGCCGACCGCTTCACCCACGCGCGCATCTGGGTGAACGGCAGCGACGACGCCGGCCGCAGCTTCCTCACCACCGCCGGCTGGGGCTCCGACGGCGCGCACCGCGAGCTCGACCTGCACGGGGACGGCGGCGTGCTGGTCAAGCAGGTGCGCCTGCACACCGACCTCGGTGACGGGACGTGAATCCAGCCGACCCGCCCGAGGGCTTCGCCGGGTTTCCGGTCGCGGGACTCGACTTCTACGACGATCTCGAGGCCGACAACACAAAGACGTTCTGGACCGCGCACCGGCAGGTCTACTTGGACGCCGTCCGCACCCCCATGACCGACCTGCTCACGCAGCTGGAGCCGGAGTTCGGCGCCGGCAAGGTGTTCCGCCCGTACCGCGACCTGCGGTTCAGCAAGGACCCGACGCCGTACAAGACCCACCAGGGCGGGTTCGTCGCGCGCGGCCGGTCCAGCGGCTGGTACGTCGAGCTCAACGCCGCGGGTCTACGGGTGGGCGCAGGGTTCTACGAGGCGTCCGGTCCGGCGCTGGACCGCTATCGCGCGGCGGTGGACGACGACCGGACCGGTCGCGAGCTGCAGCGCCTGGTGCGAGCCCTGGAAGCAGCCGGTTTCACGATCGACGGCGACCGGCTCAAGACCCGGCCGCGCGGGTACGACCCCGGCCATCCCCGCATCAGCCTGTTGCGACACCGCAGCCTGGTCGCCGTCCGCGAGCACCACGACAGCCCTGCCTGGCTGCACCGAGCCGAGGCGGCCGACCGCGTACGCGCGCAGTGGCGTCAGCTGGCGCCGCTGGTGGAATGGATCGGCGACCACGTGGTCAACTAGGCCGCCCGAGCCGTACGGAAACGAGCGACTGCCCGTCGCCACACCACCAGCGGACCAGGCCTCAGGCCAGCTCTTCCAACCGCCGGGTCAGCTGCCGCTTGGTCGCCTCGTTGCCCGGCAGGGCCAGTGCCTGCCGCAGCGCGGCCCTCGCCTGTTCGGTGCGCCCGAGGCGAGCCAGGAGCTCGGCACGCGCGCCGGCCAGCGGGAGGTAGTCGGGCAGGTCGCCGACCGTCTCGAGCTCGGCCAGCCCCTGCAGCGGCCCGTGCAGCTCCCCTACGGCGACCGCCCGGTTGAGACGCACGACCGGCGTGTCGGCCGTCGCCAGCAAGACGTCGTACCAGCTCACGATCGCCGCCCAGTTCGTCTGCTCCCACGCCGGCGCCAGCACGTGGCAGGCGGCGATCGCGGCCTGGGTGACGTACGGGTCCGGAGTCGGGACGGGTTGGCGAAGCGCGACGCCGAGCAGGGTCATCCCCGTCTCGATCTGGCCGCGGTCCCAGCGGGAGCGATCCTGGTCGGCCAGGCGCACCAGGTCGCCGGCGGGGTCGAGCCGGGCATCGCGGCGCGCGTCCTGGAGCAGCACCAGCGACCGCAGCCCGACCACTCCGAGCTCGTCCGGCAGCAGCTCGTGCAGCAACGTCGCGAGCCGCAGCGCCGCGGTCGTGAGCGACCGGCGCAGCGGGTCGTCGCCGGCGCTGGCGGAGTAGCCCTCGTTGTAGAGCAGGTAGATCGTGGCGAGGACGCCCCGCAGCCGCTGCGGCCACTGCGGCGCCGGCGGGGTGCGGTACGGGATCTTCGCATCCGCGATCTTGCGGCGGGCCCGGGTGAGCCGCTTGGCCATCGTGGCCTCACTGACGAGCAGGGCCCGCGCCACCTCGACCGTGGTCAGGCCGCACAGCGTGCGCAGCGCCAGCGCCGTCTGCACCTCCACCGCCAGCGCGGGGTGACAGCAGGTGAACAGCAACCGCAGCAGGTCGTCGCGCAGCTCTCCGGCATCGGGCAGCGGCTCGTCGACGAGGCCGAGCGTCGCCGACGCCGCGGCCTCCTTGCCCGCGCGCTTGGCCTCCCGGCGGATGAGGTCCACGGCTCGGCGCCGCGCGGTGAGCGTCAACCACGCCCGGGGCTCGGCCGGCACCCCGTCGCGCGGCCACAGCTGGAGCGCCCGTACGACGGCGTCCTGGACGGCGTCCTCGGCCAGCTGCAGGGAGCCGGTGGTGCGCACCAGCGTGGCGAGCACACGCGGACCCTCGTCGCGGACCAGCCGGACGAGGGCCGCGTGCGGGTCAGGATGCGTCGTCGGCACCGAAGTCGATGACCGGTCGCACCTCGACCTTGCCGGTCCACGCCGCCGGGATCCGCGCCGCCCAGGACACCGCCTCGTCCAGGTCGGCACACTCGATCAGGTAGAAGCCGGTCAGGACCTCCTTGGTCTCGGCGAACGGCCCGTCAGAGGTCACCACCTCGCCGTCCTTGCCACCCCGCACCTGCACGACGCTCGCCGTGGTGGTGGGGTACAGCGCCGCGCCACCGCGCAGCACGGCGGCGGCCGTCGCCCCGAAGGCCCCGTACTCGGCCATCGTCGCCTGCTTCTCGGGCGTGTCGAGCACGCTCCAGTCGGCGTCGTCCTGCTCGTAGATCAATGCTGCGTACTGCGGCATGGCTGCCTCCTCCGGTCGCGGTCAGCACGGCACTGACCTTGCCACTGAACGAAGGAGATCCGCCGAGAAGGACACCTGGTCGGTGCGAGCGTGGACAGCCATCTGGCACGAGCAGCTGCAACGCGATCTTCCGGAGCGGTGTCGGCCGGGGGGACGCGTCACGGCCCACGGTCTCGATCCCGCCAGCGCCGAGGGCATCGAGCAGCTCCGTCGAGCCCCCGCCTGCGCGGCTACTCCGCCATGCCCGCCTTGAGGGCGCTCGCCACCTGCACGCAGCGGCGCGTCTGGAAGGCCACTGAGCCGAGCTCGGTGTCCCCGGGCGGGTTGGCACCGTTGTTGGAGATGTGGCTCGCGCCGTACGGGTTGCCCGCCTGGAACTGGATCGGGTCGGCATAGCCGGGACCCACGATGATGGTGCCCCAGTGGTAGAAGGTGTTGTTGATCGCCAGCACGGTCGACTCCTGCCCGCCGTGGGCGGTGCCGCTGCTGGTGAAGCTCGACCCGACCGTGTTGACCAGCTTTCCCTGCCCCCACAGCGGGCCGGTTTGGTCGAGGAACTGCTTGAGCTGCGCGGTCGGCAGGCCGTAGCGGGTGGGGCTGCCGAGCAGGATGACGTCGGCCCACTCGAGGTCGTCGTTGCTTCCCACCGGGACGTCCTGGGTCTCCAGCACGTGCTTGCTCCAGCCCTCGTTGCTCTGGATCGCTTCGTCGGGCGTGAGCTCCTGCACCTTCAACAGCCGCACCTGCGCGCCTTCGGACTCTGCGCTTTGCGCGGCGGCCTGGGCCAGCGCGTACACGCTGCCGGTGGCGCTGTAGTAGACGACCGCGACGTTGACATCAGGCATGGGCACTCCAAGATAGGGTGGTAGTTGAGTTTTCGACTATATCGGGGGACGGCCGTTGCGCACCCCCGCTGCTGCTGCAGCTGGCCCACAGTCGAGGCCCGGTGAGGATCCCGTCCGCAGCGCGGCCGGCACTCAGAGACCGAGCACCGCGTCGAGGCCGACCGTCAGACCAGGCATCGTCGGCACCGCCCGGACGGCGGCCAGCACCCCCGGCATGAACGACGCCCGGTCGTGCGAGTCGTGCCGGATCGACAGCGTCTCCCCCACCCCGCCCAGCAGCACCTCCTGGCTGGCGGTCAGCCCCCGCACCCGCAGCGCGTGCACGGGCACCCCGTCGACCCGTACGCCGCGAGCATCAACGTCACCGGTGGCGTCTCGGACCGGACCGAGGCCCGCCTCGCGGCGGGCCTCGGCGATCAGCTGCGCCGTCCGGCGCGCGGTGCCCGACGGGGCGTCGACCTTGTCCGGGTGGTGCAGCTCGACCACCTCCACCGACTCGAAGTACCTCGCCGCCTGCGCGGCGAAGCGCATCGCCAGCACCGCGCCGACCGAGAAGTTCGGGGCCACCAGCACGCCGAGCCGGGGGTCGTCGCCGAGCAGGTCGCGCACCGCCGCCAGCTGCTCACCGTCCATACCCGACGTCCCCACGACCACGTGGGTGTCCAGCTCGATGGCCCGGCGCAGCGTCGCGCCCACGGCGTCTGGTCGGGTCACGTCAACCGCCACGTCCACCGTCGCCAGCACGTCGAGGTCGTCACCGGACCCGATCCGCGCGGCCAAGGCGAGGTCGTCGGCAGCCTCGACCGCCGAGCAGATGGCCCGCCCCATCCGACCGTACGCACCGACGACACCGACCCGCGATGTGCTCATGTCGTCGCTCCGACCAGGTCCTGGAGCACGGCGCGGGCGATGTCCATGGCGATCCACACCTCCGCGTACGAGGTCGTCAGGGGGGACAGGCCCACCCGCAACAGGTCAGGGTTGCGAAAGTCCCCGAGGACACCGTCGGCGGCCAGCTGCTCGCTCCAGCGCCTCGCCTCGGGGTGCCGAAGCACGAGATGGGAACCACGCGCGGCGGGGTCGCGTGGTGAGGACACGGTTACGCCGAGCGGTTCGAGCCAGCTGTCGGCCAGCACGACGGCCAGCTCGGTGAGGGCCATCCCCTTGGCCCGGATCGCCTCGATGCCGGCCTCCTCGACAAGTCGGACACCCTCCTCGACGGCCACCAGCCCCAGCACCGACGGCGTTCCGGACAGCATCGCCTCGATCCCGGCCGCCGGCGTGAAGTCCGGCGCCATCGCGAAGACATCGGCCGCGCCGAACCACCCCGGCACGGGGTGCACCAGCTCGTCGTGATGGCGTTGGGCCACGTAGACGTAGGCCGGCGCACCCGGGCCGGCGTTGAGGTACTTGTACGTGCAGCCGACCGCCAGGTCGACGCCGGCCTCGTCCAGGCGCACCGGCACCGACCCCGCGGAGTGGGACAGGTCCCATACCGTCACCGCGCCGGCCTCGTGCACCAGCGCGGTGATCGCCGCCAGGTCGGCGACGTGGGCGCTGCGGTAGTCGACGTGGCTCAGCATCACGACGGCGACGTCGTCGAGCAGAGCGGGCTCCAGCAGCTCGATGTCGACGCCGCCGGCGGCCGGGGGCGAGAGCCAGCGCACCGTGAGACCACGCTGGTCGGCGACCGCCTCCACGACGTACCGGTCGGTCGGGAAGTCGATGTCCGCGGCGACGATCACCTCGCCCTCCGGTCGCAGGCCAGCCGCGACGTGCAGGGCCTTGAACAGGCACACCGAGGTCGAGTCGGCCGCCACCACCTGCCCGGGCCCGGCGCCCAGCACGGCGGCACCGATCAGGTCGCCGACCCGACGTGGCAACGGCAGCCACGCCTCGTCCCAACTGCGGATCAGTCGGGAGCCCCACTCGTGGTCCACAACCTGCTGCAGCCGAGCAGCGGTGGCCCGGGGAAGGCGACCGAGGGAGTTGCCGTCCAGGTACGCGACGACGTCGCCGGCGCCGGCGTCAACGACGAACCGCGCCCGGAAGGCGGTCAGCGGGTCGCGCCCGTCCATCGCGTCGGCGTCGGCGCGGGTGGGGGCAGCAAGCTCGGTGAAGGTCATGCGCCGATCTCCGTCCGGACGGCCAGCAGCTCGGGGAAGAACGTGAGGTCGAGCGCCCGGGCGAGGAACCCGACGCCGGATGAGCCGCCGGTGCCGCGCTTGTGGCCGATCACGCGCTCCACCGTCTTGAGGTGCCGGAAGCGCCACAGCTGGAACGACTCCTCGACGTCGACGAGCTCCTCGGCCGTCTCGTAGACGTCCCACCAGCGCTCGGTGTCGGCGTAGACCCGGCGCAGCGCCTCCACCACGCCGTCGTGGGCGACGTACGGCTCGGCGAAGTCGCGTTGGAGCCGCTCGGGCGGCACCGGCAGCCCGCGGCGGGCGAGCAGCCGCAGGAACTCGTCGTAAAGGCTCGGCGCCTCCAGGTCGGCGCGCAGCCCCGACTGGATGACCGGATCGTGAGCGAAGACCCTGACCATGGCGGGTGTCTTGTTGCCCAGCAGGAACTCGACGGTGCGGTACGCCGCGGACTGGAACCCCGACGCGTCACCGAGCACCCCGCGGAACTGCGCGTACTCCACGGGGGTCAGCGTCTCGAGCACCCCCCACTGCTCGAACAGCTGGCGCTGGATGTGCTTGATGCGTGCCAGCCGCTTCAGTGCCGGCGGGAGGTCGTCGGCGGCCAGCAGCGCGACCGCCGACCGCAGCTCGTGAACCAGCAGCTTGAGCCACAGCTCGGTCACGTGGTGGGCGACGATGAACAGCATCTCGTCGTGGTGGTCGCTCAGTGGCCGCTGGGCGGATAGCAGGGTGTCCAGCTGCAGATAACCAGCGTAGGTCTGCCGCCCGGCCAGGTCGGTGGTGACGCCCTCCTCCAGCGGCCGGTGGGCAAGAGGTTCGACGGGGTGCGGGCTCACAGCCTGGGAGCGTAGCGAGCCGTGCGGCAGGGCCGATGCGCCGCACGGCCGGCTAGCCGGAGTCCGCCGCCGCCGGGCTGGCGGTGAAGCGGCGGGAGTTGAGCATCCAGGCGCTGTCGATGACGTAGCGGTCCCGTCCGGCCGCCTTGGCGCGGTACATCGCCGCGTCGGCGGCAGCAAGCATCGTCTCGGCCGACGCGGGCGTCCGGTCGCTGACGATGACACCGGCGGACACGCTCAACCACAGGTCGCCGACCGGCAGCGCGAACACCTCCCGGGTCGCCCGGACCAGACGCTCGGCGATGCGACGGGCGTTCGCCGCACCCCCGCTCTCGCACAGGACCGCGAACTCGTCGCCACCCAGGCGGGCCACGGTGTCGGCGGGGCGCACGTTGTCCCGCAATCGGGCTGCGAAGGCGACCAGCACCCCGTCGCCGGCGGCATGCCCGCGCAGGTCGTTGACCTGCTTGAAGTGGTCCAGGTCGAGGTAGAGCACCGACAGCTCCTGGCCACGGCGCCCGGCGGCCGCCACCTGCGAAAGCCGCTGCATGAACAGTCCCCTGCTGGCGAGTCCGGTCAGCTGGTCGTGCAGCGCTTGGTGGACAAGCTCCGACTCGTAGGTCTTGCGCTCGGTGATGTCCTCGATGTGCATCACCAGGTGCGCTCCGCCGCTCAGCTCCTCGTCCACCCAGGACGCCGTCACCAGCACCAGGATCTCGGTGCCGTCGACGCGGACCAGGACGGACTCGTGCCGGCTCAGCGTTCGACTGTCGCCGAGGCGTTCGCAGACCTCTTGGGCGGCGGGGACAGCGGCCGGCAGGGTGAAGTCGAGCAGGCTCCGCCCGCGCAGCTCTGCCCCTTCGCGACCCAGCAGGCTGGCCAGGGCATCGTTGACCTCGAGGAGGCCACCGTCCACGGTGCACAGCGCCATCGCGAGCGGCGCGTGTTCGAAAGCGGTCCGAAGGTCCGTCGATGTCACCCGAGCAATCTAGCGATACCCGACGTTGCCACCTAAACCCGGCGCGCCCGACATTGCCGACACCGAGGGCCCTAGCCGACGCCGGTCAGGCGACCGCGGCGGTGAAGCGTTCGGCGTCCTCGAACGGTCCGACGACCGCGAGCGAGGGGGCCACGACGAGCAGCTCGGCGGCCAGCTCGCACACCTGGTCGGAAGTGACTGCGGTGACGCGCGCCAGCACGTCGTTGATGCCGAGCAGCTGGCCGTGCAACAGGTCGGCCTTGGCGATCCGGCTCATCCGCGAGCTGGAGTCTTCGAGACCGAGCACGATCGACCCGCGCAGCTGGCCACGCCCCCGCTCGACCTCGCCGTCGGAGAGGCCGTGCGCGGCCACGTCGGCCAGCTGCCGGCGGATCAGCGTCAGCGCCTCATCGACCCGCGACGACGCGCACCCCGCGTAGACGCCGACCATCCCCGTGTCGGAGTAGTGGGTGGCGAACGAGTAGACCGCGTAGGCGAGCCCGCGCTTCTCGCGCACCTCCTGGAAGAGTCGCGAGCTCATCCCCCCGCCCAGAGCCGCCACCAACACGCTCGCGACGAACCGCCGGTCGTCCGAGCGCCGCAACCCCGGCAGGCCCAGCACCAGGTTGGCCTGCTCGATGGGTCGGCTGACCAGGTCGGACCCGCGCCGGTACGCCGGCGCCGGCTCGGCGCCCGATCGGACCGGCCGCGGCGTGGCCGAGGCGTCGTCGAGCCAACCGCCGCCGCCGAAGGCGGCGGCCACCCGTCGCACGACGTCGTCGTGGTCGACGTTGCCCGCCGCCGCGACCACCACCGAGTCGGCCCGGTAGCACCGATGGTAGAAGTCGGTGACCTGGGCGCGGCTCAACGCGGAGATCGACGCAGCCGAGCCGGTGATGGGCCGGCCGAGGGGCGACTGCGCCCACAAGCGGCCGGCGATGAGGTTGTGGACGACGTCATCGGGGTCGTCGTCATTCATGGCGATCTCCTCCAGGATGACCGCCCGCTCCGACTCGACGTCGGCCGCGTCGAGAACCGACGACGTCACCATGTCAGCGAGGATGTCGATCGCCAACGGCAGGTCGTCGTCCAGGACATGGGCGTGGAAACAGGTGTACTCCTTGGCGGTGAAGGCGTTGACCTCACCGCCGACCGCCTCCAGCGGCGCGGAGATGTCCATCGCCGTACGGCTGGCGGTGCCCTTGAACAGCAGGTGCTCGAGGAAGTGCGACGCACCCACCAGCGACTCGGCCTCGTCGCGCGAGCCGACACCCACCCAGACACCGAGGCTGGCCGAACGGACACCGGGCATCTGTTCGGTGATCACCCGAAGGCCGCCCGGCAGGACGGTCCGGCGGACCGGACCACCC
>JBBSMN010000100.1:0-10519 GCA_038233135.1 Propionibacteriales bacterium
AAGTGTTCTACAATCGCCAGCGGCTGCATTCGGGGCTCGGGTACCGGACTCCCCTGGAAGTCGCCACCATGTACCAACAGAACATCTCACCCGCCGCATAAACCAAGCAATACCACCGTCCGGAGAGACGTCACCCCATCACGCGGGGTGGTGGGGTGTCGGTGGGGTCTGTTTGAGTTCCGCCTGTGCCAACCTACCAGCTGCGTGCCCGCCGCCCACCGCCCGTGGACGCGCCCCAGCTCGACGAGCACCAGCGCGCGGTCGTCAACCACCCCGGCGGTCCGCTGCTGGTCCTCGCGGGGCCGGGCACCGGCAAGACCACGACCCTGGTCGAGAGCGTGGTCGACCGGATCGAGCGCCGCGGCCTGGCGCCGAGCGAGGTGCTGGTGCTCACCTTCAGCCGCAAGGCGGCCGACGAGCTGCGCACCCGCATCGGTGCTCGCCTCGGCCGCACCACGTCCGGTGTGCTTGCCAGCACGTTCCACGCCTTCTGCTACGCGCTCGTGCGCCGCTTCGCCGACCCCGAGCTGTACGCCGACCCGCCGGCGCTGCTGTCGGCACCCGAGCACGACGTGCGCCTACGCGAGCTGCTCGCCGGCGGGCGGGAGACCGGGCTGGTCGACTGGCCGGCGAGCCTGCGCCCGGCGCTGCGCACCCGCGGTTTGGCCGGCGAGCTGCGCGGGCTGCTGGCCCGGGCCCGGTCGCTGAGCTTCGACCCGCCCGACCTGGTCGCCGCCGGGCTGAGCGCCGAGCGTCCGGAGTGGGTGGCGGCGGGGAGGTTCTTCGCCGAGAGCCTGGAGGTGTTCGACCAGCAGCACCAGCTCGACTACGCCGAGCTGGTGCACCGAGCCACGATCGTCGCCTCGGACCCGGCTAATCGAGCGGCGCTGCGCCGCGAGCTGGCCTACGTGGTGGTCGACGAGTACCAAGACACTGACCCCGCCCAGGTGGCGTTGCTGCAGGCGCTGGCGGGCGACGGTCGCGACCTGCTGGTCGTCGGCGACCCCGACCAGTCGATCTACGCCTTCCGCGGCGCCGACCCGCGCGGCCTGCTGCGCTTCCCCGACCGGTTCCGAACCCGTGCGGCCGAGCGCGCACCGCTCAAAGCGCTGACCACCACCCGCCGATTCGGGCCCGGGCTGCTGGCCGCCTCCCGGTCGGTGGTGGCTGCGCTGCCGGTGCCGGGCAGTCTCGACCGCGACACGTTCACGCAGTTCCGCGAACCGACCAGCTCCGAGCCCGATGACGGGGACGGGGCGGTGCAGGTACGCACCTTCACCTCTCCCGCCGCCGAGGCCGAGCACATCGCGCTTCTACTGCGCCGCGCCCACCTCGACGACGACCTGCCGTGGTCGCAGATGGCGGTGCTGGTGCGGTCGGGGGTGCAGTCCATCCCGCGGCTGCAGCGGGCGCTCTCAGCGGCGGGGGTGCCGGTCGACGTGGCCGGCGACGAGGTGCCATTGCGCGCGCAGCCGGCCGTGCAGACGCTGCTTCTGGCCCTGCGGATGGCCGAGACGGTGGCTGCGGTCCAGCGTGGTGACCGACACGGGGACCGGCGAGGGCCACCCGCGCCGGACGACGTTGAGGCGCTGCTCACCTCCCCGCTGTCTGGGCTGGGACCGGCCGCCGTGCGCCGGCTGGCTCGTGCGCTGCGCGAGCATGACCGGGCCGAGCATGCCGGCGAACGCCCTCCCCTGCCCTCGGCACATCTGCTCGCCCTGGCGCTGGTCGACCCCGACCTGCTGGCGGGCCTGCAGCGCGACCCGCGCGGCGACGCTCAGCGCGCCGCCCGCCTCGCCAGGCTGATCGCCCGGGCCGCCGACCTGCTGGGTGCCGGGGCAGCGGTCGAGGACGTGTTGTGGACGGTGTGGGACGGCACCGACTGGCCACGACAGCTGCGGCGCAGCAGCGAGTCGGGCGGCGCGGCGGCGCGCGCGGCCCACCGCGACCTGGACGCCGTGGTCGAGCTGTTCGCGTTGGCCGCCCGCGCCGGCCAACGCCACCTGCACAGGGGGCTGGGCGCCTTCCTCGACGAGGTCGACGCCCAGCAGATCCCCGCCGACACCCTCGCCGAGCAGGGGGTGCGCGCAGACGCCGTCCGGTTACTCACCGCGCATCGCGCCAAGGGTCTGGAGTGGCGCCTGGTCGTCGTGGCCGCCGTGCAGGAGCAGAGTTGGCCATCGCTGCGTCGCCGCGGCACGCTGCTGGCCACCGACCTGCTGGGCGCCGCCGGCAAGCTGCCGGCTCTGCCCTCAGTGGGGGAACTGCTGGCCGAGGAGCGCCGGCTGTTCTACGTGGCGGTGACCCGGGCACGCCAAAGCCTGGTCGTCACCGCCGTGCACGGGGCCCGCGAGCAGGGCGAGCAGCCGTCGCGGTTCCTCGCCGAGCTCGGCGTCGAGGTCGGAGACCCCGAGCCGAGGCCCAGCCGGCCGCTGTCGCTGCGCGGGGTGCTCGGTGAGCTGCGCGCCCGCGCCGAGGCCACCGACGACCCCCAGCTGCGCAGCGCTATCGCCCGCCGGATCGCCCGGCTGGCCGACTCGGGTGTGGTCCCGGCCGCCGACCCGGCGAGTTGGTGGGGTGTGCGTCCCACCTCCGACGCCGACGCACCTGTACGCCCGTCGGGCCGGCCGGTTGCGCTGTCGGGAAGCGCCGTGAACGCGTGGGAGCAGTGCCCGCTGCGCTGGTTCCTGTCCCGCGAGGCCGGCGGCGAGCAGCAGAGCACCAGCGCGCAGGGGTTCGGCAACATCGTGCACGCGCTGGCAGCCGGGGTGCTCGACGGCGAGATCCCGGCCCGCGCCGATGCCCTGCTCGGCGAGCTCGACCGGGTGTGGAGCGAGCTGCAGTTCCCGGTGTCGTGGGCCAGCGACACCGAGCGAGCCGCGGCTGGGGAGGCGCTGGCCCATTTCCTCGCCTGGCACGGCGCCGACCGTGGCCGCACCCCGCTCGGTGCGGAGGTCGAGTTTGCTGTCGAGGTGCCGGTCGCCGCACCCCCGGGAGCGGAGTCGGACGCGCAGCCCGACGCGGACCTGGCCGAGGACGCCGCGATGCTTCGCGGATCGATGGACCGGGTCGAGCTCGACCGCTATGGGCGTGCGGTGGTGGTCGACGTCAAAACCGGCAAGTCCGTGCCCACCATGGCTGAGGTCGCCCAGCACCCTCAGCTGGGCATCTACCAGATCGCCGTCCGCGCCGGGGCGCTGGACGAGCTCGCCGACCGACCGGTCGCGCCCGGCGGGGCCGAGCTGGTGCAGCTGCGCAAGACGCTCAAGGACGGCGTGAAGGTGCAGCATCAGCCGGCCCCCGACGCCGACCACCCGCTGGCCGCCGACGCCCAGCTCGCTGGGGCGGTGGCGGCGATTCGGGGCGAGTCCTTCGTCGCCCGACCCGGCCCGGGCTGCGGGCACTGCGACTTCCGCGCCTGCTGCCCGGCCCAGGCCGACGGCCGCACCCTGCTCGCCACCCCTGACGACAACGGTGCTGAGGGAGGCGACGCCCCATGACCACTGGCGGGACCACTGGCGCGACACCCACCGACCGCACCGCCACCGACCGCTTCGACACCCTCCGCGGCGTCGGCGACCTCGTCGACCTGCTCGGCGTACCGTTCAGCGACGAGCAGCTCGCGGCTATCACCGCGCCGCTCGAGCCCGGCGTCATCGTGGCCGGCGCCGGGTCCGGCAAGACCACGGTGATGGCCGCACGGGTGGTCTGGCTCGTCGGCACCGGGCGGGTGCGGCCCGCCGAGGTGCTCGGGCTGACGTTCACCACCAAGGCGACCGCAGAGCTCGCCGCGGGCGTCCGGTCCCGGCTGCAGCTGCTGGCGGCTCGCGCTGGCCGCCCCGGCCTGCTCGAGCAGCAGGGCGAGCCTACCGTGGCCACCTACCACGCGTACGCGGGCTCGCTGCTGGCGGAGCACGGCCTGCGTCTCGGCTTCGAGCCCGACCTGCGGCTGGTGTCCGACGCCACCCGCTATCAGCTCGCCGCCCGCGCGATCGGCTCGTTCCGCGGCGTCCGCGAGCACCTGTCGATCTCGATGCCGACGCTCATCGGGCAGGTCATCGCGCTGGACAACGGGCTGTCCGACCACCTGGTCGGCGTCGACGAGGTCCGTGCGTTCGACCGCGACCTGTGCCTGGAGCTGGCCGAGGAGAAGCAGATCAAGGACGTCCTCGCCGCTGCCACGGCCGCGCACGGGCGCGACGAGCTGCTCGACCTGGTCGAGGCGTACCGGCAGGCCAAGACCGACGCCGGCGTGCTGGAGTTCGCTGACCAGATGGCACGTGGGGCGCAGCTGGGCGAGCAGTGTCCCCCGGTCGGCGCGATGGAGCGCGATCGGTTTGTGGTGGTGCTGCTCGACGAGTACCAGGACACCTCGGTGTCGCAGCGCCGCCTGCTGCAGGGCCTGTTCTCCGGCCAGGCGGCCGCGGCGGGGCGGGGGCACCCGGTGACCGCGGTCGGGGACCCCTGCCAGGCCATCTACGGCTGGCGCGGGGCCTCGGTCGACAACATCGACAGCTTTCCCGCCCACTTTCCGCGCACCGACGGGCAGCCGGCGCACCGCTTCGCGCTGTCGGTCAACCGGCGCTGCTCGCAGCGGGTGCTGACCGCGGCCAACGACCTCGCCGGCCCGCTGTATGCGGTGCACGACGGCGCCGAGCCGCTGGCAGCGGCGGCCGACGCCGCCGAGGGACGGCTGCGCGTACGCCTGCACGAGACCGTCGTCGACGAGGTCGCCGTCGTGGTCGACGACGTGGCCCGGCTCGGCGCCGATTACGCCGCCGGCGGCGACGGCGCACGAACCTGGTCCGACATCGCCGTGCTGGTGCGCGACGGCAACGAGCGGGGCGCCCTGGCCGCCGGGTTGCGGGCACGCGGCGTACCGGTCGAGGTCGTCGGCCTCGCCGGCCTGCTGCACCAGCCCGAGGTGGCCGATGTGCTGGCCACGTTGCGCTGCCTGTCGTCACTGACCGCCAACGCCGACCTGCTGCGGCTGCTGGCTGGCCCACGCTGGCGGATCGGGCCACGGGACCTGGCGCTTCTCGGCGCGCGGGCCCGTGAGCTGGCCCGGGCCGGCGACACGGGCGGCGGGCCCGGCGGTGACAGCGGGCTGCGCGCCCGCTTGGACGCGGCCGTGGCCGGTGTCGACGATACCGAGGTCGTCTCACTATCTGACGCACTCGACGAGCCGGGCGGGCGCGGCTACTCCGCCGCCGCGCGTACGCGGTTCTCGGCGCTGTCGGCGGAGCTGACCGGGCTGCGGCGGGCGGCGGGCGACCCGCTGGTCGACCTGGTCCGCCGGGTCATCGACGTGCTCGGCATCGACGTCGAGCTGGCCGTCGAGTCCGGCCCGGCCGCCGAGCTGGCCCGCGACAACCTGGCACTGTTCATCGACGCGGTCGCCGACTTCGCCGGCAACGATCAGGGTGCCGGGCTGTACGGGCTGTTGGCCTACCTCGACGCCGAGCTGGAGCACGGTTCGGGCATGGACGTGGCCGACCCGGGCCAGGACGACTCGGTCAAGCTGCTCACCGTGCACGCGGCCAAGGGGCTGGAGTGGCGTGCGGTGGTGCTGCCGTTCTGGTCGTCCGGTGTCTTTCCGTCCGGTGTCGCCCGTTCCCGCTGGGAGCGCGCGGCCGCGGCCGTGCCGGTGCCGCTGCGCGGTGATGCCGACGGGCTGCCTCAGCAGGCGTCCTGGGCGCCAACCGACCGCAAGGCCTATGACGACGCGCACCGTGCGCACGGTGAGCTGGAGGAGCGGAGGCTGGCCTATGTGGCGGTCACCCGGGCCAAGGAGCTGGTGCTGGTCAGCGGTCACTGGTGGGGCCGCACGCAGAAGAATCCGCGCGGACCGTCGCCATACCTGTCGACCCTGCGGCCGCACGCCGAGGCGGTCGACGTCGACTGGTCTGCGGGACCGGCCGAAGGCGCGCCGAACCCAGTCGTTGAGCAGCAGCCCAGGGTGCCGTTCCCCGGCCGGCTCGACGAGTCGGTGCTCGAGCGGCGACGGTTGGTCGCCGCCGAGGTCGAGCGGGCCCTGGCTGGGGGAGCCGACGCTGACGCCGGGCCCGACGATCCAGACGGCGCCAGCCTGGCGGTGCTGGATGCCGAGATCGACACGCTGCTGGCCGAGGCGGCCCGCGCCACCGGCGACGAGGTGCTGGTGGACCTGCCCCAGCAGCTGTCGGCCAGCACTGCGATGCGGGTCGCCACCGAGCCGGACCAGCTAGCCCGCGAGTTGGCCCGCCCGATGCCGCGGCGCCCATCGGCGGCGGCTCGGTTCGGCACCAGGTTCCACGCGTGGGTGGAGGCCCGGTTCGGCCAGCAGCAGCTGATCGACCCCGATGATCTGCCCGGTCGCGCCGACGCCGACATCACCGACGACGCCGACTTCAACGCGCTGGTCGCGGCGTTTGAACGCGGCCAGTACGCCGAGCGGGTCCCGTACGCGGTGGAGGCGCCGTTCCAGCTGGCGATCGGTGGGCGGCTCGTGCGAGGACGGATCGACGCGGTCTATGCCCGCGGCGACGGCGGCTTCGACATCGTCGACTGGAAGACCAACCGCTGCGCTGACGCCGACCCGAGCCAGCTGGCGATCTACCGGCTGGCGTGGGCCGAGCTGCACGGCCTGGCCCTCGACCAGGTGGCCGCGGCGTTCTACTACGTGCGCACGGGTGGGGTCGTCGCGCCCGCCGACCTGCCCGACCGCGCGGCGTTGGCGGCGCACCTGTTCAATGCCGGCGGCGGCTGAGGCTGACCGGACCGGTCACGCAGCAGATCGAGTGCGGTGTTGTGGGCCACCACGACACCGCTCGGTGCCCCACAGCGCAGCACTCGATGCCGCTCAGCGCCTACCCGCGGAGCCCTTCGCTGCGGCCGACGGCTGGGCCTGCGCCGTTCGGCCGAGAGCTGGCGCGTCCACCATGCCGCCGATGCCGACCCCACGCGAAAACAAGGGCTATCGAATCAACTTCAGTGGATCAGGGTTCACCGCGTGGCGAGGAGTCGCATCTGGTTCGACGGCGCTGCTCGGCGGTCGAAGGTGACCGTGTGTTCGCAGCCGGCGCCTCGCCCCAGCTCGGCGATCACGGCATCAGCGAAGTCGAGGCCGCCGAGGCTTGCGGCAAGTGCGGCCCGAACCACCGACTCCTGGTCAATCCTGAGCTCACGAGAGTTGAGGAGGCCCTCGATCAGCTCGGCACAGCGAGCGGTGCTGATCCTGTAGGCCCGTCGCAGGATCCAGTAGAGCTCGACGAGGGTGACCAGGCTGAGGAAGCCAGGGTCCTCCGCGGTCAGCGCATCGATGACCGCGGAGGCTGTTGCCGACTGATCCGGCTCGTCCTGGACCAGGTAGCGGACGATGACATTGGTATCGAGTCCGATCACGGCGAAGGTTCACCGGCACCGGCACCGGCACCGGCACCGGCACCGGCACCGGCACCGGCACCGGCACCGGCACCGGCGCCGATGGCTTCGTCCATGTCCTCGAGGGTGACGAGCTGCGACGGCGGCGGCAGGGCGCCCTTGAGATCCTGGATCGACGCTGCCTGCACGTGGATCTCGTAACCCCCGTGATCGGTGGGAACGAAGACAAGCCGCGACCCTGGCCGCAGGCCCAGCTCGGTGCGTACGTCGATGGGGATGGTGACCTGGCCCTTGCTCGTGACCGTGGCGGAGGTCATTCCTACTCCTTACTACTCGTAAGGAAAGCATACCCGAGGCGTGTTGTTCTGCCGCCCGCCGATCACAGCACCTCGCTTGATGCCGCTCCGGAGGCGCCCCGTCCTCACAGCACCGGCACAGAACCAGACATTCCCCCGCCCGACGCAGCAGCAGCGTACGTACCTGTGCGTGCGTCTTGTGGTCCGGCTGGGGCACCAGTGACCGGACGGTGTCTTGCTGCTCCGAACAGAAGGAGTCGGCGTGGTCGGCGAGGACAACCTCAAGCCGGGCGGTCCCGATCCGGGTGGTCTTGATCGGTCTGGCGGGACAGGCGCGGCTGTCCCGGGTCGTGAGGTAGATCCGCCCGTCGGTGCTCCGGCGCGCCACTGGGTGCAAGGATCGCAGTCGGTCGCCACGTCGTGGTGCGGCCTCCGCGGACATGACGACGTGGCTGATGGCGTAACACTCCTCGTCGTCTATAGCCTCAACGTTCCGGTCGATGTCGACCCGGCGCACCGTCTTGTCGCTGGACCGCTGGACCGCTGGACCGCTGGACCACGACGCGCTCGGCTCCCTGGGCCCTTGGCGGTCTTGCCGCGGTCGACCAATCCGCCAATGCTGTAGGCCTCGCGCGGGGGGATGACGGCGGTGGGAGGTCGAGCGGCGTCGACGTCACCACCTTCCCGTTGCGCACGGTGACTCGGTAGTAGCCGAAGACGCCTCTGCGCTCCCCGCAGCCCGCGCGGACAGTGAACGCATAGTCCTTCCCCAGATCACGGACCGGTCGGGGTGGCTGTGCGCGATCGCCCGCCGTGTCCGCCGTGTCCGCCGTGTCCGCCGTGCAACCAGCCAGGACCGCGACCGCCGCGGTCGAAGCCGTCAGCGTCCGCAGACCTGGTGCGCCCATGGTGCTCCGACGCACCCGACCGCACCGCGGTTCCGTCAACGCCAGTTCACCCCGGTCAGCGCCAGTGCACCCGCAACACGGTGGTGAGCGCGAACGGGTCACTGCCTCGGTGGGGGACCAGCACCCCCTCGCCCCGCGGGCTGCCGGTGTAGACCGCCGCCGCCGCCGCCGATCCAGCGGTCCCAGGAGGCGAAGCCTTGGGCGCGGTCGGCCCGGGTGCCGAGCACGGCCGGCACCGGGTGCCACACCTCCCCGGCGGGTCGCAGCAACCCGGTCGCCGCCGCCAGGCCGGTGACCAGACCGCTCGGTCCGGCTGCCGGTGCGTCGACCATCCACCGCGGCAGCACGTACCGGAGGGCAGCCATCGGCGAGACGACCTCGTCGACGGCGCCGGCAAAGCGCTTCGACACCGCCTGGCTGACCTCGGGCAGCGAGCAGCGGTAGTCCCCGTGAAGCAGTGCTGGGCCGGCGGAGGCGAGGACACCTGTCCCAACGCCGGTGGCCTCGACCAGGACATCTTCGGAGCGCCACGACCGGGTCTCGGCCGGGCTGACCCGGCACGGCGAGTCAGGTCACACGAACGCCCCGATGCCGGTGATCGCCCTGCCGACGATGAGCGTGTTCACCTCGCGGGTGCCCTCGTACGAGTACAGCGCCTCGGCGTCGGCGACGAACCGACCCACGTCGTGCTCAAGCAGGATCCCGTTGCCGCCGAGGACCTCGCGGGCCCAGCCGACGGTCTCGCGCATCCGTACGGTGCTGAAGGCCTTGGCCATCGAGGCATGCTCGTCGCGCAGCAGGCCGGCGTCCTGCAGCTGGGACACCCGGGTGCACATCGCGGTCGAGGCGGTGACGTTGGACAGCATGCGCACCAGCAGGTCCTGGACGAGCTGGAACGAGGCGATCGGCCGCCCGAACTGGTGCCGCTCGCCGGTGTAGCGCAGCGCGTGCTCGTACGCCCCGCGCGCGCAGCCGGTCGCCATCCAGGCGACGCCGGCGCGCGTCAGTCGAAGCACCCGGGCGGTGTCCGCGAACGACTGCGCCTTGGCCAGCCGGTTCGCCTGGGGCACCCGGACGGCGTCGAGATGGATCGTGGCGTTCTGCACCACGCGCAACGCGATCTTGTCTCGCTGCAGGTCGAACGTCATCCCCTCGGTGCCCCTCTCGACCACGAAGCCCTTGACCTGGCCGTCGTCGGTGTCGCGGGCCCAGATGATGATCAAGTCGGCGAACGACGCGTTGCCGATCCACTTCTTCTCGCCGTCCAGGACCCATGCGTCGCCGTCGCGGCGGGCGGTCGTCGACAGACCGCCGGCGATGCCCGAGCCGTGCTCCGGCTCGGTCAACCCGAACGCCCCGATCAGCTCCATCCGCGCCATCGGCGGCAGCCAGCGCTCGCACTGCTCGTCCGATCCGCACAGCTGCACAGACCCCATCGCGAGCCCGCCGTGCACACCGAAGAACGTCGCGATCGACGCGTCGGTGCGGGCCAGCTCCATCGACACCATGCCGTCGAGCAGGCTGCCGCGCCCAGGGCAGCCCGGCCCGGAGCACTGCAGGCCGGCGACGCCGAGATCGGCGAAGCCCGGCAACATCTCGTGCGGGAACTCGGCGCGGGTCCAGTAGTCGTTGATCACCGGGGCGACGGTCGAGCTCAGGTGTTCCCGCACCCGCTCGAGCACGGCGCGGTCGGCGTCGGGCAGCATCAGCTCGAAACCGAGGAAGTCCGATCCGGGGGACTGGCTTAGCGCTCCATCAATGGCCACGACTGCTCCAGACGCTCAAGGCCGGGTCGGACAGGAAGTCGTCGATCACCGGGGCGAGCTCGACGCTCTCGGTCAGCACACCCAGGTGCCCACCGGAGTACACGTGCAACCGGGCCCGCGGGATCAGCCGCGCCAGCACCCTCGCGTTGACCAGCGGGATGATCGGGTCGTCATCGCCGGCGAGCAC
>JBBSMN010000101.1:0-10517 GCA_038233135.1 Propionibacteriales bacterium
ATGTGCAGCAGCCCGGAGCCCGCTGTCATCCACTGGGTGTCGCCGTCGGTGATGGTGCCGCCGCCGCCCTGGCTGTCGTTGTGCTCGAAGACGCCGTCCAGCATGTAGGTGACGGTCTCGAAGCCACGGTGCGGGTGCCACGGGGTGCCCTTGGGCTCGCCGGGGGCGTACTCCACCTCGCCCATCTGGTCGAGGTGGATGAACGGGTCGAGCTCGGCGAGGTCGACGCCGGCGAAGGCCCGACGCACGGGAAACCCCTCGCCCTCGTGGCCCTGGGGGGCGGTCGTGACCTGCTTGACGGGACGGCTGGTCGTCGCCGGCCCGGCCGTACTGATGCGGGGCAGGGTGGTGACGTCGTCGACGGTGACAGCGGGCACAGCGTGCCTCCTCGGTCCGAGAGTTCCTAACTGTCCGCGTAAACACTTGTTGACTGTTCAATGTTCCGACAGTCGCGACGCTCCATCGACGGCGCGGCCAAACGCGCGTCGCGCTTCACCCCTGATCGCCGCTTCGCATCGCGGACGACTCCTGATCGCGGTCTCGTTGGGATCCGACGGCCCGGAGCACCCAGGCCGCGTACCCCGCTCGTCCCGACCCCGCGGTCAGGTGGACCCGATCCGGATACAGCCACTGGTCGTGCCGGGCCGCCTGCTGGTTCCAGTCGAGCACCGTGACATTCGGATACCTCGCCGCGGCCCGTGCGAACAGCGCGTTGTTGTACGTCTCCCAGGCTCGTGGCACGTGCAGGTTGACCAGGTAGACGTCGTGGTCGGTCAATAACTTGAGCGCGTTGTCGAGGGCGTCCTTGTCGGCCGGGCCGTTGTTGCCGGCGTGCACGATGACGGTCTTGGGGATGTTGCCCTGCTCACGGGCAGCCGCGAGGTTCGCCAGCACCTGGCCGAACGTGTTCCCTTCCGCGGCCGACACGCACGCCCCGGCAGCCCGCATCTCGTACGCCGCCCCGTACACCACCGAGTCGCCGAAGATGGAGATCGACCGACAGTCGGCATGAGCACTGGCCGGCGCAGCAGCCGCCTGGTCGCCGGCCGAGCGGGGTGGTGGCTGGACGAGCCCCCTGTCGCCGACCGACGGCCCGCTCGACGCCGGGGCTGTGAACAGTCCCACACCGATCGCGGTGAACACCAAGCCGACGGCGACCGCGCCGCCCACCACCTTGGCGCGCGCTGGCGCCGGCTCGGAGCCCGGCTGGTGGCTCGGCCACCGCACCCGCCGCACCAGCTCGCCGAGAGCGCCGGCGCGGACGGGCAGCTCCACGTACCTGTACGACACCTCCGCCGCCGCCACGATGATGCCCAGCCGCAGCAGCACCGACAGCCAGCCCCCGAACGGGAGCTCGAAACCCGGTCGGGTCAGCAGCACGAACGGCCAGTGCCACAGGTAGATGCCGTACGACCGCTCGCCCAGGTATCGCAACGGTTGGACGGCGAGAGCACGACCGAGCAGGCCCGCGGGGTGCGCGAGGGCGGCGACCAGCAGCGCGGTGCACCCGGCGAAGGCGAGGAAGCCGCCCCGGTAGAGCACGGGCGAGAACTCGTCGACGGTCGCGAAGGCCCACGCGATCCCGACGAGCGCGACGACGCCGACAAGGTCCACGACCGCGGCGCCGGTCCGCTGCCCCGCCGGTCGCGTGCTCGCGAGCCAGCTGCGATCCGACACCCAGACCCGCCAAGGGGCCCACACCGTCGCGAGGGCTGCCCCCAGCAGCAGACCCATCGCATGCGTATCGGTGCCGAAGTAGGCCCTGCTCGGGTCGCTCGGCACCGGGTACCCGCTGCGCACCGCGAGGGTCGCCATCCATGCGGTCGACATCAGCGCGGCTAGCAGGGCGACCCGCCGCACCAGGCGCCGACCCAGGAGCATCGCGCCGGCGACCACCGCCGGCCACAGCAGGTAGAACTGCTCCTCGACAGCCAGCGACCACAGGTGCTGCAGCAGCGGCGGCCGGCCGGTGGCCTCGAAGTACGACTGGTCCGCCAAGACGTACGACCAGTTCGACACGTACATAAGGGCCGCGACCACATCGCGACGCAGCTCACCGCGCTCCTCGGGAAAAGCGACCAGGGCCAGCAGACTCACCACGGCCAGCAGCAGGATCAGGGCCGGCAGCAGCCGGCGCGCCCGCCGCCGGTAGAAGTCGGGCAGGCACACTCGACCCGTTCGTTCGATCTCCTCGACCACGAGTGTGGTGATGAGGAAACCGGAGAGCACGAAGAAGACATCGACGCCGAGAAAGCCGCCCGGCAACCATGGCGTGCCCAGGTGGTATACGACCACGCCCAGGACGGCGACGGCTCGCAACCCGTCCAGGCCGGGCAGCATCGGCAGCCGTGCACGCTGCCCGGCTCGGCGCCCGCCGTCGGCGGGCGCACCAGACACCGCCCATGCCCGTGAGGTCATCGCGAGACCGAATATCGCAGCCCGTCGAGTGGGCGGCGGGCAGGACACGCCGCACGGAGGGCGAACGGAGCGCTGCTAGAGTTGCCCGTCGCACCGGCGCCATTAGCTCAATAGGCAGAGCAGCTGACTCTTAATCAGCGGGTTCGGGGTTCGAGTCCCTGATGGCGCACCGCGCAAAGACCTGCGAAACCCGGCGTCAACCGTCCAGCGGGCGCAGTTCGTCAGCGTACGACACCGAGAACCGGCGCATCACCCCCGACCGGCTGATGGAGTACTGCCCCATTCGCCACAGCGGCGGGGAGTAAGCGTGGATCGTGATCGAGCCGTCCACGGCGCCTGCCATGCGGTGGATGTGGTCGGGCCCGAAGGCGAAGCCTCGCCCCGCCGGCAGCGTTCGGGTCTTGGGCGTCCCGCCGAGGCGCGGCCGGTCCTCCACCACCGCCCCCCTTGCGACAACCACCGCGCCCGAGGAGACGTCGTGGTCATGCCAGCCGGTGTCGTCGCGGGCGCTCCAGCACAGCAGCCAGACGTCGATGTCGGTGTCCCGGTACAGCGAGATGAAGTAGCGGCCGGCGGAGTCGTGGCGCACGTGCCGCTCCCACAGCAGCGGGTCGGCGGCGAGCTCGCGCACCCAGGCGAGCAGCTCGGGCGGGTGCAGCACCCGCCCCGGCAGCGCGGGCAGCTCCTCGGCGGCCAGCACGCTCGCGCCGGATCGGGCGGGGGTCTGCGGGGTGACGGTCACCGAGGTCCTCCGTTCAGCAGGTGATCGGGATTGACCACGAGCAGGGCGTGCTCGAAGGCAACGCCGAGCGCGGGGTCGGTGGGGAGGGCGTACGGGCGGTCCGAGCCGCGGACCAGCGGGTCGACGCCGACGACGCGGACGAGGGCGTCGACCGCGCGCGTGCCGTACGACGAGGTCTCGTAGAACACGCGCGGGTCGATCGGCCCCAGCTCGCCACCCCGCTGCGCCAGTCGTTCGTGGTGCAGCGGCGCGAGGCCGGCGAGACCGACGAAGGCGACCCTCAGCCGGGGCAGCAGGCTACGACCGGCAACGTGCCAGGCGAACCAGGCCGCGGTGAGCTGCGCCGGGTATGACGCCAGGGCGGGCCACCAGCCCGGCACAGCAGAGGACGGTGCCGTCGCGGGACCGGGGTGCACAAGGACCGGCAGGTCGGCTTGCTCGACCACGGCCAGAACAGGGGCCAGCCGCGTAAGCGCGCCCGGGTCGGCCATCACGGTCGCGGGGATCTGAAGCCCGTACACCCGGTCGTGCTTCAGTGTCACGGACAAGGCAGCGAGATCCGGCTCCACGAGGTTCGCAGCCGCCCAGATGCCGTGGCCGTCCTGCTCCTCGAGGTCGTCGGCCAGCGAGTGCCAGGCGTCGAGCAGCGGGGCCGCCGCGCCGGGGGCCATGGTCTCGACGCCCAGCGGGCTGGACAGTGACAGCAACGCCAGGTCGACGCCGTCGGCCCGGTCGAGCTCCAGCCGGCGCGCCCGGTCATGATCGGCGGGATTCACGACGCACGTCGGCTCACCGTCCAGCTGGAGCTCCCACCCCCGCATGCGAGGTGGCTTGCGGCGACGCCGCAGCTCGTCGACGAACGACTCCGGCCACAGGTGCTGATGGCAGTCAACAACCGGCCCGGCGGGCACCTGATCAAGCGATCGCCCGACCCGGCCGACGGAAGGGAAGCGCTTCACATCAGCAGTGAAGCGCTTCACGCCGCAGAAAGCAAGCCCTTTGTCCACGTATGCTCGGCGGGTGCCGAAGCGCCCCACGCTGCAGGACGTCGCGGACGCGGTTGGCCTCGCTCCCGCAACGGTGTCCTACGCGCTTCGCGGCGAGCGCGGCTCCGACGAGACCGTGCGCCGGGTCCGCGCGACCGCCGCGACGCTCGGCTACCAGGTCGATCCCATCGCCCGGGCCCTCGCCAGCGGACGGTCGCGCACCGTGGCCGTGCTGTGCGGGTCGACCCGCGACCTGTGGCAGCAGTCGCTGGCCGCGCACCTGGCTAGGGCACTGATGGCCCAGGGGCGGCACGCCATCGTTGCCGACGCCGACGGCAGCTCCGACCGCGAGGAGGAGCTGCTCGCCATGCTCCGCCACCAGCGGCCCGACGGCTTCCTGGTCGCCCCGCTGGATCCGTTCGCCCCGCAGTGGGAGGCGCTGGCCCGGCAGGTCCCGGTGGTCGCGATCGGCGACCGACTCTCGCGGGCGCCCTCGGCCGGGGCGGTGGTCTTCGACAACGCGAGCGGCTTCCGGCTGGTCTTCGACCACCTCGCCGCGCTCGGGCACCGGCAGATCGCGGTGGTCCTCCCCCAGCGTCCCAGCACCCCCGACCGGCCGGCTGAGCGACTCGTCGCCGCCGAGGCCAAACGACACGGGGTCACGACCACACTGGTCCGCACCCCGCCGGCCACCTCTGACCCCGACACGACGACCGATCACCTCGCCTCGGCCCTCACCGGCCCCCACCCCTCCGAGCGGCCGACCGCTGCTTTCTGCTTGACCGACTCGTTCGCCTTCGGCGCGCTGCGGGCTGCCGACCGACTTGGGCTCGCCGTCCCCGGCGACCTGTCGGTGGTCGGCTTCGAAGATGTCGAGTTTGCCGACCTCGCCGGCCCCGGGCTGACCACGGCCGCCTGGGGGCGGGAGGCAGTGGTGGAGGCCGCAGTCAGCCAGCTACTGGCCGCGGTCGACACGGATGCCCCGCTCGAGACCCGCACCATCACACCGAGGCTGGTGGTCCGGGGCACCACAGCGGCGCCACCCGACCGCAGCTGAGCACCGCCGACGGCGGGGCACCCGGGCGGCGCCCCGGCCGGCGACCGAGCTAGGGCTCGAGTGAGCTCGGGTCGGCCGGGACGTCGATCGCGTGCCCCCGCAGCGCGGTCAGCGGCACGACCTGCAGCACCGCCTCGTTGGTAGCAGCCAGTACGACCGGCGCCGCCACCCCGTCGTTGTACGCCCGCGCCCAGTTCGCCGCGGTCACGCACCAGCGGTCGCCCGGCACGAGTCCGGGGAACTGGTAGTTGGGGTGCGGCGTCGACAGATCGTTGCCGATGCTGCGCTGGTGGTGGAGGAACTCGGCCGTGACGACGGCGCAGATGGTGTGGCTGCCGAGATCCTGCGGGCCGGTGCTGCAGCAGCCATCGCGGAAGAACCCGGTCAGGGGATCGGTCCCGCAGGGCTGCAGCTCCTCCCCGAGCACGTTGCGCTCCGTCACGCGCCCAGCATGGCGCACGACGGCGGCAGCTGCCCGACCGAACCGCTCAGTACAACTGGGGGACGCCTAAGGAGTCCAGCAGTCGCTCGGTGGCGCCCAGACGCGTCTGCGCGCCAATGGCCTCGATCGACCTGGCCCGCCGCGTGCGGGAGGAGTCCGGCTCGTCCAGGCAGTGGCCGAGGAACGCGCGGAAGTCCCTGCTCGTGTCGAGCATGGGTCCGGGCAGCAACGACGGGTAGTCGTCGACGTTGAGACCCCGGTCGGCGACGTACTGGTCCAGGTCAGGGCAGTAGAAGCCGATCGGGCGGTCGAGGGCGAGGAAGTCGGTCCACACACTGCTGTAGTCGGTGACCAGCCCGTGCGCTCTGGCGAGCAGCTGATAGAGGTTGACCCTGGCATTGCGCAAGTCCGCGCTGGACAAGACGCTGATGCCGGTGGCTGCGAAGCGGTCCGCGTCCAGGTGATGCGGCTTGACCACCAGCGTCACACCGAGCTCCTTCGCCTCACGGGCCACGCAGGTCAGCTGCTCGAGCACCTGGGACGAGTGGGAGAGCTCGTGGGCGTCGGACCAGTTGCGTACGATCCCCAGGCGCTCTCCGCGGTACTCGGTGGCGCGATAGGTCGGCATCCACAGCACCAGCGGCCGCTCCGGAACGATCCCCAGAGCCCGCAGCCGGTCGTCGCCGGTCGGTCGATCGAACTGATCCACACGCGGGTTGCCGGTGACGAGGACGTGACTCTCGCGCACCGCGAACTTGCGAGCCCGCTGACTGCCCCACAGGCGGGTACCGCTCACTGCATAGGTGGAGTGCACGTGCGCGAAGCCCTTGCGCTGCTTGGGCCCGTCGCCGTGCCAGACGTTGACGAAGGTCTTGTGGGCGGGGGGTCGGACCGCGCCGTACAGGCCGTGGGTGAAGAAGACGTAGCGAGCGGTCATGTACGCCCAGAGGGCCCTGAGCGAGCCCTTGTGCAGGCAGTGCACCCGGCCGGCGTCTTCGACGTCGGACAGCAACCAGGTCAGCCGCTCCGGCTCGTCGGCGACCAGCCAGTAGACCGGAATCCGCCGGGCAAGGCCGCGCACGACCTCCACGCTGTTGCCCTCGTCATCGGGCGACCCCGTCACCACCGCGTGCTGACGGGCGGGCAGTCGGTTGACGCCGGCCTGCAGCACGGCCAGCTTCAGCCAAGCGCTCGTCACCTGATCACGCCTCGTCCACACGCCCGCCCGTCCTCGCGCGGGCATCCAGCAGGGCGATCGCCAGCTGCTCGTCGCCGGGCAGCGTGACCTTCAGGTTGGCCGGCTCCCCGGGCACCGTGGTCACGGTGATCCCGGTGGACTGCACAAGGGTGGTCTCGTCGATGAACGTCTCGGGTCCGCGCGGGTCCTGCGCCGCGTACGCCCGCAGGAGCACCCGGCGCTGAGCGCCGTGCGGGGTCTGGGACCGATACAGGTCCGTGCGATCGACGATGGTGACGATCCGTCCGTCCTCCAGCCGGCGCATGCTCTCGGGAACCTCCACCACGGGCACCGCCGCCCCGTGCACGCGCGCCGCCCGGGCCACGGTGTCGAGCAGGTCCGGCGTCACCAGGGGCCTGGCGCCGTCATGGATGAGCACGACTTCGGCATCGGATGCGTCCACACCGGCGGCGACCGAGTCCTGACGGCGGGCGCCCCCCTCGACGACGGTGACCGGTACGTCGTCCAGCCACGACTCCTTGGCGAGGATCTCCGCGCGCCCCTGCTGTGCCACGACGATGATCCGGCGTACGGTCGCGGCCGCTGCGGCAGCGCGCACCGTCCAAGCCAGCAACGGCAGCCCGCCGACCTCCAGGAGCAGCTTGTCGGGCCCGCCCATCCGCGTGCTGGTGCCGGCCGCGAGCACGATCGCGTCGGCGAACCGCACCGCGTCATCTGCCATGGCTCGGCCCCGCCGTGCATGTACGCATCGGGACAGGTTGCCACACGATGAACAGATGGTGGACTCCTTCAGCGCATACTGGGCGCGTGATCGACCGGCTCGTCGTCCTCGGAGCCGGCGGTGACCTCGCCACCCGGCACCTGCTCGCCGCGCTCGCCCACCTGGTCGCCGGTGGCGCCCTGCCGCCCCGGCTGAGCATCGTGGGGGTCGACCGCGAACCGTTGACCGACCAGACGTATGCGTCCCTCGCCACGTCTCGTCTGGCCGAGCACGCGCCCACCGTCGACACGACCCACCGGGCCACGCTGGTGCGGCGACTGGGCTACGCGCAGGCCGACCTTGCGGCCGGCCCGGACCTGCGGACGGTCGTGGGAAGCGAACCGGTCGTGGCGTACCTGGCGCTGCCCCCGTCGGCCTACGCACCCGCTGTGGAGGCGCTGCGAGCAGGGGGCATCGCGGTCGGCAGCCGGATCGTGGTCGAGAAGCCGTTCGGCGAGGACCTGCGCACGGCGCGCGAGCTCAGCCGCCTGCTGCACAGCGTGTTCGCCGAGCCGGACGTTTACCGCGTCGACCACTTCCTGCACCACCAGTCCGTGCAGGACCTGCTGGCCCTGCGGGTGGCGAGTCCCCTGTTCGAGCCGCTATGGGACCGCGAGGGCATCGAACGCGTGGAGATCACCTGGGAGGAGACCGCGGGCGTCGCCGGCCGGGCCGACTACTACGACCGCACCGGCGCCCTGCGGGACATGATCCAGAGCCACCTGCTGCAGCTGCTCGCACTCGTCGCGATGGAGTCGCCCCCAACCCTGGACGCGGAGGAGCTGCGCCAGGCCAAGGTCACGGCTCTGCAGCACGTGCCCGCAATGACCTCCCACGGCGTCGCGACGCGGACGGCCCGGGGCCGCTACACCGCCGGCAGTGTCCGGGGCGAGCCGCGGTGCGGCTACCTCGACGAGCCCGGTGTCGACCCGGCACGGGGCACGGAGACGTACGCAGCCCTTCAGCTGGGTGTGGACTCCCCTCGGTGGCACGGGGTGCCTTTCGTGCTGCGAGCCGGCAAGGCACTGGGGCGACCGCGGCGCCACGTACGGATCTGCTTCCGGGCAGCGCCCGGTTCCGCCATCTCGAGCCAGCCAGCCGTCCTGACCCTGCAGATGGGTCCGGACCGGTTGGCTCTCGACGTGAGCGCGTCCGGCCGTTCCGGGCTGCCGGAGGTGAGCCCCGTACGGCTCGAGGCGGAACGGCCCGGTCAGGCGACACCCGCGTCGGCCCGGCTACTGCGGGACGTGCTCGCCGGCGACCCGACGTTCGCGGTGCGCGACGACGAGACCGAGGAGTGCTGGCGCATCACCGACTCCGTGCTCGCCGGCTGGCGGGACGGCGCGCCCGAGATGCAGGACTACGCAGCCGGCTCCCCCGGGCCGACCCGTCGTCACGGGCTGCTGGGGCTGGGGCTGGGGCTGGGGCTGGGGCTGGGGCTGGGGCTGGGGCTGGGGCTGGGTAGACAATGATCCGGCGGGGCGGCCCCACGCGCGCCACGTTTACGTGGCGCACAGCAGTCGCGACGTCGGCCGCCAGCCTCGAGTCGGCCTGCCTCCAGCAGCGGTGTCCCACCCCGATCTACGCGCGGCTTCAACCCCTGTTGACCGCCTGTTTGCGGCACGACAAACTCGGTATGCGCCGCCGCAGACGGAGCACAGCCATTGTGTGAGGGCGGCCGCCGCCCCGGCGGCATGACACTGCGGGCGGGGTTGATCGAGGAAAGGGTTCCTGACATGTTCGCTCGGCTCGCGGTGGTCAACCGAGGGGAACCAGCGATCCGACTGTGTCGAGCCGTGCGAGAGCTCAACGAGGAGCACGGCTTCGAGATCACCACCATCGCCCTGCACACCGAAGCCGAGCAACGTGCCCTGTTCGTCCGTGCAGCCGACGAGTCGGTCATGCTGCGCGACGTCGAGTCGGCCAGCAGCTCGTACCTCGACCACGACGAGCTCGAGCGGGCCCTGCGCGCCAGCCGCGCAGATGCGGTGTGGGTCGGGTGGGGTTTCGTCGCCGAGGACCCCGACTTCGCCGAGCGATGCGAGCAGATGGGGTTGATCTTCGTCGGCCCATCGGCGCAGGCCATGCGCCAGCTCGGGGACAAGATCGAGGCCAAGCTGCTCGCCGAGAAGACCGGTGTGCCGGTGGCGCCGTGGAGCGGCGGTCCGGTGGCCAGCCTGGACGAGGCCGAGGAGCACGCGCAGACCATCGGCTTTCCGCTGGTGATCAAGGCCCGAAGCGGCGGCGGGGGTCGCGGCATCCGGGTGGTGCGCGACGCCGACGATCTGCCGAACGCGTTCGAGCGCACCCAGGCCGAGGCCAAGGCCACGTTCGGCGACCCGGTGGTCTTCATGGAGAGCCTGGTCGGTGGCGGTCGGCACATCGAGGTGCAGGTCATCGCGGACTCGCACGGCACGGTCTGGGCGCCGGGCGTCCGCGACTGCTCCATCCAGCGTCGCAACCAGAAGTTGGTCGAGGAGTCCGGGTCGCCGGTGCTCACCGATGAACAGCAGGACGACCTGCGCGAGTCCTCCATCGCCCTGGTCTCGGCCGCCGGCTACTGCGGGGCAGGGACGGTCGAGTTCCTCTACCAGCCGCAAGACAAGAGCTTCGCCTTCATGGAGGTGAACACCCGGCTGCAGGTGGAGCACCCGGTCACCGAAACCACCACCGGGCTGGACCTGGTCAAGCTGCAACTGCTGGTCGCGGCCGGTGACAAGCTCACCGGCGAGGCACCGCCCGAGCAGGGCAACGCCATCGAGGTCCGGCTCAACGCCGAAGATGCCGACGAGGGGTTCGCCCCCGCCCCCGGCACCGTCACGGTCTTCAGCCTGCCCACCGGCCCCGGCATCCGGGTGGACACCGGCATCGCCGCGGGCGAGGTCATCCCGCCCGACTACGACTCGATGGTCGC
>JBBSMN010000102.1:0-10492 GCA_038233135.1 Propionibacteriales bacterium
GGCAGCGGCGGTCCTCGGCGCCGGGCCGGGCCGGGGCGTCGCGGTCGTCGGCCTGCCAGTGCTCGGCCGGTGGCTGGGCCGCGGGGGCGGCGTCGCGGTGGGGGGGGGGCGCGGGGGGGTCGGGGGGGCCCGCGTCCTCGCCCGGCCTGACCGACCGACGCTTCCGGTGGTGATCTTCCGGTTGATCGGGCGGCCCGGCGCCGACAACCTCGGCATGGCGCTTGCCGCGTCGGTCGTGCTGGCGGCCATGACGACAGCGGTGATCGGGCTGGCTGAACGGCTTCGGGTGCAGTCGGCGGCGGCCGAGCTGTAGCCGGGACCGAGATGTCGTGCACGTCCGGACAGCTGCCCAGCGGGACTCGGTGGTCAGCAGACGAAGATTTTCGCGATTGAGCTGGCCCCGAGCTGGGAGGCCGGCGGGTGGTTACCGTCGCCGTATGACTGCGGGGCTGGACGTCCGCCGGGTCAGCGTCACGTTCGGCGCCACCACTGCCGTTGACGACGTCACGACCGACGTGGGGCAGGGCGAGGTGGTCGCGCTGCTCGGTCCGTCCGGCTGCGGCAAGTCCACCCTGCTGCGGGTGATCGCCGGGCTCGAGCAGCTGGACGCGGGCACCGTCAGCTGGGACGGCAGCGACCTCGACGGGGTCCCGGTGCACCGCAGGGGATTCGGCCTGCTGTTCCAGGACGGCCAGCTGTTCCCGCACCGCGACGTCGCCGGAAACGTCGAGTTCGGGCTGCGGATGGCCGGCGTCGACCGCGCCGAGCGCCGGGACCGGGTCCGCGAGCTGCTCGAGCTGGTCGGTCTCACCGGGACGGCCGGCCGCCAGGTCGCCACCTTGTCCGGTGGCGAGCAACAACGGGTGGCGCTGGCCCGCTCGCTCGCGCCCAGGCCCCGGCTGCTGCTGCTCGACGAGCCGCTGTCGGCGCTGGACCGCGGCCTGCGCGAGCGGCTGGTCGTCGACCTGCGTGACATCCTGGTCCGCACTCGCACGACGTCGCTCTACGTCACCCACGACCACGACGAGGCTTTCGGGGTCGCCGACCGGGTCGCGGTCATGGACGGTGGCCGGCTGCTGCAGACCGCACCGGGGCCACAGCTGTGGCGGCACCCGCGCGACGAGCGGGTCGCCCGCTTCCTCGGCTACCGGTGGTTCGTGCCGGCCGCGGCCTTGGGGGCCGCCCGCCCCCAGGGTGCGGAGCCGGGCGACGTGCTCGGGTTGCGAGCGGAGTCGCTGGTGCTCGACGCCGCCGGCCCGCTCACAGGTCTGGTCCTCGAGCAGCGGTTCACCCGCGACGGCACGCACCTGCTGGTGGACGTCGAGGGGCTGGGCGCCGTCGGTGCGCGGGCTCTGGTCGGCCTGCGCGGTGTGGGGGCTCGCGTGCGGCTGCGGCTCGAGCCCGCGGCGACCGCCGTACTGCCCGGCGGGTAACGGCTCGGTCACACGACGGTCACGACATAGCGGTGGCGGCTCGCTGCGGCTGCAGCTTTCGCGTCGTTTGGTATTGTCAGCCGGAACGTCCCACCGGTCGCCTCCTGCGAGCGCGAAAAGGCCCGTCTCCACGGCACTCCCCCGAAGGATGCACCCGTGATCGAGTTCGAGTCTGTTTCCAAGCGCTTCCCCGACGGCACCGTCGCGGTCGACAACATCTCGCTCGTCGCCGCCAAGGGTCAGATCACCGTGCTGGTCGGACCGTCCGGCTGCGGCAAGACGACGTCGCTGGCGATGGTCAACCGGCTGCTGGACGTGACCTCGGGCCGGATCCTCGTGGACGGGCGCGACAACTCCGAGCTGAGTCGCGTCGAGCTCCGGCGCGGCATCGGCTACGTCATCCAGCACTCGGGGCTCTTCCCGCACCGTACGGTGCTCGACAACGTCGGCACCGTGCCGCGGCTGCTCGGGTGGGACCGGTCCAAGACCCGCAAGCGGTCGTACGAGCTGCTGGAGATGGTCGGGTTGTCCACCGACGAGGCCAAGCGCTATCCCGCGCAGCTGTCCGGCGGGCAGCAGCAGCGAGTCGGCGTCGCCCGCGCGCTCGCATCGGACCCGCCGGTGATGCTCATGGACGAGCCGTTCAGCGCCGTCGACCCCGTGGTGCGCGCCTCGCTGCAGGACGAGTTCCTCCGGTTGCAGGAGCAGGTCGGCAAGACGATCCTCTTCGTCACCCACGACATCGACGAGGCGATCAAGCTCGGTGACCAGGTGGCGGTCTTCGCCGAGGGCGGTCACCTCGCCCAGCTGGACGCCCCCGGCGACCTGCTCTCCGCACCCGCCGACGAGTTCGTGGCCTCCTTCGTGGGACGTGACCGCGGCTACCGGCGGCTGTCCTTCCTGCCCAGCGACGGCATCGAGGTGCAACCGGCACCCGCCGCGAAGGTCGGCGAACCCTCCGCGGACGGCTGGACGTTGGCTGTTGACGGCGACGACCGACCGTTGGGGTGGCTCCCCCCCGACCACTCTGGTGAGGTGACGACCGACGGGCTGCAGCCGCTGGGGTCGACCTTCTCCGCCGACGGGTCGTTGCGTGCGGCGCTGGACGCCGTCCTGGTGTCGCCGGCCGGGCTCGCGGTCCGCGTTGACGACCAGGGCCGCGCAGATGGTGTCGTCGACCACGCATCCCTCGCCGCATATCACCAGGCCGCGGCCGAGGCTGCAGGCACCCCCGGCGAGGAGCGCTGATGGACTGGGGCTGGATCGTCGACAACGCGGACGTGATCTGGCGTCTGCTGGTCGAGCACGTCTGGCTGTCCGCGATCCCGGTGGTCGTCGGCCTGTTGCTCGCGCTGGTGCTCGGTGTCCTGGCGCACACCTACCGCTGGACGTACCCCCCACTGCTGGTGCTGGTCGGAGTGCTCTACACGATCCCGTCGCTGGCGCTGTTCATCGTGCTGCCGCTGGTCCTCGGCACCCAGATCCTCAACCCGCTGAACATCGTCATCGCGCTGACCATCTACTCCGGCGCGCTGCTGGTCCGTACGGTCGTCGACGGGCTCGACGCGGTGCCGCCTGAGGTGCGCAAGGCGGCTGACGGGCTCGGCTATCGCCGCTTCCCGCGCATCGTGACCGTCGAGCTGCCCATCGCGATCCCCGTGATCGTCTCGGGCCTGCGGGTCGTGACGGTCGCTAACATCTCGATGGTGAGCGTCGGGGCCCTCATCGGCATCGGCGGCCTCGGCGAGCTGTTCACGTCCGGCTTCCAGATCCGGTTCCTCACCGAGATCATCGTCGGGCTCGTCCTGTCGCTGGCGCTGGCGATCTTCGCGGATGCGTTGCTGGTCTTCCTGCAACGCGTCACCACCCCTTGGGACCGGCTCGGGACGGCGTCATGATCAACGAGGTCTGGGCCTACCTCACGTCGGCGGCCAACTGGGGCGGCGGCGACGGCTTCGTGGTGCGGATCTTCGAGCACCTCCAGTACGTCGGCGGGGCGCTGCTCGTGGCCTTCCTCATCGCCTTCCCGCTGGGTCTGGTCATCGGGCACACCAACCGCGGAGTCACGGTCGCGGTCAATGCGGTGAACGCCTCCCGCTCGCTGCCCTCGCTGGGGCTGTTGACCCTCGTCGTCCTGATCAGCGGTCTCGGTCGCGCGCCGGTGCTCGTCGCCCTCACCGTGCTGGCGATCCCGCCCATCCTGAACGCCACCTATGCCGGGATCCACGGGGTGGACGCGGGCGCCGTCCGCGCGGCCCGCGGGATGGGCATGACCGAGCAGCAGGTGCTGTGGCAGGTCGAGCTGCCGGTCGCGCTGCCACTGGTGTGGTCCGGCATCCGCTCGGCCACCCTGCAGACCGTCGCCACCGCGACGATCGCCGCGTACGTCGCGCTGGGCGGCCTCGGCCGCTACGTCATCGACGGGTTTGCGGTGCGCGAGTTCGACGAGATGCTCGCCGGTGCCGCGCTGGTGTCGGTGCTCGCTATCGTGCTCGACCTCGTGCTCGCGCTGGCGACCCGGCTGTCGGTGTCGCCCGGTCTGCGTACCGGCCGCCAGCTCAGTCCGCGAAAGGCCATCAAGAAGGCCGTCACCGCCAGCCGAACGGCCGCCCCGGCCGCCGGTTGAAGCCTCCGCAGTTCACGTCCCCCCTCAAGGAGAAGTCATGTCACGCATCCGTAGCACCGTGGCCCTGCTGGCCGCCGCACTGCTCACCCTCGCCGCCTGCGGTGGCGGCGACGACCCGCTTCAGGGTGGCAGTGACGGTGGGGGTGGCGGCGGTGGTGGCGGCACGATCACCGTCGGCTCGGCCAACTTCCCCGAGGCGGTCATGCTCGGCGAGATGTACGCGCAGGCGCTCGAGGCCAAGGACATCGAGGTCAGCCGCAACCTCAACATCGGGGCGCGCGAGGCCTACATCAAGGCCATCGAGGACGGCTCGGTCGCCCTGCTGCCCGAGTACACCGGCAACCTGCTGCTGTTCTACAAGAAGTCGTCGAGCGAGACCGACGAGCAGAAGGTGTACGACATGCTGCAGCAGGCGCTGCCCGAGGAGCTGACGGCGCTGGAGATGTCGGAGGCCGTCGACGAGGACGCGGTCGTCGTCACGCAGGAGACCGCCGACAAGTACAAGCTCAAGTCCATCGAGGACCTCAAACCCGTCGCCGACCAGCTGGTCGTCGGCGGGTCACCGGAGTTCCGCGAGCGCCAGGCCGGGCTGCGCGGCCTCGAGGACGTCTACGGGCTGAGCTTCGAGAGCTTCAAGACCCTCGACGTGGCCGGTCCGCTGTCCATCGAGGCGCTGAAGACCGGCGAGGTCGACGTCACCCAGCTGTTCACCACGCAGAGCGCGATCTCCGAGAACGGGTTCGTGGTGCTGGACGACCCGAAAAGCATCACCATCCCGCAGAACATCGTGCCGCTGATCCGCACCGAAGCGTTGAACGACACGGTCGAGCAGGCCCTGAATGCGGTGTCGGCCGAGCTGACCACCGACCAGCTGGCCGCCCTGGTGAAGCGCCTCGAGGTGGACAAGGACAGCCCCGAGAAGGTGGCCGGTGACTTCCTGGAGGAGAAGGGACTGAATGGCTGAGCGCCGCGTCGAGCTGACGTGGCTCGACGGCCGCGACGTCGAGGGGCTCGGGCTCACCGACGACGAGATCCTCGACGCGGTCGAGGGGGCGTTGGTTGCCCAGGGGCAGGGCCGCACCGTCCTGGAGCCGAGGGTGCACCTGGAGCCGGACCCGGCGTTCCGCGGGCACTTCAACGTGCTGCGCGGCTACGTGCAGCCGCTGGATCTGGCCGGGGTCAAGGTTGTCGGCGACTTCATCGACAACCATCTCCAGGATCTGCCGTCGGAGATGGCTCTGCTCAACCTGTTCGACCCGCGGACAGGGATGCCCCGCGCCATCGTCGACGCCACCGCGATCACCGAGATGCGCACCGGGGCGCTGACCGCTCTCGGCGCCCGGCACCTGGCGCCGCGCGACGCCAGCGTGCTGGGTCACGTCGGCGCCCGCGGCACCGCGTACTGGAATGTGCGGCTGGTCGCCCACGTGCTCGGTCTGGACGAGGTCCGGGTGCACTCGGCCCGTGCCGCCAGCCGGGAGGCGTTCGCGGAGCGGTTGCGTGCCGACCTCGACCTCCCGGTCGTCGTCACCGACGACTGGGAGAGCTGCGTACGTGGCGCCGACGTGGTCGTGGAGGCCACCCGACTGGTCGAGCCGCAACCCCTGCTGCGCACCGAGTGGGTCCGGCCCGGTGCGCTGGTGGTGCCGTACGGGACGATGAGCGCTGTGGAGCTGTCGCTGACCGACCTGGCCGACAAAGTTGTCGTCGACGACTGGGGCCAGTGCCGCGGCGGCAAGCTGGGCGCCCTGCGCCCCCACGTCGACAGCGGCCGGCTCACCGCGCAGACGCTGCATGCCGAGCTGGCCCAGGTCGTGACCGGCGAGCGACCCGGCCGGGAGAGCGACGAGGAGACGATCGTCTTCTGGCACCGCGGCCTGGCCCTGTCCGACATCGCGCTGGGAGCCGCCCTGCTCGCCAAGGCCGAGTCTCGAGGGGTCGGCACCCGACTGCGCTACGCATGATCGGCGCGGCTGCCGCGATCACTGTCGGCGAACGGCCCTTGAGCGCCGAGGACGTGCACGCGGTGGCGTTCGACCTCGCCCCGGTCGAGCTGGCTGCACCGGTGATCGACCGGCTGCGCGCGGAGCGGGCGGTCGTGGACACCGCGGTGCGCGACCGGGTGCCGGTCTATGGCGTCAGCACGGGCCTCGGCGCCCGGTCGCACGTGGCCCTCGACGCCGACGAGCTGCAACAGATGAGCCTCCGGACCGTACGCGGCCGGGCCTGCGCCACCGGCGACCCGCTGCCCGCCGAGGTGGTGCGGGCCGCCCTCCTGGCGAGGGTCGCGGGGTTGGCCCGCGGTGGCAGCGGAGTGCGGCCCGCGGTGGCGACGGCGCTGCTGGCGCTGCTGTCCCACCGGGTGCATCCGGTGGTGCCCTCCAGCGGCTCGCTCGGCTCGTCGGACCTGGTGCAGATGGCGCACGTGGCGCTGGTGCTGGTCGGTGAGGGCGCCGCCGAGGTCGGCCGTGAAGGGGCCAGTGACGGTGATCGATCAGTCGTGGACGGGGGTGACGCGTTGCGCCGCGCCGGCCTCGCACCGCTGGAGCTCGCGCCCAAGGAGGGCCTCGCGCTGTGCGCCGGCAGCCCGTTGGCCGCCGGGGTGTCCGCGCTCGCCGTGTGCGAGCTGGACGCCGCAGCACGCTCGGCCGGGACCGTCGCGGCCGCGACCTTCGAGGCCTGGCGGGCGGGGGTCGGCGTGCTCGACGAGCGGATCCTGGCGATGCGGGTGCAACCCGGCCAGGTCGAGGCGGCCGGGCTGGTGCGGGCAGCGCTCGACGGTGGCGACCTGTCGCGTGCCGGCCGGGGGCGGCGGCTCCAGGATCCCGTGTCGATCCGCAGCGCCGCCTCCGTGCTGGGAGCCCTGGTGGCGGCCACGCGGGCGCTGCGGGAGGTGGCCGAGGCGGAGCTCAACGGCACCGGCGACAACCCGGTCGTCCTGGAAGGCGAGCTGCAGCCCACGGGCAACTTCCACACCCCGTACCTCGCACTGTGCCTCGACGCCGCCGCGATCGCTGTGGCCCAGCAGGCCGCCGGCTCGGTGGCCCGGCTGCAACGGCTGCTCGACCCGGCTCTCAGTGGGTTGCCGCTCAACCTCACCGTGCGTCCGGCGTCGCGCTCCGGGATGGCCCCGCTGCTCAAGGTCGCCCAGGCGGTGCTGGTGCGCCTGCGGCACGCCGCGGCACCGCTGTCCCTGGACCCCCGGGCGGGCGCGGTCGGGGTGGAGGACGACGGGACCAACGCCGCGCTAAGCGCCGAGCGGGTCCGGCAGGTGGTGGGCTGGCTGCGGCGCGTGCTGGCGATCGAGGCGCTCGCTGCCGTGCAGGCGATCGACCTGCTCCCCGAGCCGGTGCGGCTGGGGGTCGGGGTGGCGGGCCTGCGCGACGCGGTCCGGGGCGTGTCCCCGACGTTGGACGACGACCGGTCGTTGAGCGTCGACATCGAGGCGGTCGATCGCGTGCTGGCCCGCCGATGACCGTCGAGTGCGGCGTTCGCGGTCACCGACGCGGCGCTCGGTGACCGCCAACAACGCACTCGGCGGGCGTCGCGGCGTACGGATACGGTCACCCGCATGTCGACAGACCCGGTCGCGGCGGTCCGCGGCGAGTTCGCTCCGGACGTCGTCTACCTCGACACCGCGACCCTGGGTCTGCCGCCTCGCCGGTCCCTCGATGCCGTACGGGACGCTCAGGACCGGTGGGCCGCCGGCCGGTCTGACGCACGCGGTCACGACGACCCGCTGAACCGGGCCCGCGAGTCGTACGCCGGACTGGTGGGCGTCGACCCGGGATCGGTCGCCGTGGGCAGCCAGGTCAGCGTGTTCGCGGGGCTAGTCGCCGCGGCACTGCCGGACGGCGCCGAGGTGCTGACCGCGGCCGGCGAGTTCACCAGCATCGTGTTCCCCTTCCTCGCTCAGGCGGGTCGCGGGGTGGGTGTCCGCGAGGTGCCGTTGGAGCGCATCGCGGGCGAGGTGACACCGCGTACGGCGCTGGTCGCGGTGTCCGCGGTGCAGTCCGCCGACGGGCGCCTCGCCGACCTGGACGCGCTGTGCGATGCCGTGGAGGCTGTTGGTGCACGCGTGCTCCTGGACACCACCCAGGCCACCGGCTGGCTTCCCGTCCAGGCGGGCCGGTTCGCCTACACCGTGGGCGGGGGCTACAAGTGGCTGCTGGCGCCGCGGGGCACCTGCTTCTTCACGGTGCAGCCGGAGCTGGTCGGCGGCCTGGTCCCGCACACCGCCGGCTGGTACGCCGGTGCCGACCGATGGTCAAGCATCTACGGTGGGCCGCTCCGCCTCGCCGGGGACGCGCGGCGCTTCGACGTGTCCCCCGCGTGGCACAGCTGGGTCGGGCAAGCCCCGTCGCTGGACCTGCTCACCGAGGTCGGCACGACCGCCCTGCACGAGCACGCCGTCGGGCTGGCCAACCGGTTTCGCGCGGCCGTCGGGCTGCCCGCGAGCGACTCCGCCATCGTCAGCTTGACCACGTCCGGCGACGCCGGCGCGCGCCTCGAGCACGCCGAGATCGTGGCGAGCGTCCGTGCCGGTCGGCTGCGGCTGGCCTTCCACGTCTACAACGGCACCAACGAAGCCGACCGAGCCGCCGAGGCGCTAGCCGGGTGCGTCACCGGCTAGTGCTGTCCAGCAGAGCTTCACTGGTCGTACGGATCGACCAGGTCGCCCGGGAACTCCGTCGATCACGGTCGAGGCGACGCGGGCAGGACCGTTCCAAAGGGCAGCCGCGCGCGGGCGCTGGATCACCAGCCCGATTGGCAGCAAGACCTCTCCGACCGTGTTGCGCGGTTCACCTTGCGGAATGGAGTCCACGGTCAGCACGTCAGCGTGGGGGCTGTTGGCGCACGGTTCGCGTTGTCCGGGAGCCCGTGAGCATGCCCACCGCCAGCACACCGAGGGCGACCTTCACCGGCCACAGCGCCAGTCGTTCCAGCATGCCGTCGAGCCCGGCCACCGGCAGCGCGACGAACAGCACCGTCGCGATCGCGCAGCCCACTGCGGTCACCAGTGTGAACGACGCGAGAGCCCGGGCGTGCGGCCACAGGGCCCAGCCCACCAGCAGCAACGACGCCGGCTGCACCAGGAACAGCGGAGCGGCCACCGCGTAGTGCAGGCCGGGGTTCTCGTTGACCGGGACCAGGCCGGTGGCAATCGAGCTGAGACCCGCCAGCACCCACAGCAGCACGGCCAGGTCGAGGTGCCGCCCGGACGGCAGGGACGGACGCAGCAGCAGCGCCCCGGCGGCGAACAGCAACCCGGTCAGCACGAACGAGGCGTTGAGCGCCTGGTGCCACGGTGAGCAGATGGACGGGCCGCATGCGGTCGCGCCGAGGTCGCTGATCGTGTCGTCGCGCAGGCCAAGACCCCGCGCCCGGGCTGCGACCGCCAGCTCGAAGACGATGTAGGCGGGCTGGACGAGCCACGCCACCGCCCCGACTCGCCGGGCGCCGTCCCCGCGTGGCCCATCTTCGAGGTCAAGGTCGGCGCCCATGTGGCCAGGCTTGCAGAGGACCCGCTCGTCGCGACTCGTCAGGATGGGGCGGTCTTGCGGGTGGCGTAGAGGCCGGCGGCCAGCAGGAGTCCCCAGACCAGGAACAGCAGGTCCCAGAGGAATGCGTGCCCGATCATCGCCGTAACGTCCGAAGATCGCCAGGGGGTGCAGCGGGCGGCGTGTGATCAGGTGCACGTCCCCCGATCTTGGGGAACAAGACCCGGCTCACTAGAGTTGAGCCAGTCAGACTCAAGGCCCAGCAGGGCCGGTTACCACCGCACGCAACGTACCCAGGCACGCAGGAGGAACCCTCATGGCTCGAGCTGTCGGCATCGACCTCGGCACCACCAACTCCGTCGTCGCCGTCCTCGAGGGCGGCGAGCCGGCCGTCATCGCGAACGCCGAAGGACAGCGCACCACCCCGTCGGTCGTCGCCTTCGCCAAGAACGGCGAGGTGCTCGTCGGCGAGGTCGCCAAGCGCCAGGCCGTCACCAACGTCGACCGCACCATCCGCTCGGTGAAGCGGCACATGGGCAGCGACTGGTCGCAGAACCTGGACGACAAGGACTTCACCCCCCAGCAGATCTCGGCGTTCGTGCTGCAGAAGCTCAAGCGCGACGCGGAGGCCTACCTCGGCGAGGAGGTGACCCAGGCGGTCATCACCGTCCCGGCGTACTTCGGCGACGCGGAGCGCCAGGCCACCAAGGAGGCTGGTGAGATCGCCGGCCTCAGCGTGCAGCGGATCGTCAACGAGCCGACCGCAGCGGCGCTGGCGTACGGGCTGGACAAGGGCGAGACCGACCAGACCATCCTCGTGTTCGACCTCGGCGGTGGCACGTTCGACGTGTCCCTGCTCGAGATCGGTGAGGGCGTCGTGGAGGTCAAGGCGACCTCCGGTGACAACCACCTCGGTGGCGACGACTGGGACC
>JBBSMN010000103.1:0-10420 GCA_038233135.1 Propionibacteriales bacterium
CAGCTACTCGGCGCAGCGAACACGCTGCTGTGGGATGACGACGGCAGCCGCCGAGGCGCCAACACCGACGTGCCGGGACTGCGGGCGGCGCTCTGCGCCGACGGCCCGCTGCCAGGGGGTGGCGACCGTGCGGTGACGGTGCTCGGCGGCGGCGCCACCGCGGCCGCCGCGGTGCTGGCGCTGGCAGAGCTGGGTATCACGTCGCTGACGTTGCGGCTGCGCAACGTCGGCAGCGCAGCGCCGGCCCGCGCCGTCGCGGCGCGCTGCGGGGTCGACCTACATGTCGCGCCGCTCGACGAGCCTTGGAGCGAGGCCGGCGACGTGATCGTGTCCACGATCCCCTCGAATGCGGCTGCCGCCGCAGTGCCCGAGAGCGCCTGGGCACGCCCGCAGCGAGACCACCAGCCGGTGGTCGCCGCCGTCACCTACGACCCCTGGCCGTCCCCGCTGCTGCAGCGCGCGAGGACGGCGGGTGCTCGCACCGTCACCGGCGTCGACCTGCTCGCCCACCAGGCCGTCGGTCAGGTGCGCCTGATGACCGGCGGTGACGTCCCGGCGCGGTTACTGCGTACGGCGGCGTTGTCCGCGCTCGGCGAGCGCGGCTCTCAGTGACGCGCCATCCACACCGGCGCGCAGAATGCGGGCAAAACGGGTCGAGTGTCGGGTCGGGCGGTTAGGCTCCGTCGATGATGCTCGAGCCGCTGTCGGCCGGTCTGTGCGCCGGAGCGATGGCGGCTGTCGGCGGGCTGTTCGTGCCCCGTGTCATCGCCCGCCTCCCCGAGCCCGGCCCGGCGCCTGAGCCGCAGCCCGATCTTCACACCCACCCCCTCCTCGACGCCCAGGTCGCTCCTGGCGGCGACGCCGGGAGGACCACCGTTCCGCTCGGGCCGAGTCCGCCCTCGACCGCAAAGATCACCTACGCCGAGCTGGCCGCCCAACCGCACCTGGGCCTTTGGTGTGCTGCCGTCGGGGGCGGGTGCGCGGCGGCGCTCGGTGCCAGCCGCGGTTGGACCGCCGACCTGCCGGTCTGGGTGTTCCTGAGCGTGCTCGGCGTTGCGCTGGCCTACATCGACTGGCGCACCCAGCTGCTGCCCGCACGCCTTGTCGTCCCGTCGTACGCCGTCGTCGGTCTGCTGCTGGGCACCGCATCGGCCCTCAGTTGGTCCAACGGTGGCCGTGCGGCGCTGCTCCATGCTGGCATCAGCTGGCTGGTCGTGTTCGCCGTCTACTTCGTGCTGTGGTTCGTGCACCCGCGCGGCCTCGGCTACGGCGACGTCCGGCTGTCCGGCGTGCTCGGCATGGCGCTGGGGTGGCTCGGTTCTCAGGCCGTGGTGGTCGGCACCTATGCCGCGTTCTTGCTTGGCGCGGTCGTCGGCGGGGCGCTGGCGCTGGCGCGGGTCGTCGACCGCAGGGGTTACCCGTTCGGGCCGTTCATGCTGGTCGGCGCCTTCCTCGGCGTCTTGCATGCGGGCGGCGACCTGTTCTTCTGGCGTTGACGTCATCGGGTCCACGCGTCACCCGAGCCGAAGGTCAGCCCGTGACAGACTTGCCCGCATGCTGCGTTGGCTGACCGCCGGGGAGTCGCACGGGCCGGCCCTGGTGGCGGTGCTGGAGGGGGCGCCCGCCGGCATACCGGTGACGACCGAGGCGGTGGCGACCGCGCTCGCCCGTCGGCGACTCGGCCACGGACGCGGGGCTCGGATGAGCTTCGAGGCCGACGAGCTCGACATTCTCGGCGGGGTCCGGCACGGCGCCACCCTGGGCGGACCGGTGGCACTGCGCGTCGCCAACACCGAGTGGCCCAAGTGGGAGCAGGTGATGTCGGCCGACCCGGTCGACGCGGGTACCCTCGCCGGCCTGGCCCGCAACGCACCGCTCACCCGGCCGCGCCCGGGGCATGCCGACCTGGTCGGTATGCAGAAGTACGGCTTCGATGAGGCTCGCAACGTCCTCGAGCGGGCGAGTGCCCGTGAGACCGCGGCCCGGGTGGCGCTGGGCGTGGTGGCCGCCAGCCTGCTTCATGCGGTCTGCGGGGCACGGGTGCTGAGCCACGTCGTGAGCATCGGGGCCGTCGAGGTGCCCGCCGGCACGGTCCCGGGTGCGGACGACCTCGCGACCATCGACGCTGACCCGGTGCGCTGCGCCGACGCCGACACCTCGGTGGCGATGCTCGAGGCGATCGACGCCGCCCGCAAGGATGGTGACACCCTTGGCGGCGTGGTCGAGGTCGTCGTGCACGGCCTGCCACCCGGGCTCGGCAGCCACGTCCACGGCGACCGCAGGCTGGACAGCAGGCTGGCGGGAGCGCTGATGGGCATCCAGGCCATTAAGGGTGTCGAGGTCGGCGACGGTTTCGCTCTCGCCCGCAGCCGCGGGTCAGACGCCCATGACGAGATGGAGCCGGGGGAGTCCGGGGGCGTGCGCCGGCTTTCCGGCCACTCCGGCGGCACCGAGGGCGGCATGTCGACAGGTGAGGTGCTGCGCGTGCGCGCCGCTATGAAGCCGATCTCGACCGTGCCGCGGGCGTTGCGCACCGTTGACGTCGCCACCGGTGCCGCCGCCATCGCCAACAACCAGCGATCCGACGTGTGCGCGGTTCCCGCCGCCGGCGTGGTCGCCGAGGCCATGGTCGCACTGGTCGTGGCCGACGCGCTGCTGGAGAAGTTCGGCGGGGACTCGGTTCGCGAGACCCGCCGCAACCACGACGCCTACCTGGCCGGCCTATGAGCCCCCGGGTGGTTCTGGTCGGTGCGCCGGGGGCCGGCAAGACCAGCGTGGCGCACCGGCTCGCCCATCTGCTCGGCACGTCCGCGCGCGACACCGACGCCGACATCGAGGCGTCCGCAGGCGCCAGTGTGGCGGAGATCTTCGTGGACCACGGTGACGAGTACTTCCGCGGACTCGAGGCCGTCGCGGTCGCGTCCGCGCTGGCCGAGCACGACGGTGTGCTGGCCCTCGGCGGTGGTGCCGTCCTGGACGCCGCGACCCGCGAGGCGCTCGGCCCGCACCGGGTGGTGCTGCTGGACGTCGGCCTGGCCGAGTCTGGGCGCCGCGTCGGGCTCGGCGTGTCCCGTCCGCTGCTGATGGGCAACGTGCGCAGCCAGCTCAAGGCGCTGCTCGACCACCGCCGACCGCTCTACCTCGAGGTCGCCGACGACGTCGTCCAGACCGACGGGCGTGACATCGACGAGGTCACCACCGCCGTGCTCGCGCTGCTTGACCCGGCTGCCCACCCGGCCCCACCACCGTGAGCCCGACGGGCGACGCGGCGACGACGATCCGCGTCGGTGCGGCGGAGCCGTACGACGTCGTCGTCGGTCACCAGTTGCTAGACCGGCTGCCCGGGCTGCTGGGCGAAAGGGTGCAGCGGGTTGCGGTCGTGCACCCCGGTGGGCTCGAGATCGGCGAGGCGGTGCGCGCGCGTCTGGTAGAGCAGGGTTTGCAGGTGCAGAGCTTGCCGGTGCCCGACGGTGAGCCGGCCAAGAGCGCCGACGTGGTCGCGTCCTGTTGGGCCGCGCTGGGTCGCGCCGGGTTCACCCGCAGCGACGCGGTCGTCGGGGTCGGCGGGGGAGCAACCACCGACCTGGCCGGCTTCGTCGCCGCCACCTGGCTGCGGGGCGTACGCGTGGTCCACCTGCCGACCACACTGCTCGGGATGGTCGACGCCGCAGTGGGCGGCAAGACCGGCATCAACACCGCAGAGGGCAAGAACCTGGTGGGGGCGTTCCACGAGCCGGCGGGAGTGCTGTGCGACCTGACGGCGCTGGCGACGCTGCCGCGCATCGACCTGGTGTCGGGGCTCGCCGAGGTGGTCAAGTGCGGCTTCGTCGCCGACCCGGCGATGCTCGACCTGGTCGAGGCCGACCCGGACGCAGCCCGCGACCCGGCGTCGGCCTCGCTCCGGGAGCTGGTCGAGCGGGCCGTACGCGTCAAGGCCGACGTGGTGACCGCAGACCTGCGGGAGACCGGGTCGGCGGGTGGCGTCGGCCGCGAGACGCTGAACTACGGTCACACCTTCGGGCACGCGGTCGAGCGGGCGGAGCGATACGCCTTCCGCCACGGCGCCGCCGTGGCGATCGGCATGGTGTTCGTCGCCGAGCTGGCGAGGCTGGCCGGCCGGCTGGACGAGGCCACCGCGCACCGGCACCGCGCGCTGCTCCAGCTGCTGGGGTTGCCGACGACCTACCGCGGCGGCGCCTGGCCGCAGCTGCTGGACGCGATGCTGGTGGACAAGAAGACCCGCGGTGACCAGCTCCGCTTCGTCGTGCTCGACGGGCTGGCCCGCCCGGGCGTGCTCGCCGGACCCGACCCTGCCCTGCTCGCCGGTGCGTACGCCGAGGTCAGCCGCTGACAACCGCCTCCGGCCCCAGTCGTCACCGGGGCGTTGCGTTCTCGCGGATCCTCCCGGTGACAAGTCGGCGGGGGCCGTTGGGACGGGCTGACCTAGGCTTGGTCCGTGCCCGACACCCCTGGCCAGACCACCGCGTACACCGCGACGCCTCCGCCGCGGGGACCGGCGCCGCCGGATCCGACCGCGGTGCACGCTGGCCGACGCGACCGGCTGCGCGCGCTGCTGGCCGAGGGCGACGCCGCTGCCGCACTGGTGACAGACCTGGTCAACATCCGTTACCTGACCGGGTTCACGGGCTCGAACGCGGCACTTCTGGTCACGGCGGAGGAGCCGGCCGCGGGCGACCTGTTCGCCACCGACGGGCGTTACGTCGACCAGGCGGCAACCCAGTGCCCGGACCTGCACCGGCTCACCACCCGCACGCTCGTGCACGAGCTCATGGTGCACGCGACCGGAATCGGCCGGCTCGCGGTCGAGACGCACGAGTTGAGCGTCGACGCACACACCGCCCTGCTGGCCCAGGTCGACGTCCCGGTCTGCTCGTTGCAGCGCGCGGTCGAGCGGCTGCGTGAGGTCAAGGACGACGGGGAGATCGACACGCTCGCCCAGGCCTGTGCGCTGTCGACGGAGGCGCTGCAAGGCCTCTGGGCGGGCCCGCTCCTCGGCCGCACCGAGCGCGAGATCGCGCGTGATCTCGAGGGCAGGATGCTCGGGCTCGGTGCGGAGTGGCTGGCCTTCGCCACCATCGTCGCCAGCGGACCGAACAGCGCCATCCCGCACCACGAGCCGACCGACCGGGTCGTGGAGGCCGGTGACCTGCTGAAGACCGACTTCGGTGCCCGGGTCGACGGCTACCACGCCGACTGCACCCGTACGGTCGTCGTCGGCGCCGAGCCGAGCAGCTGGCAACAGGAGATCCACGTCGCGGTGCAGACAGCGCAATGGGCCGGGGTGCAGGCGATGACGGCCGGCGCGACAGTGGCCGCACCGGATGCGACGGCCCGGCAGGTGCTGGACGACGCGGGCTGGCTCGAGCACTTCACGACCGGCATCGGGCACGGCGTCGGGTTGCAGATCCACGAGGACCCGTTCGTCGGCCCCCGCCATCCCGGTAGGCTGCACAACCGCACCCCGGTCACGATGGAGCCCGGCATCTACCTTCCCGGTCGTGGTGGGGTGCGCATCGAGGACACGCTCGTGGTGGGCCCCAGCGGCCCGTCGGTGCTCACCGACGCCCCGCGCGAGCTTCTCGTGGTCGGCTGAACCCGGCCGCCGCACACCGCCGACCCGCGACACGAACGAGAGACACTGCATGGCGACGACCAACGATCTGAAGAACGGCATGGTGCTCAACCTCGACGGCCAGCTGTGGTCGGTCGTGTGGTTCCAGCATCACAAGCCCGGCAAGGGCGGCGCCGTCGTCCGCACCAAGCTCAAGTCCATCGCATCAGGCAAGACCGTCGACAAGACGTTCAACGCCGACGTGAAGGTGGAGACGGCCAATGTGGACAAGCGGACGATGCAGTACCTGTACAACGACGGCGAGTCGTACGTGTTCATGGACTCCGAGTCATATGACCAGGTGCCGCTCGAGGGCGCTGTCGTCGGGGACGCGGCGAAGTTCCTGCTGGACAACCAGGAGGCGGTGGTCGCGATGCACGACGGCACCCCGCTGTACCTCGAGCTGCCGGCATCGGGGGAGCTGACGATCGAGTACACCGAGCCGGGGCTGCAGGGTGACCGTTCCAGCGGCGGCACCAAGCCGGCCCGGCTCGAGACGGGAGCCGACATCGCTGTGCCGTTGTTCATCGTGAGCGGCGAGAAGATCAAGGTCGACACCCGCGACGGCAGCTATCTCGGCCGCGTCAGCAGCTGAGGGGCCGGTCGAGTTTGCTCATGGCTGCACGGACCAAGGCACGAAAGCGGGCCCTCGATCTGTGTTTCGAGGCCGAGCTGCGCGGCCTGCCGCTCGACGGCACCGTCGAGCAGCATGTCGCCGGCAGACAGGCCGCCGGCGAGCCGCCGCTGAATGACTACACGCTCACGCTCGTGCGTGGCGTGGTGGCCCACCAGGACCGCATCGATGAGCTGCTGGAGGAGTACGCGGTCGGCTGGTCGCTGGCCCGGATGCCTGTCGTCGACCGCAACCTGCTGCGGCTCGGTGCCTACGAGGTGCTGTTCGCCCCGGACGTGCCGGACGCGGTCGCGATCAGCGAGGCGGTCAACCTGGCGCGCGAGCTCTCCACCGACGAGTCGCCGGCTTACGTCAACGGCGTGCTCGCCCGGATCGGGGCGGGAAAGGTTGCGTCGACAACCTGATCGTGCCCGGTTTGGTCCGGTCTTGGCGTCCCCGATCAGAAGTCACAGCATGGTCACAGTCTCAATTTATCTGACCGCAAGGCTGCCCACGGGCCGACCTGTGACGTAAACTCCACCCCCGTACTGACCGCTGATCGCGCTATTGGGGGATTGCACCGCTGCACCGATCTCCTCCCGCCTCGGTGGGGCGAGCACCGACCCGGTTGAAGTCTTCAGCCAGAAGGGCACAGCTGAGTGAATGGTCTCCCGTTCTTCGAGTATGTGGTCCTGTTCCGCGACGACCTCATCGTCCAGACCCAGCTGCACCTGCTGGTCTCGCTCTACACCCTGTTCATCGCCACCATCTTGGGCGTGGGCCTGGGCATATTGGTCTACCGCAGCACCTCGCTGTCCACGGTGTCCATCGGTACCTTGGCTGTCGGGTTCACCATCCCCAGCATCGCCCTGTTCGGCCTCCTGGTGCCGTTGCTCGGCACCGGGCTGCCGGTCGGGTTCCCCGTGCTGACGATGTACGGCCTGCTGCCCATCCTGCGCAACACGATCGTCGGTCTCAACAGCGTCGACAAGGCGACCCTGGACGCTGCGCGCGGCATCGGGATGGGGCGGCTGCGCATGCTGTGGCAGATCGAGATGCCGCTCGCCTGGCCGGTGATCCTCACCGGGGTCAGAGTCGCCACTCAGCTGATCGTCGGCATCGTCGTGATCGGCGCCTACGTCGACGTCCCCGGGCTCGGGGAGCCGATCTTCGGTGCGCTGGCCAGCCTCGGCGCCGTGAACAGCTTCAACGAAGCGCTGTCGGCCACCATCCTCGTCGCGCTGATCGCGCTCCTTCTCGACGCCGCATTCGTTCTCGTCCGCCGCTTCACGACCCCGAGGGGGATCCGTGTCTGATCCAGCCACCACCACGACCAGCCCTGCAGACTCGTCCGAGTCGGCCAACAGCAAGGGTGCCGAGCCCGGCGGCGTCCCCATCGTGCTGGAGGGGGTCACCAAGAAGTATCCCGGCACCGACGACCCCGCCGTGGACGGCGTCGACCTTGAGGTCGGCGCGGGGGAGATCGTGATGCTCGTCGGCCCGTCCGGTTGTGGCAAGACGACCACGATGCGGATGATCAACCGGCTGATCGAGCCCACGTCGGGCAAGATCTTGATCGACGGTGACGACGTGCTGTCGCTCAACGACGTCAAGCTGCGGCGCACGATCGGCTACGTCATCCAGCAGATCGGCCTGTTCCCGCACCTCACCATCGAGCAGAACGCCGGGATGGTGCCCAAGCTCCTCGGGTGGGACAAGCGCAAGACCGCCGACCGGGTCGAGGAGATGCTTTCGGTCGTCGGGCTCGACCCGGCCGAGTTCGCGCACCGATACCCGCGCCAGCTGTCCGGTGGCCAGCAGCAGCGCGTCGGTGTCGCCCGCGCCCTGGCGGCCGACCCGCCGATCATGCTGATGGACGAGCCGTTCGGTGCCGTCGACCCCATCACCCGGACCAAGCTGCAGGACGAGTTCCTGGGCCTGCAGCAGCGGCTGCGCAAGACCATCGTCTTCGTCACCCACGACTTCGACGAGGCGGTCAAGATGGGCAGCAAGATCGCCGTGCTCGACAGGGGATCGCGGGTGGCACAGTTCGCCACTCCGGAAGAGATCCTGACCAGTCCGGCCGACGACTTCGTCTCGGGCTTCGTCGGTCAGGGCGCGACCCTGAAGCGGCTGCAGCTCGAGCGGCTGGACAGCCTCGACCTGCACGACACCGGGTCGAACACGCCCGACGTGGCGCCGCTCCCGATTCGGTCCACCCTGCACGACGTGCTGGACGCGATGATCGCCGACGGCCTGGACGAGCTGCCGGTTGAGAAGAACGACGAGGTGGTCGGTGCGGTCACGCTGGAGGATCTGCTGGAGCGGGTCCGGGCACTCCGCGAGGAGGCAGACGGCAAGCTGGAGCGGGCCGGCGAGAAGAGCGAGGAGCCCCAATGAGCGCCGCCGTCGACTCGGCGGATGCCGACACCACCGAGTCCAAGCGCAGCACCGCCAAGCCGAGCACGGGAGGAGGTCTGTTCACCTGGCGCGACCTGGGCATTCCCCTCCTGTGCATTGTTGCGGTGGCCGGCGAGCTGTTCTACCTGTCCCAGATCGAGATCGGATCCAGCCAGCGCGCCATCTTGCAGTACGACAGCCTGTTCCGCCTCACCCGGCAACACGTGCTGATGACGATCACGATCACGATCCTGGTGTTGCTGGTGGCGGTGCCGTTCGGAGTGCTGATCACCCGGCCCGGCTTCACCTGGCTGTCGTCGCCGGTGCTCGCGTTCGGCAACGTCGGGCAGGCGGCACCGATCGTCGGCCTGCTGGCCATCGTCGGGTCGTTCTTCATCGGCTTCTGGCCGGTGGTGCTGATGATCGCGGCGTTCAGCATCCTGCCGGTGCTGCGCAACACCATCGTCGGCATCGAGCAGGTGGACGTCGGCGTGAAGGATGCGGCCCGCGGGATGGGCATGTCGCCGCGGGGGATCCTGATGAAGGTCGAGCTGCCGCTGGCGGTTCCCATCATCGCCGCCGGCACCAGGACCGCGCTGATCCTCGCCGTGGCCGTCATCCCGCTCGGCACCGACATGAACGCGGGTGGCCTCGGCACGCTCGTGTTCGCGGGCATCAAGCTGAACCGGTCCGAGTCCCTCGTCTGCGGCGCGCTGTTCATCGCGGTGCTCGCCCTGCTGGTCGACTGGGTCGGCGGCATCGCCCAGCGCGTCCTGACCCCGCGTGGCATCCGATGACCGGGGCCCGCGCCGATTGTTTGGCACCAACCCATCGCAGCACCAATCTGAAGGAGTCCCACCTATGAGACGCACCACGATTGCCCGCACGGCCACGGTCCTGGCCGCTCCGCTCCTGCTTGCGTCCTGTGGTCTGTCCGACAGCGGCGGCACCTCGACCGACACCAGCGCCGGCGACAAGGTAGATGCGGGCGCGCTCGACGGCATGTCCGTGACGGTCGGCTCCAAAGACTTCGACGAGCAGCTCGTCCTCGGTCAGCTGGCCCTGCAGACCCTGTCGGCCGCTGGGGCAGACGTCACCGACAAGACCAACATCCAGGGCAGCACCGCAGCCCGCGAGGCGCTGCTGCGCGGCGACACCGACGTCTACTACGACTACACCGGCACCGGGTGGATCAACTACCTCGGTAATGAGAAGAACATCCCGGACGAGGAGAAGCTGTACGAAGCGGTGAAGGAGGCGGACCTGAAGAAGAACGGCCTCGTCTGGGGTCAGCCGGCTCCCTTCAACAACACCTACGCGTTCGCCTCCACCAAGGAGTTCGCTGAGGAGAACGGCGTCAAGTCGCTGTCGGACATGAAGACCTACATCGAGGAGAACTCCGACGCGACGGTCTGCGTGGAGACCGAGTTCGCCAACCGGCCCGACGGCCTGCCCGGCATGGAGAAGGCCTACGGCATGGACATTCCGAGCTCGAGCGTCAAGTCGCTCGGCACCGGTGTCATCTATCAACAGATCGACAAGGGCGCCTGCGACTTCGGCGAGGTCTTCACCACTGACGGCCGGATCGCCAACCTGGGGTTGATCCCGCTCGAGGACGACAAGAAGTTCTTCCCGCTGTACAACGGCGCGCCGATCGTCCAGGAAGAGAACAAGGACGGGGACAAGATCCTCGAAGTACTGGCGCCGTTGAGCGAGACGCTGACGACCGAGGTCATGACCGAGCTCAACAAGCAGGTCAGCGCCGACGGCCTGCC
>JBBSMN010000104.1:0-10323 GCA_038233135.1 Propionibacteriales bacterium
CGGCGACCATGGCGAGAGGGAAACACCCGGTCCCATCCCGAACCCGGAAGTTAAGCCTTTCAGCGCCGATGGTACTGCGTGGGAGACTGCGTGGGAGACTAGGACGTCGCCGGACAATCTTTCGACAAGGCCACCGATACCATCGGTGGCCTTGTCGCATGTCCGGGGGGTCCAACAGGAGGGCACGATGAGCACACGGCGCGACCCCGGTCCGCGACGCCCGCGGGTGGGTAGGTCCGGCTCCGCGGGCGATGAGCGTCGCGCGCCGTCGTCAGCCGAACGACGAGGGATGACGCAGGCCGACTACGACGGGCCTGAGCTGCCCGAGTCCGTGACCGGCAAGGAGCTGGGCCGCGAGGTCGCCGACCAGTTGCGGAGCCTCCCGGAGCGGTTGGGGACACGGGTGGCCAGACATCTGGTGATGGCTGGCCGGCTCACCGACACGGACCCGCAGACGGCCTTCGCCCACGCCCGGGCTGCTCGGGCCCGCGCTGCCAGGGTGGCGGCCGTCCGGGAGGCGTACGGGGAGCTCGCCTACCTGACCGGCAGGTGGGCCGAGGCGCTCCGCGAGCTCAAGACCGTCCGGCGGATGACGGGCCGCCCGGATCATCTGCCGGTGCTGGCCGACTGCGAGCGAGCGTTGGGGCGACCGGACCGGGCGATCCTGCTGGCCCGTGACCCCGGGGCGGAGCGACTGGACGCCGAGGGACGCGCGGAGCTCGCCATCGTCCTCGCGGGAGCACGGCGCGACCGGGGTGAGTTGGCGGCCGCGGTGGCACTTCTGGAGGGTGCAGACATCCGCAGCCGCTCCCGGGGGATCTGGGTCGCGAGGCTGCGCTACGGCTACGCCGACGCCCTGGAGGCTGCGGGACGCGACGCGGAAGCGCTGGAGTGGTTCCATCGGGCGGCGGCCGTGGACGGTCAGGCCGACACCGACGCGCTCGATCGCGCGGAGGTGCTGCAAGACCGTCTGGGCAGCTGAGTGGCCGAGCCCTGTGGATGAGTCCCCATCGTGGCCGCAGCGCGACCAGGCTGTTCTCGGAGGTGACACATGACAGCCAAGGACACGGTCGATAGTCATGCCGCGGCGGGCGAGTCCGTCAACGTTGTGCGGTTGCGCGGTCGGCTGCCCGCCGAGGCGACAGAGCGGGTCTTGCCCAGTGGCGACGTGATCGTGACCGCTCGACTGGTGGTGCGGCGGCCCCCCGCTGCGGCACGACCACGTCAGGTGGTCGACACGCTGGACTGCCTGGCGTGGAGCCCTCGAGCCCGGCGCGCACTCCTGTCGTGGCGGCCAGGCAGCATCGTCGAGGTCGAAGGGGCGGTGCGGCGCAGGTTCTGGCGCGGCCCGGGAGGGCTGGGCAGCCGGGTGGAGGTCGAGGTGATCAAGGCGCGCAAGATTCGTGAACCCGCTGCCACCGCCCCCGATGGCTCACCGTGATGGCTCACCGTGATGGCTCACCGTGATGAAGCTGGGGAGGCTACGCGGAAAGCATCAGCAGGCCGAGGCGCGGCTTCGGCCCGATCGACGTCGACTTCTGGGGGAGCAGGTGCCCAGATCGTGCCGCCTTGATGATCTCGGCGAGGCGCGGCGCCGAGGTGCGCACCGCCACCCCGCCACGCGCGGATGCGATTGCTCGGGCCTGCTCCCAGTCGTGAACAAAGTCGACCTGCTGCTCGTCGACCGCCCACGCGGGCAGCAGGTGGCTGTGCAGCAGGCACGTGTCCAGCGCAGCCGTCGCGCTGCAGCCCGGGCCCGCCACCTCAAGGGCGCGGGCAGCCGTCACGGTCAGGTCCAGGCCACGGGTGATCGACCGGTCGGCCAGCACCCACCGGACGTGACCGGGGTCAGCGGCTGCCAACCAGCCGTCTTCCGACCCGTCGGTCAGCGCGGTGGTCTGCGCACCGACCCGCTCCGCTGCGGCATCGGGTCCCAGTCCGGGGACCACTCGATGCACGGTGCCCACGGTGAGATCCGATGCCGAGGTGTCGACGACCAGCACCATGGCCTCGGACCAACCCGATCCCACCAGGCCGTCCAGGGCGGCCAGCCGGTGATGCCCGTCCGCCACCACCGTGGGTCCGGCTGCCGTCAGCGCTGCCCGGATAGTCGCCTGTCTGTCGGGATCGGCGATCCTCCAGATGCGGTGGGACTCGTCGCCGACCTGCAGACTCACCAGCGGCGCCTGGTGCCTGGTGATGTCGAGGACCGGCTCGGTGAGCAGCGACGGTCCGTCGTGCAGGACGACGATGGGCTCTGCCTGCACCGCGGCGGCGGCCAGCTGCCGACGCCGGTCTCGGACCAGCTCCGGCTGGACCTTCTCATGCGGCACGGTGGAGCTTCCGAGGGGCAGTGCGGCCGCACCTGCGATGCCGTGGACCTGATGGCCTGCCACGTTCCAGCTCCAGGCGAACAGCGCCGCAGCCGCTGGCTCGGTGACGACGTCGGCTGCGCGCCACGCGTTGACGACGCTGCCGGGAACGGCACCGCCGCCGTCAGTGTCCAGGTCGGGGGCCACCAGGTGCAGGACGTGATCGGGACGTGCCTGCGCCAACCTGCGGACGCCCTGGGTGTGCCACGCGTCGAACGGTCGCATCGTGACGTCGGCGAGCGTCCTGCCGCTGCTGGTGCGATAGATCAGGGGTCGCATCGCGCGAAGGTCGAGGACCCACCGGGCTGGATCCGCCGCCGATGTCGTCACCGGCGCATCCTAGGCTTCACACCCAATGCCGTGACCGACTGGAGGGGCCCGGTGCCATGAGCAGTGGTCCGAGCCTGGGCACCAGCACTGGGCCGCTGGCGCGTGAGCACGACGTCGCCCTGCTCGATCTCGACGGAGTCGTCTACGTCGGCGGCGACGCGGTCCCCGGTGCGATCGCCCATCTCGCCGAGGCGAGCTCCGAGGGCCAGCATCTGTGCTACGTCACCAACAACGCCGCTCGCACCCCCGGGGCGATCGCCACACATCTGCGCCAGCTGGGTCTGAGTCTTCAGGACGGCGACGTGGTGACCTCGGCTCAGGCCGCGGCTCGCCTCGTCGCCGACGCGGTCCCCGCCGGGTCCCGCGTACTTGTGGTGGGGGGAGAGGGTCTCGTGGCGGCGCTGGCCGAGCACGACCTGATCGCGGTCGACAGTGCTGCGGACGGTCCCGCCGCTGTCGTGCAGGGCTTCCACCCCAGCGTCGGCTGGCGACTGCTGGCGGAGGGCGCATACGGGGTGGCCTCGGGTGTGCCATGGGTGGCGTCGAACACCGACCGTACGGTGCCCACGTCGCGCGGTGTCGCCCCCGGCAACGGCACCCTGGTGGCAGCCGTGCAGGCGACCACCGAGAGGACACCGGTCGTTGCGGGCAAACCCGAGCCCGCGCTGATCGAGGAGTCCGTGCTCCGCACAGGTGCGAGGCACCCGCTCCTGATCGGGGACCGGCTCGACACCGACATCCAGGGGGCCCGGCGCTACGGCATGCCGTCCATGCTCGTCCTGACCGGGGTCACCACGCTCGAACAGCTTTTCGCGGCCACCGGTGACGAGCGTCCCGACTACGTCGCGGCCGACCTCGGGGGGCTGCTGGTGGCTCACCCCGAGGTCAGGACCAGCGAGCTGGACGCGCAATGCGGAGGCTGGACCACAGGTGCCGAGTCGGGGCGCCTGATGTTGCGCGCCGACGACGACGTGTCCGCTGCAGGCGGGGCAGACAGCGCAGTGGCCGCCCTGCGGGCCGCGGTGGCGGCGGCCTGGCTGGTCCATGACGACGACTCGACAACGGTCGACGTCGACATCTCCCACGTGGTCGAGCACTTGCAGGCGATGATGGGGTGAGCGACGACGTGGAGGCACCGATGACACCACCCGAGGGCATCAGCGACACAACCGACAAGCGGCTCGCCGCCATCGACGACCTGCCGGTCGACCAGCACCCAGCGGTCTTCGAGGCAATGCACCGTGACCTCAGCGCAGCGCTCGACGCCGGCGCCAGCGCATCCTCGGCCTGACGTGCCCGTGGGCCGTCGCCTCCGGCTGGACGCCGAGCTGGTGCGCCGTGGCCTGGCCCGCTCCCGGGAGCAGGCAGCGGGCCTGGTCGTCGACGGTCGCGTCACGGTCGGCGGCGGGCTCGCCCGAAAGCCGGCAACGGCGGTCGGGACCGATGCGGCGATCGTCGTCCGAGAGCCGGACGACCCGGGTCTGGTGGACTACGTGTCCCGCGGCGGCCGCAAGCTCGCCGGCGCCCTCGACACGCTGCCCGCGTTGCGTGTGCACGGGAGCAGGTGTCTGGACGCGGGGGCCTCGACCGGCGGTTTCACCGACGTGCTGCTGCGGGCCGGCGCGCGGGAGGTGCTGGCGGTCGACGTCGGGTACGGCCAGCTCGCCTGGGTGCTGCGCACGGACGATCGCGTACGGGTGCACGATCGGACCAACGTCCGCGACCTGGATCTCGACCTCGTCGGCAGTGCTGTCGACCTGGTGGTGGCGGACCTGTCGTTCATCTCGTTGCGTCTCGTCCTGCCGGCGCTGAGCGGTGTCTGCCGAGACGACGGTGACCTGCTGCTCATGGTCAAGCCGCAGTTCGAGGTCGGCCGGGAGGCGCTCGGACGTGGCGGTGTCGTCCGCGACCGCGACAAGCATCGCGACGCTGTCGTGTCGGTGACGGGAGCTGCACGACAGATCGGGTGGGGGACACGAGCCGTCACCGCCAGCCAGCTGCCCGGTCCTGCGGGCAACGTCGAGTACTTCGTGTGGCTGCGGCGCGACGCGCCGGCCCCTGTCGCGGAGGCGGTGCGGGTCGCGGTGGCCGAGGGGCCGGCGGGTGAGAAGGTGGTGCGGTGAGCGACTCCCGGCGCCGGATCCTGGTCGTCGCCCACACCGGGAGAGCTGACGCGCGAGAGGCAGCCCGGCGGTTGTGCGCACAGCTGGCCGCGGCGGACATCGGTGTGCGCATGCTGGACGAGGAGGCCGCGCACGTCCAGCGCGACCTTCCGGCCCCCGAGGGGAATCAGCCGCTGGCCAGCGAGGTGGTGCCCGCCGGCCCCGACGCGGCCGTCGGGTGCGAGATCATCGTTGTCATCGGCGGGGACGGGACCATCCTGCGCGGCGCCGAGCTCGCCCGCCCGGCCGCGGTGCCGCTTCTCGGGGTCAACCTCGGCCACGTCGGCTTCCTGGCCGAAGCCGAGTTCGGCGACCTCGACACCACCGTCGACTGCATCGTGCACCGGCGCTGGCGCGTCGAGGAGAGGCTGACCGTCGAAGCGGTGGTTCGCAGTGCCGGCGCCGTGCTGCACCGGTGCTGGGCGCTGAACGAGGTCAGCGTCGAGAAGGCCTCCCGGCAGCGGATGCTGGAGGTGGTGGTCGAGGTGGACGGGCGCCCGCTCTCCCGCTGGGGAGGCGACGGGCTCGTGTGCGCCACCCCGACCGGCTCGACCGCCTACGCCTTCAGCGCGGGTGGTCCGGTCGTGTGGCCCGAGGTGGCCGCGCTGCTGGTGGTGCCACTCAGCGCGCACGCGTTGTTCTCCCGGCCGATGGTCGTGTCGCCGACGTCCACGGTCGCGGTGGAGCTCATCGCCGACTCGCCCGGGATCGGGGTGCTGTGGTGCGACGGCCGACGCACCTACGACCTGCCGCCGGGATCCCGGATCGAGGTGCAGGTGGCTGACCGAGCGGTGCTGCTGGCCCGCCTGCACCGTGCACCGTTCACCGACCGGCTGGTGCGCAAGTTCGACCTGCCGGTCACCGGCTGGCGCGGTCGGGCCGAGTGACGGCTGTGCTGGAGGAGATCGCGCTGCGGCGGCTCGGTGTCATCGACGAGGCAGTTCTCACCGTGCATCCCGGCTTCACGGTGATCACCGGCGAGACCGGAGCCGGCAAGACGATGCTGGTGACCGCCCTGATGCTGCTGCAGGGTGGGCGAGCCGACCCCGGCCTGGTGCGGCACGGCGCGCAGCAGGCCCGGGTGGAGGGACGGGTCGCCGTGGGTTCGCTTCCCGGCGTACGCCGTATCGTCGACGACAGCGGTGGCGAGGTCGAGGACGACGCCGTTGTCCTGGCCCGCACCCTCGGCGCCCGCGGCCGCTCCCGTGCCCACCTGGGTGGCGCGTCGGTGCCCGCCTCGTTGCTCGCGAGCGTCGGCGAGCAGCTGGTGGCGGTACACGGTCAGGCCGACCAGCTGCGACTGCGTCAACCCGCCGCCCAGCGCGCCGCGCTCGACCGCTTCGCCGGTGCCCCGGTCGACGACCTGCTGGCGCGCTACCGCCCGGCGCACGCCCGGCTCGACGCCGTCACCCGGCAGCTCGACACCCTGCGTCGCGAGACCGACGAACGGGCCCGCCAGCTCGACCTGCTCCGCCTCGGGCTGGATGAGGTTGGCGCCGCGGCACCCGGCCCGGGGGAGGACCGGCAGCTGCGCGACGAGGAGGATCGTCTCGCGCACGCCGAAAGCCTCCAGCTGGCCGCGGCCGCAGCCCGCGCCGCCCTTGCCGGCGACGAGGACCAGACGGTCGCAGCGCCAGACGTGCTAGACCTGCTGGCCAGCGCACGATTTGCGCTCGACGGTGTGCGCAACCACGATCCGGCAGCGGCTGCTCTGGCCGACCGCGTGGCCGACCTCTCGTACGTCGCGACAGACGTCGCCCGCGACCTCAGCGACTACGCCGCGGACATCGACCTCGATCCGTTGCGCCTGGCCGCCGTCCAGGAGCGTCGTGCCGTGCTCGCGACGCTGGCACGACGTTACGGGCCGACGCTGTCCGACGTGCTGGGGTGGGCACGACAGGCGGAGGCGCAGGTCGTCGAGCTCGAGCAGGCGGCCGACACCGGTCCCGCCCTCGAGAGCGAGCGGGCTGCTCTTCTCACCGAGCTCACCGACCTCGCCGAAGCTCTCGGCGCACAGCGCCGCCGGGCAGCCACCGCCTTGTCCGAGTCGGTCACCGCCGAGCTGGGCGCCCTCGCCATGCCGCACGCCCGGCTGAGTGCGCAGGTCCGGCCCACCGGGGGCACTCCCGTCGCCGACCGGCTCGGGCCCGACGGTGCCGACGAGGTCGAGCTGCTGCTGGCCGCCGGCGCCGGGAGCCCAGAACGGCCGCTGGGCCGCAGCGCCAGCGGCGGTGAGCTGTCGCGGGTGATGCTGGCGCTCGAGGTCGTGCTGGCCGCAACCACCCCGGTGCCGACGTACGTCTTCGACGAGGTCGACGCCGGCATCGGCGGCAAGGCCGCCGTCGAGGTCGGTCGCCGGCTGGCCCGGCTGGCCCGCCACGCCCAGGTGCTTGCCGTCACCCCCCTGCCGCAAGTGGCAGCCTTCGCCGACCTGCACTACGCCGTCGACAAGTCCGAGGACGGGACGGTGACGACCAGCGGCGTGCACGCCCTGGACGGTTCGCCGCGCGTCCGCGAGCTGTCCCGCATGCTGGCGGGGCTCGAAGGCTCGGAGACCGCCGAGGCGCATGCTCGGGAGCTGCTCGAGCTGGCGGCCCGCGAGCGCTGATCCAGGCCGACGCGCCGGGGTTGTCGGACACCCGGTCGCGGGGGATGTGCGTGGCACGATTGCTCGCGTCATGAAGCCTCTGCAGCTGCGGCGTTCCCGCACGGTCAGCCCACCCGGTCTGACCGCGGTGGCCCGCCTCGACCGTCGCAGCGCCGCCCTGACCGCCCGGGTGCTGCCCGGTGAGATCGCGGTCATCCAGCATCTCGACCTTGACCGTGGCACGGCGGAGGCACTCGTCGGGGCCGGGGTGACGGCGGTGATCAACCAGGCACCGTCGGTGTCCGGAAGGTACCCCAACCTCGGGCCGCAGGTCGTCGCCGCAGCCGGGATCCCCCTGGTCGACGTGCCCGATGCCGACGTCTTCAGCGCCTTGCGCGACGGCGACCGCGTGCGCCTCGACGGCTCGCGGCTGTTCCGCGGTGAGCGCCTCATCGCCGAGGGTGAGCTGCTGGACGCGTCCCGCGTCGACCAGTTGCTGGCCGACGCTCGCAGCGGTCGGGCCGCTCAGCTCGAGGCGTTCACGTTCAACACCGTCGAGCACCTCAGGCGTGACCAGCACCTGCTGCTGGACGGCGCCGGCGTCCCCGACCTGCGTACGCGGCTGGACGGACGCCAGGTCGTGATCGCCTGCCGCAGCTACGACTACCGCAGCGACCTCCGCTGCCTGCGGACCTACATCCGCGAGCACCGGCCGGTGCTGGTCGGGGTCGATGCGGGCGCCGATGCGCTGGTCGAGGCCGGTCATGCGCCCGACCTGATCGTCGGAGACCTGGACGCGGTCTCGGACCGTACGCTGCGCCGCGGCGCGGAGCTCGTCACGACCGGACAGGCAGCGAGCAGCGACCGGCTGCATCGGTTGGGGGTGTCTGCTGTGACCGTGCCCGCCAGTGGTACGAGCGAGGACGCGGCCATGCTGCTGGCCGACACCTGCGGGGCCGCGCTCATCGTGACCGCCGGGTCGCACGTGGGGGTGGAGGACTTCCTCGACCGCGGCCAGTCGCAGATGGCCGGCTCGTTCCTCACCCGGTTGCGGGTGGGCCCGAGGCTGGTCGACGCAAAGGTCATCGCCCGCCTGAACCACAACCGGGTACGCAGCTGGCAGCTTGCCCTCCTCGTCTGTGCCGGGTTGCTGGCGGTGCTGCTGGCGATCGCGATCACTCCCGCCGGGGAGCAGTGGCTCGCCACCATCGCCGACGGCCTCGCCGGCATTGTCTCGTCCGTACAGGAGGGCATCGGATGATCGGCTTTCGCTACCACGTGATCTCCGTCGTGGCGATCTTCTTCGCGCTGGCCGCCGGCATCGCGCTCGGTGCCGGCCCGTTGCAGGCTCAGCTGACCGATGCACTGGCCCGGCAGGCGTCCGAGGACCGCATCGACACCCAGCAGGCGCGTACCCAGCTCGACTCCGCACAGGCGCGGCTGGCGTTCGCCGACGACTTCGCCGGCAGCACCTCGAGCGCCGTGCTCGGCTCGGCCCTGTCCGGCCGCTCTGTCAGCCTTGTCGTGCTGCCCGGTGCCGATCGTGGCGGCCTGCGCGCGTTGCGCGACGAGATCGTCGCGGCCAAGGGATCGGTCGTCTCGACAGTGACTCTCACCCGCGACGTCCTCGACCCCGCCAACCGTCAGCTCGCCGACGGGCTCGCGCAGCGGGTGCTGAAGGACAACACGACGGGGGGTGACGGGACGGAGAGCTACCAGTTGCTGGGCACGGCGCTTGCCCGCTCGTTCCTCGTCGCCGGGGACAGGACGGCGGAGCGAGACGGCGACGCGGAAGGGATCCAGGCAGCTTTCGAGGAAGCCGGCCTGATCAAGGTCAACGGCCCGGTCGAGCGGCGGGCCCAGCTCACCCTGGTCGTGGCCGGCGAGCCGGCGGAGCAAGCGCCCGGTGGGCAGGCAGACGTGGCGGCCGAGATCATCGCAGCGCTCGACGCCCGCGCCGCGGGCGCGGTCGTGGCCGGACCGTCGGCATCCGCCGACACCGGTGTGGTGGCAGCCGTGCGCCACTCGAGCGCCGGCTCCACGGTGTCCAGCGTGGACGCGCTGGACTTGCCCGCTGGCCGGGTGGTCACGGTGCTGGCGCTCGCCGAGCAGGCACGTGGAGGTGTCGGGCAGTACGGCATGGGTGCGTCCGCCGAGAGCGCGGCGCCGAGGATCGACCGCTGACCGCTGACCGCTGACCGCTGACCACTGACCGGTGCGCCGCCGCGTCAGCCGGCCGCTGCTAGGCTGGAACCCCGTGGAGGCTTGAGCATCCGCATCGTCGCCCTTGACCACGGGAGCCCCTAGTTGGCAATGCACTCGGCCACCAAGCACGTCTTCGTCACCGGCGGTGTGGCGTCGTCGCTCGGCAAGGGGCTCACCGCCTCCAGCCTCGGCAGGCTGCTCTCCTCACGCGGGCTGCGGGTGACCATGCAGAAGCTGGACCCGTACCTCAACGTCGACCCGGGGACGATGAACCCGTTCCAGCACGGCGAGGTCTTCGTCACCAACGACGGCGCCGAGACCGACCTCGACGTCGGCCACTACGAGCGCTTCCTGGACGCCAGCCTGTCGGCGCGCGCCAACGTGACCACCGGCCAGGTCTACTCCACCGTCATCGCCAAGGAACGCCGCGGGGAGTACCTCGGGCAGACCGTCCAGGTGGTGCCGCACATCACCGGCGAGATCAAGGACCGCATCCTCGCCATGGGCGTGGACGAGGCCGGCCGGCCGGTCGACGTCGTCATCACCGAGGTGGGCGGCACGGTCGGGGACATCGAGTCGCTGCCGTTCCTGGAGGCCGTCCGGCAGGTGCGTCACGACGTGGGACGCGAGTCGGTGTTCATCGTCCACGTGTCTCTCCTGCCGTTCA
>JBBSMN010000105.1:0-10245 GCA_038233135.1 Propionibacteriales bacterium
AAGATCTGGTGGTGGCGATCAGGGTGCCGTCCAGGCACACGAACCCCCACCCCTGGCTCAGACCCTGGGCGAGGACCTCTTCCAGCTCTGGGCAGTGCGCGGCGATCACGTCGATGGCCTCGTGCAGGTAGCGGTGGCCGGTCGCGATGGACACTCCTCCATCACGGGCAAGCAGCCTGACGTCGGTGGCGTCCTTGAACCAGCGCAACGCCATCACGGCCTGGACGTAGACCGTCGCGCCACGCTGCCAAGGTCGGGCGTCGTGGGCTTTGCGGTGCTCGCGCAGCCAACCGGTCACGGCGCGGAGAGTTTCTGCGGGGACGTCGAGGGTGGCACGATAGGTGATCACGTGGGGTCCTGCCTGGGGAAGCTTTCAGAGACGGAACCAACCCTTGACGCAGGGCCCCACGCCTGGTCAGCGACACGCCGAGGCGGACCTCACCAGTCCCACGCGTCACTCTGGTGAGAAAACCTCAGTGACGTACCCAGTCGTAGAAGCGGTGCAGCTTAGGCGCCCAGTCGGTGTTTCCCGGTTTGGTGCTGGCCCTTGCCGCCACTCGGATGCGGCTCGGGCGATTGAAGCACTTGCGGGCGATGCTGTAGCGGGCAGTGTCCTGGCGATAATTGATGGCAAGGCGGATGCTGCATTTCAGCATCTTTGTATCGTCGCCGTTCCAGTTCTCGATGCTGAGCCCTTGCCAGTCGCTGCCGTCGGAAAGTCCCGCGTGAACGACGAACTCCGGGCCACGGTCGGGGCCGCGAGTGTCGAAGTAGACCGACAACCCCCCTCGGTCCTTGCGGATCTTCTCCATGCTCGCCTTGACGAAGATGCGATGGCCGTTGTTCATCTTGACCCGCTCGATGTTGTACGCCGGTTTGGCGTCGGTCGAGCTGTCAGTGAAGTTCGTCGTGTCTGCCGCAGCTGTGGGTGCGGCCACGAGGCTCCCGGTCACAAGGGCTGTGCCGGCAACTGCGGCGAATGCGCGCGACGGTCTCATCGGATCCCCCACTTCTTGGTCGGACTCCCCTGGCCCCGGAACATAGCGGGCGTCATCCGCGACGGGCAAGGGGTCCACTCGCAGTTCGCCCCTCCGAAAGATGCCCCGGGCTTGCGATATGGACGGGGCGGGTTCACTCGGTGCAGTGGGCACCGGATTGCTCGGTGGATGGGTGCCGAGCGCACCAAGTGGCCCGCGCGGTGAAAGTGGCCGGGGCATCGTTGCCGTGGCTTGTGGAGTGCACGAGATGACCGGCAGCCGCGTGCCACGGCGCATGCAGTGCGAGCCGGGTCAGGTGCCACGGCGCAGGTCGAGCGCGTAGAACAACTTGGCGTAGCGCGATCCGACCGCGACGAACCGCTTCAGCCGCCCGTACCGGCGAAAGCCCATCGACTCGTAAAGCGCGGTGCCGGCGGCGTTGTCTGCGCGTAGGTCCAGCGTCAGCACCTCAACGTTGACATCGCCGGCGGCGTTGACCAGCTCGGTCATGATCCGGTGCCCGACCCCCCCGCTGCTGGCTGCTGGGGCTCACAGCAAGCTTCTCTACATCGGTATGGGGGCGATGGGTGGGCCGGGCGTATCGCCGCCAGAGCACGGTGAAGTCGCACGTGACCAAAGTGCTTGCCAAGACACACAGCCGCGACCGGGTGCAGGCCACCTTGCTCGCGATCCGGTCGGGGTCTGCCGCGGACCCGTCCGCGTCCACTGGCGCTGGCTAGCACGGGTGGGCGAGGTTGACGGGGCGAGAGCTCGCGGGTTCAGGACACCCCGGCCGCTCAGTCGGTCCTTGGCACAGATGGGCGGTACCTGCCTGGCACCGGTTCGACCGGCGATCAGGTGCCGTGTGAACCAAGTGGCGAGCGGTCGACGAAGCGCATCAGGGCCTCGGTGGCCGGCGCCACCTCACCCGAGGCGAGGACGTCCACGAGCAGGCCCCGGACGACGGCCACTCCTAGGCGGAGGTCCGCCGGGTCCGCGTCCAGCCCGAGGCGAGTCGCCGCCTGCTGACCCTCGTACAGCCAAGGACCGGTGAGGCTGTCGCCTCGATCCGTACCGACAGTGGTCGCCACCGCCTCGAAGAAGAGGCGTACGAAAGGGCGCAGCTCCGGCGATGACACGCGCGACCACAGGGCCAGCATCAGAGCGCGGGCATCCTCGGCGTCGGCGGCGAGCTCAACGAGCATGTCGCGCTGGGCAGCCTCCACGGACGTGACGATCGCCGCCACCAGGCCCGCCCGAGACCCGAAGTGGTAGAGAACCATGCGGTGACTCGACCCCACGGCAGCGGCGATGTCGCGCAGACTGCGGTCCCCGAGACCGTTGGCGGCAACATCGGACACGATCCGGTCAAGGAGCTCCGTGCGCGGGTCTGTCACGGTCCGCGACCCTAGCGCCCGCGGGTGAACCATTTGGTACATTCGTCGGGTGCTCCTACAACATGCCCAGCACATCCACGCTCCGACCGCACGGGTGTGGGCGCTGACGGTCGACGTGGAGTCCTGGCCGGACACGACCCCCACGGTGACCTTCGTGCAGCGCCTCGACGATGGGCCGCTGGTCCCGGGCAGCACCGCGCGGGTGCATCAGCCCGGCCAACGGGCAAAGGTGTGGACCGTCATCACCGTGGAGCCCGAGCACTGCTTCGCCTGGCGCGCCCGGTCCTTCGGCACGCTCGTGACCGCGACGCACACCCTGGATGCGACCCCCACCGGCACGTCGCACACCCTGTCCATCGAGATGGAGGGCACGGCCTCAGGTCTGATCGGCCGACTCCTCCACCGTCCCATCCTCGCCGCTCTGGCCACGGAGAATGCCGGCTTGGCGCGTGCCGCGGAGTCGTGACAGCCGTGAGCTCGTCCGAGACTCAACCCGGAGACAGCCTGAGGCGGGCGACGATCTCGCTGGGCGATTCGGCCAGGCCTGCGCTGAGCAGCCGCCGGTCGGCGCTGACCAGAGGTACGCCCAGCTCGACCGCTGCGGCGGCCCAGCTCGCGTCGTAGAACGACAACATGTGGATGTGTGCAACAGACGCGGCGCGGCGCAACCAGGCCGGCGTCATGACTAGAGCGGAACCGAGGATGGCCTGCAGATCTTCAAGCTGGTCGGCTACGTCGGTCGGGGGCCACCGCAGCGCCCGGGTCAGCACGTTGCCCACCTCGTACCACGCAAGGTCGAGCACATGGGCGTCGACGTCTCCGGACATCGGTCCCGCCCGCAGCGCACGGGCGGGCGCCAGCTCCCCCTCACCGTCGCTGTGGAACCACTTGATCAGCACCGACGTGTCGATGAGCAGGCGAGTCACCGGCTCGAGTCACGGTCCCGACGGACAAGGTCGGCCGACTCGAAGGCGCCGGCCTCGTCGAAGCGGCGCTGCGAGCGTGCAATCGCCGCAGCAACCTGCTCGGGGTCGCGACGGTCGAGCTCGCGGCGAGCGGCGCTGGCAAGAAGGGCGCTGCGACTGGTGGATCGCCGCGTTGCCTCGGCGTCCACCTCCGCGAGCAGTTCCGCGGGCAACGAGACCATCACCTTGGACATACCGCCAGGATAGCCGGGAGTATTGCCAGCGCCGGAAGATGACAGGGTGAGAAGTGCTGGATGACACTGCGTGCGTCCGGCAGGAGGGAGCATGGTGAAGAACGTCTTCTGCCTGCGGCGGCTCGCGATCACAGTCGAGGCGATCGAGTTCGTCGACCCGCAGCCGGAGCCCGGCCAGGAGGGCGCGGAACGCGGGGCACGCATCGAGATCAAGCTGCTCGAGGACCAGCCGAGGCGGGGCTCGGTCTACGCCTCGATCGACGTGTTGCTGGGACGCGCCCTGTGGCGGGCCGACCTGCTCGAGCGGGCTGACCGGCCCGGCGCGCAGGACCGAATGCACTTCCATCCGGTGATGGTCGACAACGAGCCAGGCGCCCGCGTCTTCGACGAGTGGCTCTCCGCGGATCCCATCGCCTGGATGGCGGACAGCCTCGGCTCGGTGCCGCGAATCCTGAGGGACTCGAGCGTACCGGACGTCGGCGCGTTCGACGACGACGTCGCGGAGCTGCAGGTCCACCTCCCCGAGGTGCTCGCGGCGTGCGCCGCCCGCCTGCACGAGGCGCGAGGTCACTCTGCCTGAGCGCGGCCAGCGCCCGGGTCGTCGTCCGCCGCCCGACGTCGTCTCCAGATGGCGGGCCGCCGGTTGCGTCTTCGCCGAGGACGAGGCGCGGCTGCTCGTCGAGGCGGCTCGCTCGCCCGCCGACCTCGCCGTCTTGGTGGACCGCCGGGCCGCCGGGCTGCCCCTCGAACAGCTCCTCGGCTGGGCGGAGTTCTGCGGTCAGCGGATCGCCGTGGACCCCGGTGTGTTCGTGCCCCGCCGCCGCACTGAGCTCCTCGTGCACCAGGCCGTCGCCTGCGCCCGGGCGGGGGCAGTGGTCGTCGACCTCTGCTGCGGGTCAGGTGCCGTGGGTGCCGCGCTAGGCTCGGCCGTGGACGACGTGGAGCTGTACGCCGCCGACATCGACCCGGCCGCTGTCCGGTGCGCTCGCCGCAACCTGCGCTCTGGTGCCCAGGTGTTCCAGGGGGACCTGTACGCAGCACTGCCGACCGTGCTGCGCGGGCGCGTTGACCTGCTCGTGGCCAACGTGCCGTACGTGCCCACCGATGCGATCACGTCGATGCCCCCCGAGGCGCGCCTGCACGAGCCGCGCCGGGCGCTGGACGGAGGCGCTGACGGCCTTGACGTGCAGCGGCGGGTCGCCAGCAGTGCTCCCGACTGGCTCGCCCCGGGAGGTCACCTGCTCATCGAGACCAGCGAGGACCAGGCACCGCTCACCGCCGAGGTGTTCACCGGCAGCGGCCTGGTCGTGCACCGGGCCACGTCGGACGAGCTCGACGCCACCGTCGTGATCGGCACCAAACCGGTCTGACGTGGCGCCCGCCGAGTGGTACCTACCGGCTCTCGACCCGGCCGCGCAGCGCGGCCAGCAGCGCCTGCATCCACGGACCGAGGTCTGCGGGGGTGCGCGCGGAGATCAGGGTGCCGTCGACGACGGTGGCCTCGTCGACCCAGTCGACGCCGGCGTTGACCATGTCGTCCTTGATGGCGCCGACGCTGGTGGCGCGCCGGCCCTTGACGACCTGCGCCGAGATCGGCACCCAGCCGGCGTGACAGATGAAGGCCACCGGCTTGCCCGCGGTGTCGAAGTCGCGCACGAGGGTGAGCACCTGCTCGGAGCGCCGCAGCTTGTCCGGCGCGAAGCCGCCGGGGATGACCAGCCCGTCGAAGTCGGCGGCCGACAACCCGTCGACGGTGGTGTCGACGGGCAGCGGGCCGTGGCCCTTCTTGCCGGTCACGGGCCGGTCGTCCAGCCCGGCGACCGTCACGTCGACGTCCTCCTCGACGAGGCGATAGAGCGGGTACAGCAGCTCCATGTCCTCGAAGAGGTCGGCGGCCAGCAGCAGGACCTTGGTGCCGGAGAGCGTCACGCCGTCACCGTACTGCCGCCGTGCCGCGGCGGCGAGTCGCCCAGTCGTGAGCGCCCGGCCCGCGCTGACCAACGGGCTACTGGGCTGGCTCGGGGTTGCGTCGGTGACCGCCGAAACGGCCACCGCCAACATCGCCGGTCAGCCGGTGCTGGCCAAACCGGCTTCGCTGAGAGCGGTGCCGGCTGGAATGCCGACGACGGCGACCGCATCACCTGGTCGCGCCATCGGCATGTGACCCCGCGGGGTCACATGACATAACGTCGCGGCCCAGTCTGACAGCTGCCGTGGCCCACGTGAACGAGGCACGAGACTGCGGTCCGGTCAGGAACGACTGGATTCCCGCCGCGCCGCAGCGGCGAGTCCAGAGGTCATAGGCTGCCGCGCGGCGCCGTACGTCGGTGCTCACCGGCTGGTTGCCGGGTGGCTGCCAGCGAGGGGGTGGGGCGGTGGCCAAGGCTGACCCCGTCGAGAGCCTCTGGCGGCTGCCGGGGATCCGCCGCCTGTTGGGCGTGACGTTGCTGGGTTTCGCCGGCTTCGCGGCCACGCTCGGCTCGCTGCCGTGGTGGGCGGCCGAGGGTGGCGCGTCGGTGTCCACGGCAGGTCTGGTCACCGCCGCGATGCTGGTCACCACGGTCGCCACCCAGGCCGCGGTGCCGGCGGTCGTGCGCCGGCTCGGCAGCGGGCGCAGCCTGGCGATCGGTCTGGTCGCGCTGGGCGCTCCCTGCCCGCTGTATGCGCTGTTCACCGACCTCGGGCCGCTGTTGGCCTTCAGCGCGGTGCGGGGCGTCGGGTTCGCGCTGCTGACGGTGATCGGGTCGACGCTGACCAGGCTCTTGGCTCCACCTGGGCGCCACGGTGAGGCCGCCGGGCTGTACGGCCTCGCGATCGGTGTCCCGGGCGTCATCGTCGTGCCCGGCGCGGTTGCGCTGGCGCAGAGCGCGGGCTACTGGCCGGTCGCCGTGCTCGCCGCCCTGCCGGTGCTTGCCGTTCCGGCGGCGCTGGCCTTGTCCGATGACCGCGACGCCGCCGACGCGACCGCGCCGAGTGTGATCGGGCACCGGCGGGCCGTGCTGCGGGTGCTCGTGCCGTCCGTGCTGTTGCTGGTGGTGACGCTGGCGGGCAGCGGGGTCGTGACCTTCGTACCGATCGAGCGGCCCGACGGCCTGCTCGCGGCCGTCGCGTTGTTGGTCTTCGGGGTGACCGGGGCGGCCGGGCGCTGGCGGTCGGGCGTCCTGGCAGACCGATCGGGCACCGCACTGCTGCTGCCGGCGTCGCTGGTGACGACGGCGAGTGGCGTGGCGGGTGTGGCCGGTGGTCTGGCCGGTGGGTCGGACGCGCTGCTGGTGGGCGGCGCGGCGATCAGCGGTCTTGGCTACGGCGCGGTGCAGAACCTCACCCTGGTCGCGGCCTTCCGGCGCGTCGACCCGGCCGACGTGCCGACGGCGAGCGCGGTGTGGAACATCTCCTTCGACGCAGGCACCGCGGTTGGTGCCGTCGCCGTTGGGGCGGTCGCTGCTTGGGGGGCCGACGCCGCCGGCCAGGGTGGTGTCGGTGTCGCAGCCGCCCTGGGGATGTGTGCCGTTCTGCTTGCGGTCGCCGTTCCCCTGAGCCTGCGGGGGACGGCGTAGGCGGCGATGCGGCCGGTCTGGATCAGCGGGTGGGCATCATGCGACGGATCGGGTCGGCGACCTCGCTGGGGTAGCGGTCGAGCGCGGCCAACAGGTCGTCGCGGTGCGCACCGGAGTGATAGCTGGAGAGGTCGGCGCGCAGCTGGCGGCGCTGGCGGCCCGCTGCAGCGCGGCGGCGCATGCTCGCGGCGAGGGTTGAGACGTGAGCGGTCATGTCGGGCTCCTTTGCCCTGGTGGGTCGATGGTGCGGTGCTGCGGGTGTGCGGCTCAGCGGGTCGGCAGCAGCCGGCGGATCGGGTCCGCGACCTCGTTCGGGTAGCGCTCGAGAGTGGCCATCAGGTCGTCGCGCTGCGCTGGAGTGCTGTAGTCGGCGAGCTCGGCGGCCAGCCGGCGCTGCTCGTTGAGCAGTGCGCGCTGCCGACGGCGGGTTGCGGTGCGGATCTGGAAGCGGTCGAGAAGGTTGTCCATGGTTTCCTCCGTGAGAGTTCTGAATCGATCTAGTAATAGAGTAGGCAGCCTCCATCGGGAAGTCGAACCAAAAGAGCGGTGCTGCGGTGAATCAGCGGGTGACCCTGCTCACGCTGGCCCGTGACCTGGGCGTCTCCCGGGCAACGGCGTCCAACGCCTACAACCGACCCGACCAGCTGTCCGCTGCGCTGCGCAGCCGGATCCTGGCCCGTGCCGACGAGCTGGGATTCGCCGGACCCGACCCGACCGCCCGGGGGCTGCGCCGGGGACGTACCGGTGCGGTCGGTGTGCTCATCGACCAGGGGTTGTCGTACGCCTTCTCGGACCCGACAGCGGTGCTCTATCTGGACGGCCTCGCGACCGAGGTGCAGCACGACGGGCTCGGCCTGCTGCTGCATGCCGGCACCGGGTCGCAGACCGATGCTCAGCTCGTACGCGCTGCCGCGGTCGACGCCTGGGTGATCCGGTCGTTGCCGGAGGGCGAGCCCGCGGTCGAGGCGGCCCGGGCGCAGCAGCGTCCGATGGTGGTGCTCGACCAGCCCGAGCTGCCCGACGTTCCGCTCGTCGGCATCGACGACGCCGCCGGCGCCGCGGCCGCGACCCGGCACCTGCTCGACCTCGGCCACCGCGAGGTGGCGGTGCTGACGATGCCGCTGCGCCCCGACGGCTACCAGGGGCTGGTGGACGCGGACCGGGAGCGGTTCGCGACGTACCCCGCGATGCGTACGCGGCTCGCGGCGATCGAGCAGACGATGGCCGTTGCCGGTGTCGCGTGGTCCGACGTGCCGGTGGTCGAGTGCGCCGTCAACGACCTGGACACGGGTGCGCTCGGGGCGTACGAGCTGCTCGACCGTAGCCCGGCACCGACGGCGATCGTCGCTCTCAGCGACCAGCTGGCGCTGGGCGCGCTGCGCGCCGCGCAAGAGATGGGCGTCGCCGTCCCGCGCGCCTGCTCGGTGGTCGGCTTCGACGACTCGCCGGTCGCGGCGACCGCCGAGCCGCCCCTGACCACCGTGGCCCAGCCGCTGCGCGAACGCGGCCAGGCCGCCGGCGCCCTCGTACGCGCAATGCTTCGCGGCGAGTCGGTGTCAACGCCTCCACGGCTGCCGGTGACCCTGATAGTGCGGGACAGCACCGCCCCGTCGCTGCGCTGACGGGCGGCGGCCGACGACACGCGGACGCAGGATCATGCATCGCGGGGGGTCGCGCCCCGCCGATGCATCATCGTCGGTCTCGTCGCCCGGGTGGTTGGGCCGGATCTGCGGGCATAGTGTCGAGACATGGCGTCACCGTCGTGGACCGCTGCCCAGGACGCATTCGAGCAGGCCGCGCACTGGTTCGTACGGACCGTCGACCGGGTCGACGGCCGTTGGCACCGGCCGGCTCTCGGCCAGTGGACGGTGCAGGATCTGGTCGGTCACACGAGCCGGGCCATGTTGACGGTCGAGTCCTACCTCGGCCACGGCGTGGGGAGCGTGGACGTACACACGCCGGTGGACTACTACCGGCGCGTGCTCGCCGGCAGCGGCGACTCGGCGGCGGTGGCCCAGCGTGGTCGCGACGCGGGTGTCGCCCTGGGGGAGTATCCGCCCGATGCGGTGGCCGAGATCGCGACCCGGGTGCTTGCGAGCGTCCGCGCCGCCGCCGAGGACGACCACGTCGCCACTCCGGTCGGTGGCATGCGACTGGCCGACTACCTGCCCACGCGCACCTTCGAGCTCACCGTCCATGCGTGCGACCTGGCCGCCGCACTCGACGAGCAGGCAGAGGTGCCCGAGACGGCCGCCGTCGCGAGCGTCGACCTGCTCGGCGAGCTCGCCGTGGACGCCGGCCTCGCCCACCGCCTGCTGCTTGCCGCCACCGGCAGGGTGAGCCTACAGCCCGGCTTCACCGTCCTGTGAGCCCACGCGGCATGCTGGGTGGCCCACCCGTCCGCACCACCCCAGGGAGCCCCTCATGGCCAGCGAACTCGTTCGCCCCCGACAGCGATGGATCGCCGGTGTGTGTGCCGGCCTGGGCCAGCGGTTCGGCCTGTCGCCGAACGTCGTGCGCCTGCTGTTCGTGCTCAGCTGCGCGCTGCCCGGGCCGCAGTTCATCGTCTATCTGGCGCTGTGGCTGCTGATGCCGTCGGCAGACTGACCCGTCGCCGGTGTGGCGACGGTGGGTGTCGCGCCGGTCGTGGCGTCCGCGACGTCTCACGATCTAGGGTGTGGCGGGTGAGCGACGAGCACGTACCCCCCACTGACCAGGACCGATCGGCGGACGCGTGCGTGTTCTGCGCGATCGTGAACGAGGAGGCGGAGGGGACGCGGGTCTACGAGGACGACCACCTGCTGGCCTTCATGGACACCAACCCGGTCACGCCGGGTCACCTTCTCGTGGTGCCCAAGAAGCATGCGGCGTTCTTGCGTTATCTGCCCGAGGCGCACGGGGCGGGGTTGTTCGTCGTGGCTCAGCGTCTCGCCGCAGCCTTGGTGGAGAGCGGCTTGCGCTGCGAAGGGGTCAACTTCTTCCTCGCCGACGGGACGGCCGCCGGGCAGGAGGTGTTCCACGTCCACATGCATGTCTTCCCGCGGTTCGCCGAGGACGGCTTCCGCCTCGACGCCAACAGGACCGAGGTGACCCACGACGAGCTCGAGGACACGGCGAAGAAGATCCGGGCCGGGCTCCTCCCGGAGCACCGTGCC
>JBBSMN010000106.1:0-10156 GCA_038233135.1 Propionibacteriales bacterium
CCGAGTGTCCCTGCCGGGGTGTCGCGGACGCCCACCCCCGGCCGCCCCGCCCCTCGCGGGGGGGCGGCGCCCCCCCCCCCGCCCCCCCCCCCGACCAGGTCCGCCGGTTCCTCTCCCTGGATGTCGACGCGCGTGCTTGGCCGGACGTCGCTGACCGCGATCCGGTGATTGCCGACGCGCAAGCGCAGCTGCCCGGGTTGCGCCCGTGCGGCTTCTTCTCGCCGTACGAGGCCGCGGCCCGGTCCGTGCTTTCCCAGCGCATCCGCATCGTGCAGGCGGCCCGACTCCGAGGCAACCTCGTCGACCGCCACGGCGACGACGGAGCATTCCCCGACCCACGCCTTCTGCGCACCCTGGACCTCGATCTGCCCGGCCGAAAGGCTGAGTACCTGCACGCCGTCGCCGACGCCGCTCTCGACGGGCGCCTCGACACCACCGCACTGCGGGCGGTCGACCCCGACGACGCCGTTCGGTCGGTCCAGGAGATCAAGGGACTCGGACCATTCGCGGCCGAGCTGGTGGTGCTGCGGGGCGCCAACGCTCCTGACGTCCTGCCACGCCACGAGCGGCGGCTCGACACCGAGATCGTCGAGCGCTACGGCAGCGACCGGAATGCGGAGGAGGTGTCCGATGTCTGGCGTCCCTACCGCACGTGGGCGGCGGTCCACCTGCGGGCACTGCGTGAGCAACGAACACACGAGATCGGCCAGTAGAACGAACGGCCACTGACATCGCCCGCGTCCGCGTTCCACACTCGCTCGAACACGCCCCGTCGAGGATGACGCGCTGTCAGGGTGAAGCGGTTCCGATGCGCATGCGGTTGCCGTCCGGATCGGCCACCTCGAAGTCTCGGCCCCAAGGCATCTCGTCGATCGCCGTCACACCGACCGCGGAGGCGGCGACATCCACGTCATCGAGCTTCAGGTACACCAGGGTCCCGTGGCGCGCGTCGCCGGTGTGCTCTGACAAGTGCATCCGCGCGTCGCCGAGAGCAATCCCTAAGTAGAGCGGGAGCCCGGGCTCGAATCGGTGCTCCCACTCCTTCACCCCAACCGCTCCGCCGCGCCGGCCGAGTTGTAGAACAGCACGATGCGAGCACTCCAGTTCACGACGTACGGCGGTCCAGACGTGCTCGAGTGGGGCGACGCGCCCGACCCGCATCCGGGGCCGGGTCAGGTACGGATCGGGGTGCGCGCGACCAGCGTGAACCCGATCGACTGGAAGGTCTTCACCGGGGCCATGGCCGGTGGCCAGCCGATGTCCGGCACCGGCTATTTGGGGTGCGACGCGGCCGGTGTGGTCGACGAGGTCGGCGAAGACGTCGACGGAGTATCAGTCGGCGACGACGTCCTGGGCCAGGGCCAGCACTGCCAGGCCGAGTACGCCGTGCTGGACGCATGGGCGCCCAAGCCACCCGCGATCGACTGGGCGGTGGCGGCCGCGGCCTGCATGGCCGGTGAGACCAGTGAACGCGGCCTGCGACTGCTGGGCGTCACCACCGGGGATCTGCTGTTCGTCGACGGTGGAGCCGGCGGCGTGGGAGCGGTCGCGGTGCAGATGGCGGTTGCCCGCGGCGCCAGCGTGGTCGCCTCGTCGAGCGAGGCCAACCACGACTACCTGCGCGAGATCGGGGCGGTACCGGTCCGGTACGGGGACGGCGTGGTCGAGCGGGTCCAGGCCGTCGCCGACGGGCCGGTCGACGCCGTCTTCGACGTCGCGGGCAAAACGCCGATCCAGCAGCTGGTCAGCCTGGCGCCGGAGCCGTCGAAGGTGCTGAGCATCGCCAACTTCGCGGCGGGCGAGGCGGGCGCGCAGGTGAGCGGGGGCGGCGACGATGGCCGGCCACAGGCGGCCCTGGCCGAGGTCGCCGAACTGCTGGCCGCCAACACGCTGGTGCTCAAGGTGCAGACGTTCCCATTCGAGCGCGCCGGCGAGGCGTACCGGATCAGCATGGACGGCCACGTCCGCGGAAAGCTGGTCCTGGTCCCGTGACGCAGCGCTCGACCCGCCAACTCCTCAGCGTCGCCGGGCGCCCGGGCTCAACCGCACCGTGACGGTGTCGCCCTCGGCCAGCCCCTCGGCCCGGCGCACCGCGTCCTTCACCGGTAGCTCCGTCACGAAGTAGTACGGCGACGGCCCGCGCCAGTGCCAGACGTAGCCGACGAACTCCAGGTCCGTCCCGGCAGGCTCTCCGCTCATGCCGAACCGACGCCGACCGGATCAACAACCCGGCTCACGATCCAGGCGTGCTTGCCGACCTGGCGCCCGCGGGTGAACCTGTACTGCTCGAACAGCTCGACGGTGGCGCTGAACAGGAACCGGCCCTGCGCCTCGCGGCCGGCGGTGACCTCGGGGATGGCCTCGACGAGACCGCCCCCGGCATCGGCGATCAGGTCGAGCGCGGCCGCGAGCGCCGTCCTGGCGATGCCCTGGCCGCGATGCTGCCTGTCCACGTAGATGCAGGTGATCCGCCAGTCCGGGCGCGGCGGCGGATCCTTGTCGTACGCGCGCTTGTGCTTGATGCCAGCGAGTTCCTCGGGACTGCCGTACTGGCACCACCCCTGGGCGGCCCCGTCCGCGTCGAGGACGAGCGCGGCGTGCGCGCGACCGGTGCGTACCCGGTCCTCCTTGACCGCGCGGTAGTCGATCCCCCGCTGCCCGCACTCCGGGTGGTAGCCGATGCACCAGCACCCGTCGTAGATCCCGTTGTTGCGCTCGACCAGCTCGGCGAACGCCTCCCAGGTCGAGGAGTCCAGACGGCGAATCGTGTGCGGCGCCGTCATGTCCCGTCCTGCGCGCTGGCTTCATCGTCTCTGCTCGCAAGCTCGACCCGCACCACTGCCCGCCGCTTGGTGGGTCGGCTGACCTCGGTGAACTCCGCGTCGATGAACCACGGCAGGAGCCCGCAGTGGAGCTCCTCGGCAACGGCGTGCGCCGTGGGGTAAGCCTCAACGGCTCGGGCGCCGCCGCTTCGCGCGAATGCGACAGCCGCACCGATGAGGGCCCGACTGATACCGCGGCGGCGAAACCCGGCCCGGACGAGCAAGCACGTGATCGCCCAGACCGTGCTGTCCTCTTTGTCCTCGTCCCTGCCCGACCACGGCACCCGCTGGTTGCGCACCAGGCCCCGATAGTTGCACCTGGGCTCGACCGCGCACCAGCCCGCCGGCACGTCGGCGAGATAGGCGACGATCCCGCTCGTCTCGGGGCTGCCTCGCTCCGCACCGGAGGTCTGGGCTCGGAGTCGGTGTGCCCGCTCCTCGACCGGCATCGACCCGAAAGACTCAAGCGGCGCGAGCTTGTAGCGCTGGCACTGGCACCGTGCGGACGAACCGCGGGTGCCGAAGATCGCCTGCAGATCGTCGATGCTGGCTCGGTGGGCGGCAACCACGGTGAGCGATCCCGCCGCGGCGTGCGTCGGCACGTCAGGTCCTTCCTGCCGCAGCCGCCAGGACTCGGGCGAGCTCGGCCGGCTGGCTGATCATCGGCCAGTGGCCGGAGTCGATGTCCAGGTAGTCGACGTGCTTGGCCTTGGCGAGCTCGGGCACGTCGCCGGCGTCGATCCACTCCCGAGCCTGGGCGGGAGTGAACTCGGGGCACACGAGGACGACCGGGACGTCGAAGCGTCGCTCGTCCGCCAGCCGCACCACCCCCTTGGTCACCCCTTCGGGGACGGGGATCGCCGCAGCGGTGAAGCTGCGCCTGGTCTCCTCGTCCAGGTCGGCGGAGTCTGGCCCCTCGAACGGGCCCCAGCCGGGGAACGGCATGGCGCCGTCGATCGGCTCGAAGAAGTCGGCGTAGGTCTCCCCGTCGGCGGACGGGAAGCCGCCGATGAGGGCCACCTTGGCCACCTTGTCCGGTCGCGCGTCCGCAGCCAGCCACGCCAGGGTGCAGGCGGCGGAATGCCCCACCACCACGTACGCTCCGGTCGCCGAGTCCACGGCGGCGACCACGGCCGCCATCTGGTCGTCGAGCGTGGCGGTCACAGATCCGTCCCCCTGCCCCGGGAGCGCCACCGGCACGGGCCGGTGGCCGAGCCCCTCGAGCGCCGGCACGACGTCGTCCCACGCCGATTGATCCAGCCACAGGCCGGCAATAAGCAGGATGTCCATGATCAGGTTCCATTCCCAGTGCGGTCAGACTCCAGTGCGGTCAGATCACGTTCGGCATAGAGCCGGCGCTCCCCTTCCTCGTTGAGGACGATGCGGAGGCATTCCTTGACCGGGAAATCCTCCACGGCTGGCCACCCGGGCTCCGGAGAGATCCCGCTACGGAACTCGATCATGGACCCACGCTAGGACCAGTTCCGGACGATGTACCTCCGGGTTGGTCTGCGGATTGCCTAGCCTGCTCAGGTGCCCACTGATCCCAGCCCCACCGCCTGAGCCCTGCGGACCCTCGAGATCCTCCAGACCCCGCCCCTGCGTGACCCACCAGCGCACCGCAAGCACGGTGCATGGTTGCGCCGGTCTGCTGACGCCCAGCATCCGGATGAGACTTCGGACTTCCTCTGGGTCCAGGCACCAGCTGGCGGGCAAGCTCGTGGACAAACCGGCGCAGAGGAGAAGATCATGTCCTCTGATCAACCCACGCCGCAGACGTGAGAAGGAGATGAGCGCAATGGTCGATCCACGTCCGGTGCTGCTGGTGGGCAGCGTTCCACTGGAGTCCTCGTCGGCAGTCTTCGAAGCCGCCGGGAGCCGGCTCGGCCAGCTGCTCAAGCGGCTACCCGACGGCGAGACAGGAGTCCGCAAAGACTGGGTGGTTTGGCAGGGAGCCGTGATGGCGAGGGCGACCGGGCTGACGCCGGGTGGCGTACTTCCCCTCCAGGGCGGCTACGAGTTTCAGCTCTACCGACTGTCGGGCAGCCCGGACGACGTTGACTTCGGGTCGCTGGGTTACGCCGACCGGGCAGTGGAGTCCTACGGCGACTTTGTCCGCGCGCGCGACGAGGGCACGGTTGCCCCGGGCACCCGCTTCCAGGTGAGCCTGCCGACCCCGCTAGCCGTCGTGCTCTCCTTCTTCGAGCCCGATGCCGTGGCTGCGGCCTGGGAGCCGTACGAGCGGGCGATGCTTGCCGAGCTCACGCAGATTCTGGATGCGGTCCCGCACGAGGACCTCGCCGTGCAATGGGACATCGCGGCCGAGATCTGCTTCGTGTTAGAGGTCCCGGACATGGCCGCCGCGCTGCCGATGGACCGCTTGGTCGCGGCGATCGCCCGGATCAGCGCAGAGGTGCCGGACAACGTCGAGCTCGGCCTGCACCTGTGCTACGGCGATCCCGGTCACAAGCATGTCGTGGAGCCGAAGGACACCGCACTGATGGTCGAGTTCGTCCACGCGCTCTTCGCCGCGATCGACCGTCCGATCGGCTGGGTCCACATACCGGTTCCGCGCGATCGCGACGACGACGCGTACTTCGCCCCGTTGCGCGACCTGCGCCTGCCTGACACGACGGAGCTCTACCTCGGGCTGGTGCATCTGACCGACGGGCTGGATGGTGCGCGCCGGCGCCTGCATGCGGCACGTCGTGTCGTCGAAGACTTCGGTGTCGCGACCGAGTGCGGGTTCGGGCGGAGACCACCGGAGACGGTGCCCGACCTGCTGGACCTGCACGGCGCCATCGCGGCCGCGACCTGACGGCACACGTCGGTCCCGGTGTGCGCAAAGGCACCACGGCTGCGCGGCCCCCTGGTGCGCTTCTGCACAGTCGCGGTGTTTGGGCGAGGCGCCGGCTCACGTGGAGCGGCTGACCATCCTCAGCGGTCAGAAGCCCGTCCGCCGACCGCCAGGGTCCGACAGCCGGACGGCATCCCGGCGTACGGCGGCGCCCTTGCCGCGCGCCGACTCGGCGAGCTCGCCCTGGAAGTCAACCATCGCCGCGCGCAGGGCCTGGTCGGTGGCGGCCAGGATGCGCACGGCGAGCAGGCCGGCGTTGCGAGCGGCGCCGACGGCCACCGTCGCCACCGGCACCCCGGCGGGCATCTGCACGATCGACAGCAGCGAGTCCATGCCGTCGAGGTGGCGGAGCGCGACCGGCACACCGATCACGGGCAGCGGGGTGACCGCGGCCAACATCCCCGGCAGGTGGGCGGCCCCCCCAGCGCCGGCAATGAGCACCTGCAGGCCGCGGTCGTGCGCGGCGGAGCCGTAGGCGAGCATCTCGGCCGGCATCCGGTGCGCGGAGACGACGTCGGCCTCGAAGGCGACGCCGAACTCCGCCAGCGCCGCCGCCGCGTCCTGCATGGTGGGCCAGTCCGAGTCCGAGCCCATCACGATGGCGACCCGCGCCGGCCCGCCGGTTCCCTGTTGGTCAGCCACTGTCGGCCTCCTCGTCCTCGGTGCCCGCGAACCAGCCGGCGGCGTGCCGGGCGCGCGCCCGCACCCGCTCCAGGTCGTCGCCGTACGCGGTCACGTGCCCCACCTTGCGGCTTGGCCGCACGGACTTGCCGTACAGGTGCACCTTGATGCCGGGGTCGCGGGCGTAGACGTGCAGGTAGCCGTCGTACAGCCGGTCGACATCGCCGCCGAGCACGTTGACCATCACCGTCCAACGGGCCCGGGCCCGGGCACTGCCGAGCGGCAGGTCGAGCACCGCGCGCAGGTGGTTCTCGAACTGGCTGGTCACCGCCCCGTCGATGCTCCAGTGGCCACTGTTGTGCGGACGCATCGCCAGCTCGTTGACCAGCACCCGACCGCCCCGGGTCTCGAACATCTCCACCGCCAGGACGCCGGTCACGTCCAGCTCACCGGCCACCCGCAGCGCGACCTGTTGCGCATGCACGGCGAGTTCCTCGTCCAGCCCGGGGGCGGGTGCGACGACCTCGTGACAGATGCCGTCGCGCTGCACCGACTCCACGACCGGGTACGCGGCGGTCTGCCCCGACGGTGACCGGACCACCAGGCAGGCGAGCTCGCGGACGAAGCTGACCCGCTCCTCCGCGAGCACCTCAACCCCGGCGGCAGCCGCAGCATCGAAGGCCGGCTTCGAGTCCAGCACGGAGCCGACCACCCAGACCCCCTTGCCGTCGTAGCCACCCCGGGTGGTCTTGAGCACGAGCGGAAAGCCACCGAGCTCGCCGGCGGCCGCATCCACGGCAGCCGGCGAGGCGACGACGCTCCAGCGCGGGCACGGGATCTCCAGCTGGGCGAGCCGGCGACGCATCACCGCCTTGTCCTGGGCGTGCACCAGCGCGGCCGGCCCGGGCCGGCAGGCCACTCCCTCGGCAGCCAGGGCGCGCAGGTGCCCACTCGGCACGTGCTCGTGGTCGAAGGTCAGCACCGCACAGCCATCAGCAGTCTTGCGCAACGCGTCGAGGTCGCTCGCGGCCCCGACCTGCACATCGGAGATCACCTGGGCTGCGGACACCTCCGGCGACTCGGCCAGCAGCCGCAGCGGAACCCCCAGCGCGATCGCGGCCGGCTGCATCATCCGCGCGAGCTGGCCGCCGCCAACCACGGCGACGGTGGGGCCGTCCACGGGGGTCTGCCGCAGGCCGCCGGTCACCTCAGCAGCCTAGTGCGAGCATGGGTGCCGTGAGCGACCGCTGGCGCCCCCCTGCTGCTGATGCTTCCGCCTGGCCGCCGCTGCCCTCCGATGGCTGGGCGGACACGGTGGAGACGCTGCATCTGTTCACCCAGGTCGTCGGCAAGATGAGGCTGGTCTGCGGGCCGTGGCTGAACCACTCGTGGGGAGTCCCGCTGTACGTCTCCGCCCGCGGCCTCAGCACCGGTCTGGTGACCTACGGTGCGTCGGCCTTCGAGTTGGAGCTCGACCTCGCCGGCGGGCGACTGCGGGTGGTGACCACCGACGGTGAGAATCGTGAGCCGCCCCTGCAGCGCAGCGTCGCCGACTTCCACGGCGGGGTCCTGGACACGATGGCTGGGCTGGGCATGCCGGTGTCCATCCACCCGGTTCCCAGCGAGATCGCCGACGCCCAACCGTTCGACGTCGACACCCGGGAGCGTGCGTACGACCCTGAGCACGCACGCACGCTCTGGCTCGCTCTGGTGCAGGCGCACCGGGTGTTCACCGACTTCCGCGCGGGCTTCGTGGGCAAGGTCAGCCCGGTGCACTTCTACTGGGGCAGCTTCGACCTCGCTGTCACCCGCTTCTCGGGCCGCACTGCTCCGCCGCACCCCGGTGGTATCCCGAACTTTCCCGACGATGTGGCCCGCGAGGCGTATTCGCACGAGGTCACCAGCCTCGGGCTGTGGCTGGGCAACCGGGCCGCGCCCACGCCGATCTTCTACTCCTACGCCTACCCCACGCCGGTAGGTTTCGCTGAAGCTGCGGTACGACCCTCGTCGGCGACCTGGCTCGGGGCGCTGGGAGAGTTCGCGCTGCCGTACGAAGCGGTGCGCACCGCTCCCGATCCGGACGCCGAGCTGTTGGCTTTCGCCGAGAGCACGCATGCCGCGGCAGCAGACCTGGCCGGGTGGGACCGCGCGGCCCTCGAGCTGGACGACCCGCACCTCTCGACCTGGTGGCATCGGCGGGGGGACAAGAGTTGACGTCGACGGAGGCGGCGGTCACCGGCAATCGAGTCCTCGGGCGCGAGGTGGCCGTCTTCGGTGTGGTCGGGCTGGTGGGCTACTGCGTCGACGTGAGCCTGTTCAACGTGCTGCGCTTCGCCGGAGAGCCGGGCCTGTTGGCCGACAAGCCGATCACGGCCAAGGTGCTGTCGGTGCTCGCCGCGACTGTGGTGACCTACCTGGGCAACCGGCACTGGACCTGGCGCCGCCGCAGCCGGGGTCCGGTCACCCGCGAGGCGGTGCTGTTCTTCTGGTTCAACGGCATCGGACTGGCGATCTCGGCGGGCTGCCTCGCGATCTCGCACTACGCGCTGGGGCTGGACAGCGCGCTCACCGACAACGTGTCGGCCAACGGGGTAGGGCTCGTGCTGGGCACCGGATTCCGCTTCTGGGCCTACCGCACGTACGTGTTCAAACCGCACGCCGGCGCACGGTGATCGGCTCGACGTCGCCGAAGCCTCGCATCGGGCGCGGCGTCAGCGCACGCGTCGCGTAGGCTTCCGCGGAGAGCCCCCCGGCCGTAGCGGCATCAATGATCACGTGGTTGCGCCGGGCCACCACCGTCAGGCGCGCCGCCAGGTTGACCGGTGGCCCGAACGCGTCACCCATCCGCAGCACGACCGGGCCGGTCGCGATGCCGAGCCGTACGTCGGGCAGTGCGGGGTCAGCGCCGAGGGCCTCGATGACGGCCAGCGCGATCTCGGTGCCGACCGCCGGCCGGGGGGACAGGAACAGCACCGAGTCGCCGAGCGTCTTGACGACCCTGCCCCCACCTGCCGTGACCAGATCGGAGCAGCGGGACTCGAAGGCCTCCACCAACGCTGCCAGCTCGTCGGTGCCCAGCCCGTTGGACAGGGATGTGAAGCCCACCAGATCCGCAAAACCGACAGTCAGGGTGGTCGTCCGGTGTCCGGGGCCGGACTCGATGCCGTCGTCGACCGGCTCGGCCAGCCGGGCGCTCGCGGCGTCCTGGTGCCGGCGCCACGCATAGACCAGCAGCCGCTCGAAGGCCGCGTTCGAGCGGTCGGTGTCTTCGGCGGAGCTGTCGGCAGCGGAGAGGGTCGACACCTGCCACTCCGCCAGCCGCGACATGGTGCGCCCCAACGCCCTGGTCAGCCGCAGGACCGTCTCGAAGTCGATGACGTCGTCGCGGACGAGCTCGCTGACCAGCCTCAGCGCCTCGACGTCGGCGGCGGTGAAGTTGGCCTGGCCGCGTGCGTCGGGAAAGCCCAGCGCACGCCACAGCCGCCGCACGTCGGCCAGCGTCATGTCGGCGGCGGCAGCAACCTCGCGGCTGGTGTACGTCATCGACCCCCCGGCTCGGCCGTGCCGTCGTCGTCCCGCCCGTCCGCGCCACCAAAGATCAGGTCAGTGAGCCGCCGGTGCACCGCCTCGACCTGAGGCACGTCATGCAGTCGCATGCCGGACTGTTCCGTCGCGTCACTGACGATCAGCGTGCCGCAACCTAGCAAACGGTCGAGCAGGCCCTTCTCGAACCGCACGTCGTTGACGCGACTCAGCGGGATCGCGCGGCCGGTGCGGGTCAGCAGACCCGAGGTGAGCAGCACCCGCTTGGTGGTGACGGTGTACTCGGTGGTCAGCCAGCGCAAGAACGGGAGGA
>JBBSMN010000107.1:0-10062 GCA_038233135.1 Propionibacteriales bacterium
CGAAGGACTCGTTGAGCAGCTGGCTCACGGTCACGGTGTGCGCGGCGTCGACGGCGTCGGCGGTGGTCATGTAGTTTTCCTCACCGGTGTTGATGACGATGCCGGCCCGCGCGTGCACCTGACGGCTGAATCGCTGTTCGACGAAGGTGCGCACCGGGTTGATGTCACGGAACAAGATCCCGTACATCGAGTCGTTGTGCATCATGTCGAGGCGCTGCAGCCCGGCCAGCGTCGCGATCACGGGCATGCACAGGCCCGAGGCGTAGTTGGTGAGCCGCACGTAGCGGCCGAGCTCGGCGCTGGTCTCGTCCAGCGCGGCCCGCATCAGGCGGAAGTTCTCACTCGTCGCGTAGGTGCCGGCGTACCCCTCCCGGGTGGCTCCCTCGGGAACGAAGTCGAGCAGTGACTGGCCGGTGGAGCGGATGACGGCGATGACGTCGGCGCCGGCGCGGGCGGCCGCCTGGGCCTGCGGCATGTCCTCGTAGATGTCGCCGGTGGCGACGATGAGGTAGATCCACGGTTGCCGGGGTGGATCGCCCCACTGCTCGACCAGGCGCTCGCGCTCGCGCCGCTTGGTGTCGATGGCGGCCATGCCGGCACCGATCGCCGTGCCTGCGGCCGACCGGGCCCGGGCGGCGTCACGACCGGTGGGCAGGCGGAACCGAACCGATCCGACCGCGGCCTTGGCCGCGAGCTCACCCAGGTCGCTCGCCTCGCCACGAACGATCGCGTCCCACACCGGGAGGGCGACGCCGTGCTCGAGGCCGACGTCGGCGCGCACGGTGTCGAGCAGCCGGTTGACCCACGGCGTGCCGTCGGGGTCGGCACCGGTGAGTCCCGCCATCCGCAGCGTCGCCCGTTCCACCGACACCGTGGTGTGCTGCTTGGCCATTCCGACGATGGGTGCGGCAACGCGGCTGGCCAGGGTCCGGGCCCGGGCAACAACGGCCGGGTCGAGGGTCAGCGTGGGCGCCACGGGCACGAGGCGAGGCTAGCATCCACTATTTGTCCCAGTGCCGGGTGTTGAACCTCAGAGCTTCGGCCATTCGTGCAATGTCCCGCAATACCTACGGCGAGACCCCGCCGGTGCAAGACATCCGACGGCTGCGAGGCGGCTGCCCCTGAGCGACTCGCTCACCGTGCTGGGAGGACTACGCCGAGTCAACCTTGCCGACACGTCTGGCTATCCGCCTCGGCGAGGCGTAATTTTCGCTCATTCTTCCTGTTCGGTGATCTTCGGGGTGAAGGGGACAGTCAATGCGAACTCCTCAGTCTTCTCGCGTGGTGTGTGCGGTCGCGGTCGCGGTGGCCGTGGTCGCCGCGACCCTCGGCACGGCTACCAGCGCAGCGGCCGACCGGTCACCGCGCGGCGAGCGTCCGGCGGTGGCGGGGGCGAAGTCACAGGCGACGGCGCCGCTGAAGCGACTCGGTGAGCAGAATCTCGGCCAGCTCGCGCGGGCCGCCGGACGGGCCCAGCAGCCCTCGGCCGCAACCGCGAACCCTGACACCGAGCTCCCCCCACAGCTGCCCGAGAGCGATGAGGGAACCGGCCCGGTCGCTCGCAACGGGCCCGCGGTGAGCGCCCGCCGGCTGGTGCACCGGCCCAACGAGGCTCTGCACTTCGAGGGCCTGACGGCCCGCGACAGCCGCTACGCCAACGACGGCAACCAGTTCAGCAACGAACCGCCCGACCAGGCGATGTGCGTTGGTAGCGGCTTCACGATGGAGGGTGTCAACACCGCTGTCGCGGTCTACGACCGAACCGGCGCCCAACTCGCCCCCGCGGTCGCCATCAACGAGTTCTTCGGCGTCGCCCCGGCGATCAACCGGGACAGGAACACGTTCGGCCCGTTCGCCTTCGACCCGGTGTGCCTCTACGACCAAGAGGTGGACCGGTGGTTCTTCCTGGTCACCGAGCTGGACCAGGACCCGTTCTCGGGCAACCTCACCGGCGCCGCGAACATCTACTTCGCGGTGAGCCAGTCGGGCGACCCGCTGGGCGACTACTCGCTCTACTCGATCCCCACTCGCGGCGACGACTCGGACCAGGGCTGCCCCTGCTTCGACGACTTCCCGCACATCGGCACCGGTGACAACGGCTTCTACATCACCGCCAACCGGTTCCCGTTGTTCGAGGACGGTTTCAACGGTGCCCAGATCTACGTCATCTCCAAGCAGGGCCTGGCCGCCAACGCCGTCGGTGCGGCACCGGCGCCGACAGTGGTCAGCATCAACGCGGGACCGATCGACGGTGACCCGTCCTTCACCGTCCAGCCCGCCAACGTCGCTCCCGGTGCCAGCTACATCGACGACCGTCAGTACTTCTTGTCGACCACCGACTTCGACACCCGGCGCGAGCACAAGATCGGCATCTGGGCACTGTCCAACACCGACACCCTCGATGACCCGGCGCCGGCCGTCCGGCTGACCAGGCGGACCATTGCCAGCAACACGTACGCCCTCGAGCCCAAGGCGGAGCAGAAGCAGGGCGCCGCCCACCCGCTCGGCGACGCGGTCGGCGAGCCGCTGAACGTCCTGGACAGCGGCAGCGACATGAGCGAGGTCGAGTACGCCGCGGGGCGGCTGTGGGCCGCGATCGGCACGGCCGTGGGCCGCGGGGACAACACCCGCGACGGCGTGCTGTACGTCCAGGTGCGTCCCGAGTTCACCGGCGGGCGAGCCGACGGCACCGTGGTGCGGCAGGGCTACGTGGCGATCCCGACCAACAACCTGATGTACCCGTCGATCGGGGTGAACGCCTCGGGTGAGGGAGCGCTGGTGATGAGCGCAGCCGGCCGCACGGTGTTCCCCAGCCCCACGTACGTGCAGATCGACCGTCGGGGGGTGCACGGTGCCGTGCGCTCCAACGCGTTCGGCACCCGGCCGGACGACGGGTTCACCTGTTACGCCGCGTTCGTGGGCAGCCGGGACCGTGGCTGCCGCTGGGGCGACTACTCCGCAGCGACCGCAGATGCCCGTGGGCGGGTGTGGATCGCGACGGAGCACATCTCGTCCGGCCCGCGGATCCCGTTCGCCAACTGGAGCACGCAGATCATCCGCTACGTGCCGAAGGGGTAGCCACCCCGTCCGCCACGACGTCGTCGCTCCGGAGCGAGGCCCAGGAGGGCTAGCGCTCCGGAGCGGGGAGGACGCGGCCAAACGCTGACCCGTTCGCCGTGCACCTGAACCACTACTTCGACGGGCCCTAAGGGAGACCACGGTACGCAGGGCACTGGGTCAGCCCATCGCGTCGTAGGCGACGGCACCGCCCACGACCGTCCGCAGGCACCGGGGGCGTTGGCTGCCCGGGGTGAGATCGGGCAGCCATGAGGCGCCGAAGTGCGGCTCGGTGGACACGGTCCACACCGCGTACGAGGCGGCGACACCGGGCGTCAAAGTGCCGGCTCCCCGGGCTCCATCGGCGCGGGCGGCCAGGCGGCCACCACGGGTGTGCGCCGAAAACGCGGCAGCGGCGGGGATCCGCTGCGCCGGGTTGTGATGCCAGCCGGCTGCGGCGATCGCGCCCCACGGGTCGAAGGCCGTCACCGGGCTGTCCGAGCCGAGGGCGAGAGCGACCCCGGCCCTGCTCAGGTCGGCCAGCGGGTTCATCGCCAGGGCCCGCTCCGCGCCGAGACGTTCGGCGTACATGCCGCTGTCGCCGCCCCAGGCGGCGTCGAATGCCGGCTGGACCGACGCGACGACGCCCAGGTCGACGAGGACCGCCACCGCCTCGGCGTCCACGAGCTCGACGTGCTCGAGCCGGTGCCGGGCAGCACGGACCGCCGCCGATCCGACGGTCTCGGCGGCCATCGCAAGACCGCCGACGACGGCATCGACGGCATCGTCACCGATGACGTGGAAGCCGGCCTGCAGCCCGGCACGCGTGCAGGCGATCACATGATCACGGATCTGGTGGGCCGACAGGTAGGCGTGCCCGCAGGTGTCGGCGTCGGCGTACGGGTGGCGCATGGCGGCCGTACGGGAACCGACCGACCCGTCCGCGCAGAGGTCACCGGCCAGACCGGCCAGCCGGCTGCCGTCCGGCAGGTCGAGCTCGGCGACGAGCCGGTCGAGCTCGGCATCGTCGGCCGCCAGGGTGCCGCGGTAGGCGACGACCTCGGGTAGGGCGGCGCGGTCGCGATCACCGTGCGCTTCAGCCACCAGGCCCAACAGCTCGGCCAGGTCGGTCGTCGGCGCGATGTGCGGTGCCGACATCTCGTGCAGGCACCCGATGCCGGCGGCTCCGGCCGCGGTCAACGCCACCTCGTGCAGGTGGCGGCGCTCGTCGGAGCTGACCCCCTGCCGGGTCAGGGCGCGGGTGGCGTGGTGGGCGTCCCGCTCGACCCGCCCGTCGTCGCTCCAGCCGGCCAGCTCGGCGAGACCGAGCTGCTGGGCCAGAGCGGTCGACACCACCGCTGAGTGCACGTCGACCCGGGCCAGGTACACCGCCCGACCGCCGGCGGCCCGGTCCAGCTCCGTACGGGTCGGTGGCCGCGGGTCCGGCCAGGCGCGCTCGTCCCAGCCGTGGCCGAGGATCGGCCCGTCGGCTCGTCGGGCCGCCGACTCGACCCGTGCCAGCACGTCGGGCACGCTGACTGCGGCCGTGAGGTCGACGCCCGTGAGCGCTAGCCCAGTCTCGGTGACGTGGGCGTGGGCGTCCACGAAGGCGGGGGTGACCAGCGCACCGTCCAACTCGACGACCACGTCGGCGCTGTCGGCGTGGCCGGCCGCTGCAGCGTCTGACCCGATCCAGGCGATGGTGTTCCCGTCGACCAGCATCGCCTCGGCGTACGGATGTGCCGGTGAGTGGACCGCTCCCCCGCGGTACAGCGTCGTCGGTGTCGGTGCCCGCGCCGTCATGCAGCCAGTCTCTCCCTCTCACGCGCGGCCCGGCCCGGCCGTGTGCCGCTGGCGTCCCGGGTGAGCTAGGGGCGTCTGGTGACCCTCCGGCTGCCGTCGCCGCCGCTCGAATCCAGCACCTTCTCGACATGGCGCTCGACCGGGGGTCCGAAATGCTCGTCGAAGTTGTCGGTGAGCTCGTGGCTGACGTCGTCGCCGACTTCGCGGGCGAGCTGTTCTCGGCGCTGGCGGCGTTCGGCGCGCAGCAGCACCTTGTGCTCGGCGTTGAGGGCCCGGAACGTGGCCCAACACATCGCCAGCATGACCAGGCTGAACGGCAGCGCGGTGACGATCGCGCCGGTCTGCAGCGCAGTCAGCCCCCCGGCGAGCAGCAGTCCTGCCGCGACAAAGCCCTCCATCGACGCCCACAGCACCCGGCTCCACGTCGGCGGGTCGGGGTTCCCGCCGGAGGCGAGCATGTCGACGACCAGCGAGCCGGAGTCCGACGAGGTGACGAAGAAGATCGTCACCAGGATGATCGCGGTCACCGAGAGCAACGAGCCCAACGGCAGCCCTTGGAGCACGTCGAAGAGGACGTTCTCGGGGATGACGCTGCCGTCACCTTCCAGCAGGCCGCCGGAGCCCTCCATCTGGCGGAAGATCGCCGTCCCGCCGAGGATCGAGAACCACAAGAACGTGACGAGCGTGGGCACCAGCAGCACGCCGGCGACGAACTCGCGGATGGTCCTGCCCTTCGAGATGCGGGCGATGAAGACACCGACGAAAGGCGCCCACGACATCCACCAGCCCCAGTAGAACATCGTCCACGCGCCCTGCCACTCCGTGCCCTTGGCCCCCTCGAAGGCGCTGGTGCTGAACGTGAGCGGCAGCACCTCGCGGAAGTACACCCCGATGTTCTGCACAAAGTCGCGCATGATGAACAGCGTCGGCCCCAGCACCAAGATGGCGACCATGAAGACGCCGGCGAGGACCAAGTTGACGTTCGAGAGCCACTTGATACCCCGCCCGACACCGCTGACCACCGAGGTGATGGCGAACAGCGTGATGACCACGATCAGCACGACCAACAGCGGTTTGCCGGCCTGGTCCACGACGCCGAGGTGGACGAGACCGGCGGAGATCTGCTTCACGCCGAGGCCGAGCGAGGTGGCCACGCCGGCGACCGTGCCCACCACCGCCACCGTGTCGATGACGTCGCCCATCCAGCCCTTGACCCGGTCACCGAGCAGCGGCTCGAGTGCCCAGCGGATGGAGACCGGGCGGCCCTTGCGGTGGATGGAGTAGGCCAGCGCAAGCCCGACCACGACGTAGATGGCCCAGGCGTGGAACCCCCAGTGCAGGAACACCTGCGCCATCGCCATCTCGGCAAGCTGGGCGCCGTCGCCGTCGACGCCGGGCTTCGGGGTCGTGAAGAAGGTGAGCGGCTCGGCCGCTCCCCAGAACACCAGGCCGATGCCCATCCCGGCGGCGAACAGCATGGAGAACCAGGCCATCAGGCTGAACTCCGGCTCCTCGTCGTCCTGGCCGAGGGTCACGTCACCGAAGCGGCTGAACCCCATCCACAGCGAGAACGCGACGAAGACTGCCACCACCAGCACGTAGTACCAGCCGAAGACGGACACGATGCCGGACTGCACGGAGGACAAGACGTCGCTGGTCCCTTTGGGAAATCCGATGGCCAGCGCACTGGCGCCGAGCAGCACGATCAGGGCTGGCCAGAAGACGCCCGGCGCAATCGAGCTGAGCCGCCCGGTCCGCTCCGGCTCGTCGTCGCCCGGCTCGGTCGAGGTCGGTGGGTGGCCCTCGCCAACGCTCATGGTGTGCCTTCCGGTGCATGCCGATTTGCCCCCGTGTCGCTGAGGGTATGCCCGGCTGTCACCCAGCGCCACCCCTTGGACGAGGCGCCCACCCTCGGCTAGAGCCGGGCGCGGAAGAGCCGGTCGACGCCCTCGTACGAGCGCAGCAGCCGAAACGCGAGGTCGGCATGTCCAGGCGTGTAGCCGTTGCCGATCAGCATGGTGACGTCGGCGGCGAGACCCTCGGCGCCGAGCGCGGCGGCGCTGAACGACGTGGCCATCGAGAAGAACACGATCGTGCCGCCCCGCGCGGTGGCGAGGATCGTCCCGCCCTCGCACCCGGGGACGTCGACGCAGACCACCGTGACGTCGGCCGGTCCGCCGGCGGCCGACACCGCCTCGGACAGCGCCACCGGGTCTCGCGCGTCGGCGACGACCACCGCATCGGCCAGCGTGGCGTCCTGCAACAACGCGGCCTCGACATCGGTCGGCACGACACCGATCACCCGCGCGCCGCCGACCTCGCGTGCGGCCGCACACGACAAGGACCCGGACTTGCCGGCGGCACCGATCACGCAGACGGTTGGCGCCGCATACGTGGAAACGACCCGCGCGGTCAGCGCCGGAGCACCGCAGACATCCATGACCGCGAGCGACAGCTCCACCGGCAGGTCGTCAGGCAGTCGGGCGGCGACGCTGCGGCCGAACAAGATCGCGTACCCGTCGCACGGCACCTGCTCGGTGCTCCCGTCCCAACTCGTCAGCTCGTCCTCGATCACCAGCGGGGTCAGCGACAACGACACCAGGCTCGCCACCCGGTCCCCCACCGACAACCCGAGCGGCGAGTCGGGGCCGACCTCCTCGACGGTTCCGACGAGCATCCCGCCGGACCCCGTGACAGGGTTCTGCATCTTGCCCCGTGCCCGCACAATGTCCAGCACCGCCGTGCGCACGTCGGCCCCGTGTGCTGCTTCGAGCTGGCGGAAAGACGCGGCGTCAAGGTTCAGCCGCTCGACCCGTATGCGCGCCTCGTCCGACCACAGCTCAGGGCGGGTGTCCAGCCGCTCGGCCGCTTGGGGGAGGACGCCGCCGGGTGCCAGCACCCGATGCGTGCCGGTCGGGTCGCCCCATCGCTGCACCGGACGACCTCCCAGCGGGCATGACACTCGCCGGACATCGTCCGGCCAGGTGTTGGACTGACACGTGCTTCGTCCGTAGCCTAGCTGTCATGACCTCGGACCAGCCGTACGCCTACCGTGCCCGGGAGATCGTCGAGCCCGACTGGACCCGGCTCCCCGCCTGGCGGGACGTGACCACGGCGGAGTGGGAGTCGGTCCAGTGGCAGCGCGCGCACTGCGTCAAGAACATCGCCCAGCTACGCGCGGTGCTGGGTGACGGCATCGACGAGATGTTCTACGCCGACCTCGAGCGCGACCAGGCCGAGCGGGCCACGATGTCGATGCTGATGCCGCCGCAGATGGTCAACACGATGATCCCTGGCGTTGCGCCGAGCGACCCCGGTGCGACCGACGCGCTGTACGCCGACCCGGTGCGCCGCTACATGCTGCCGGTGTTCTCCGACCGCCGCACCGACTGGCCGAGCCACCCGTACGCCACGCGCGACTCGCTGCACGAGCACGACATGTGGGTCGCCGAGGGGCTCACCCACCGCTACCCGACCAAGGTGCTGGCCGAGCTGCTGCCGACGTGGCCGCCGTACTGCGGGGCCGGCGCCCGGATGGGCCTGGTCGGCAACTCGACCCCGCAGGTGGTCAAGCTCAAGTTCGGCGCAAAGCCGGTCGACCGGCACGACCAGATGATCGACTACCTGCAACGCACCCCGGGCGTGCGCGACGTTGTCGTGTCCGGCGGTGACGTGGCCAACATGCCGTTCAAGAACCTCGAGGCGTTCGTGGCCCGGCTGCTCGACATCGAGAGCATCCGCGACGTGCGGCTGGCGACCAAGGCGCTGATGGGACTGCCCCAGCACTGGCTGGCCGACGACGTGCGTGCGGGCATGGAGCGGCTCGGCACCACCGCCCGCGACCGCGGCGTGCAGATCGCCATCCACACCCACGTCAACCACGCCAACTCGGTCACCCCACTGGTGGCGAGGGCGACCCGGGCGATGCTCGACGCCGGCGTCCGCGACGTCCGCAACCAGGGCGTGCTGATGGACGGCGTCAATGCCGACACCCACCGGCTGCTCGACCTGTGCTTCGCGCTCACCGACGGCGCCGGCATCCTGCCCTACTACTTCTACATGTGCGACATGATCCCGTTCTCCGAGCACTGGCGCGTGTCGGTCGCTCGCGGACAGGAGCTGCAGCACGCCTTGATGGGATACCTGCCCGGCTTCGCCACGCCGCGCATCGTGTGCGACGTCCCGTTCGTGGGGAAGCGCTGGGTGCACCAGCTCGCCGACTACGACCGCGAGCACGGCATCTCGTACTGGACGAAGAACTACCGCACGTCCATCGAGTGCGACGACCTCGACGCGCTGGAGCGCACGTACGCCTACTACGACCCGATCCACACCCTGTCGTCCGAGGGTCGCGACTGGTGGCGCGCGCAGGGCGGTGCCGACTCGGCCGGCGACCACGCGGCTGCCCAGCAGGCCGCCCGGGCCAGCCGCGAGGCCGCGGCGGCGCAGGTCGGCAGCTGACCCGACTGACCGTCGTTGCGCGGCCGGGAGAGGCGCTGCAGCCGCGTCCTGATTACTTGATTACCGTTGTCGGATGACGGACACCCTCGACACACCCAGCCTCTTCGACTGGGCAGGCGGCGCACCGGCGTTCGAGCGCCTGATCGACGCCTGCTACGACCGGGTCAAGCACGACGACCTCCTCGCGCCGCTGTTTCCAGGCGGCGTGAGCCTCGAACACCGCCGCCACGTCACCTAGTGGTGGTCCGAGGTGTTCGGCGGCCCGGCTGTCTACACCGACCGGCTCGGGGGCTACGAGCGGATGCTGGCCCACCACCGTGGGCTGCAGATCACCGCCGAACAGCGGTTCGGCTTTGCGTCGCTGATGAGCCGTGCGGCCGACGACGCCGGGCTACCGGCGGACCCCGAGTTTCGGGCGGCCTTCGTGGGCTACGTCGAGTGGGGCACCCGGTTGGCGTTGCACAACTCCCAACCCAGCGCGGAGGTGGCGCCGACCGCGCCGGTGCCGCGCTGGGGGTGGGGCGTGGCGCCTCCGTACCGGCACTGACACCGGGCGCGAACGACGGGGCGCGAACGACGGGCGTGCCGCGATCTGCGCGGCGGGAAAGTTTCTCAACTTTCTTTCGGCGGCGGGGTCTGTGGGGCCGTTTTCGGGGTCGGACTGTCGGTGGGCTCTGATGGGATATGTCCATGCTCGACAGCGGCCCGACGGCTCGACACGACCCGCGCGCCGGGACGCCC
>JBBSMN010000108.1:0-9916 GCA_038233135.1 Propionibacteriales bacterium
TCCACAGGCTGCGCAGGTCGGTCTCGATCACGTCCGTGAAGGCGATGCCCAAGCAGACGATCGGCAGCGAGCCGACGATGACGTACCAGCCCATGAGGGTGTCGCGGTGACCGCGCCAGGCCGGGTCAGACAGCGAGCGCAGCCAGGCAGACGCGATGCGCCAGATGTCGCGCCGGAAGAAGATCACCACCGCCGCCTCGGTGCCGATCTGCACCACGGCAGTGAACGCCGCACCGGGATCGCCCCACCCGAACAGCTCGGGGAAGATCCGCAGGTGCGCCGACGACGAGATCGGCAGGAACTCCGTCAGCCCCTGAAGGACGCCGAGGACCGCAGCCTGCAGCCAGTTCACCACCCTCAGACCACCACGCTCAGCCGGCCAGGCCGCTGGCGTCCAGCGCGGTCGCCATTGCCCGCAACGTCACCAGCCGCTCCGCCATCGTCGCCGCGGTGGCACTGACGGCCAGCGTGGTCACCCCCGCCTCTGCGTACGCGTGCAGCCGGTCGGTGATGCGCTCCAGCGGCCCGACCAACGCGGTCCGGTCGATCAGATCGAACGGCACCGCTGCCGCGGCGTCGCGGTGCCGCCGCTCGAGGTAGTGGTCCTGGATCGATGCCGCTGCGTCGCCGAACCCCATCCGGACGGCCAGCGCGTTGTAGAAGTTCTGCCGGCGGCTGCCCATGCCACCGACGTAGAGCGCGGTGTGCGCGCGCAGCTCGTCGGCGCAGGCGGCCAGGTCGGTGCCGATCACTACGGGGACCGTCGCGGTCACGTCGACGGCGGCCAGGTCGCGTCCCGACCGTCCGAGCCCGGCGCGTAGCGGGTCGAGCGACAGGGCAGCGTGCTCCGGGGCGAAGAAGATCGCCAGCCACCCGTCCGCCACCTCACCGGTGAGCTCCAGGTTTTTGGGGCCGACCGCCGCGAGGTACACCGGCAGCGGGTCCCGCCCCGGCGTCACCATCAACTTGAGCGCCTTGCCCGGCCCGTCAGGCAACGGCAGCTTCAGGTGCTCCCCCTGATAGTGGACAGTGGCCCTGCCCAGCGCCATCCGCACCACGTCGACGTACTCGCGGGTCCGGGCCAGCGGCTTGTCGAAGCGGACCCCGTGCCAGCCCTCGGAGACCTGCGGTCCGGACACGCCCAGCCCGAGCCGGAACCGCCCGTGCGAGAGCAGGTCGAGCGAGGCCGCGGTCATGGCCGTCATCGCAGGGGTGCGGGCGGGGATCTGCATGATCGCGGTGCCGATGTCGATGCGCTCGGTGCGGGCGGCGATGAACGACAGCAGGGTCGGTGCGTCCGAGCCGTACGCCTCCGCGGCCCAGACCACGTCGTAGCCGAGCCCGTCGGCCTCCACCGCCAGCTGGACGTGGTCGTCTGCCGACGCACCGGCGACGTAGCCGATGTTGACCCCGAGTCGCATCCGACCTCCGCTGCCACGTGCGCACGACCCCGTGCCGTCGGGCGCGGACCGCGGCGAGCCTAGCCGCGGCCCCGGCTGACCAGCCATTAGCCTCGCCGCTATGCGGCAACGTCGGCTGGGGCGCACCGGGTTGCGGGTGTCGCGCCTCGGGCTCGGCACCTGGCTGTGGGGCAAGGACACCGACGAGCACGAGGCGCGCGACCAGCTGACCGCCTTCGTCGACGCGGGCGGGACTTTGGTCGACACCGCGGCCGGCTACGGCGACGGGCTCAGCGAGCAGCTGCTGGGCGCCATGCTGGGCGACGTGGTCGACCGCGACGACCTGGTGCTGGCGACCAAGGCGGGCGCCGGGCGTCGTCGCGGCACGCACGTCCGCGACACCTCCCGGGGGCAGATGCTGCGGCAGCTGGACCGGTCGCTCCGGTTGCTCGACGTCGATTCGGTCGACCTCTGGCAGGTGCACGTGTGGAGCGACGAGACACCGCTCGAGGAGACGCTGTCGGCGCTCGACCAGGCGGTCACGTCGGGTCGGGCCCGCTACGTCGGCGTGTCCAACTACACCGGTTGGCAGACCGCGCACGCCGCGACGCTGCAGGGGTGCACCCCCGGGCGTACGCCGCTCGCCTCGACCCAGGTGGAGTACTCCCTGCTCAACCGCGACGTGGAGGAGGAGGTGCTGCCGGCGGCGCGGGCACTCGGCCTCGGCGTCCTCGCTTGGTCGCCGCTGGGTCGCGGGGTGCTGACCGGCAAGTATCGCACCGGGATCCCCGCCGACTCCAGGGCCGCCTCGCCGGCCCTGGAGGCCAACGTCGCCACGTACTTCGACCAGCACAGCAGCGGCGTGGTGGAGGCGGTGTGCCGGGCGGCCGAGGGGCTCGAGCTGGCGCCGCTGGAGGTCGCGCTGGCCTGGGTGCGCGACCGTCCCGACGTGAGTGCCGCGATCGTGGGTGCGCGTACAGCGGCCCAGCTACGCGGGGCCCTCACCGCTGAGGACGTGACCCTGCCCGCGGAGATCAGTGCCGCCCTGGACGACGTGACTTCCTGACCGCGATCCGTGAGTTTCTGCACCGCCATCCGTGAGTTGTTGACGCCTCGCCGCCGCTCGCGCGGCCGAGTGCCGCTGGGGGCGAGGTGCGGCCGACGATGACGTCCTCGTTATGACGGTCTCGCTCGTGCTCAGGGATGTCTTCCTCATCCGCGGCATGGTGACGACGACATCTGCATGCGTGCTCATCCTGGTCGCGACCTATGCCCTGTCGCCCACCCGGTTGCCCTCAGCCTGCCCGTTCTCACCATGACCGGAGGTGGAGTCGTGAGACACACGCCGTTGACCCAGCCGGGCTGCGGGTCGTGGCACGATGGGCACCTCATGAGAGGTGCCGCCGCCGAGTACGAGTTCGAGCGCTTCTGGCTGCCTCGCTCGCAGTCACGCAGCGCGGTCCGCCGGCTGCTGACCGACCACGCCGAGTACGGCGGGTGGGAACTAGACCGGCTGCGCCTGCTTCCCGACGGTCGCCGCCGAGTGACGATGCGGCGCAAGATCATCCGCATCCGCCGCACCCTCTGACGTCGGCCAGCGACGTCACCCCGGCCGCACCGAGCTCACGCGTGGTCGAGCAGCCGGTCCAGCACGCGTGCGCCGAACTGCAGCGCATCCACCGGCACCCGCTCGTCGACCCCGTGGAAGAGCGCGGTGAAGTCCAGGTCGGCAGGCAGTCGCAGCGGAGTGAAGCCGAAGCAACGGATGCCCAACCGCGCCCAGGCCTTGGCGTCGGTGCCGCCGGACATCAGGTACGGGGCCACGGTCGCGTCCGGGTCCTCGGCCAGCAGCGACGCGGTCATCGCGTCCACGAGGTCACCGTCGAACGTGGTCTCGAGCGCCGGCTGGTGGGTGAGGTAGTCGACCTCGACGGAGTCGCCCACCACCTCCCGTACGGTCGCGACGAATGACTCGTCGTGCCCCGGCAGGAACCGGCCGTCAACGTTGGCCTCCGCAGTCGCCGGCACCACGTTGACCTTGTAGCCGGCCCGCAGCACGGACGGGTTGGTGGTGTCCCTGATGCCGGCGCCGACCATGCGCGCGGCCGGGCCCAGCTGGGTCAGCACCGCATCGGGGTCACCGGGATCGACCCCTGACAGCCCGGCCACGGTCTCGAGCAGCTGGCGCATCGACGGGGTCGGTGCGACCGGCCAATCGTGGGCGCCGAGCGCGGCGACGGCGCGAGCCAGCGCGGTGACGGCGTTGTCGGGGTGACGCATCGAACCGTGCCCGGCCTTGCCGGTGGCCCGCAGCCGCATCCATGCCAACCCCTTCTCACCGGTCTCGAGCAGGTACAGCCGCTGGTTGCCGACAGCCGCCGACCAGCCGCCCACCTCGCCCACCGCCTCCGTGCAGTCCGCGAACCAGTCGGCGTGGTTGTCGACGAGCCAGTGCCCGCCGTAGCCGCTGCCCGCCTCCTCGTCGGCGGTGAACGCCAGCACGATCGGCCGACGCGGCGCTGCTCCTGCTCCCCGCCGCGCGCGGACCACCGACAGCAGCATCGCGTCGAAGTCCTTCATGTCCACCGCACCGCGACCGTGGACGTAGCCGCCGTCCACCTCTCCCGCGAACGGCGGGAAGCGCCAGTCGTCGGCTTGCGCGGGCACGACGTCGAGGTGCCCGTGCAACAGCAACGGTGAGAGCGTCGGGTCGGCGCCCTCCCACCGGGCGACGACGTTGGCCCGACCCTGCCGAGATTCGAGGATCACGGGATCCAACCCCGCATCAGCGAGCCGCTCCGCGACGTACTCGGCGGCCTTGCGCTCACCGGGACCGGAGTCGTCCCCGGTGTTGGTCGTGTCGATGCCGATGAGCTGGCTGGCGTGGTCGACCACGTCCACCGTCGGGTCGTACGGCCGGGTGTCCGAGCTGCTGCTGTCGGGGTCTGCCATGGCGCCATCCTGCACCCTCGAGGTGCTCGGGCGGCAGCCGGCGAGACCGTTGCCGGCTGCTACAGTGACCGACGCATTTCCGGCCCAGCGCCGGGCCACGTCCGGGTGGCGGAATAGGCAGACGCGCTAGCTTGAGGTGCTAGTGCCCGTAATAGGGCGTGGGGGTTCAAGTCCCCCCTCGGACACCAGCCGGGGTGCGGGCTCAGCCCGCAACGGTGAGACCGATCAGCGTGACGTTCAGGCCGCTGATGATCGCGGCGACAGCCGCAGCTGTGATGGTGGTGGCCTTGTTGTTGACGAGCGCACCCATGACGTCGCGCCGACGGGTCAGCAGCACCAGCGGCACCAGCGCGAACGGGATGCCGAACGACAGCACCACCTGGGAGATCACCAGCGCCTGGGTCGGATCGACCCCGGCGGCGATCACGGCGATCGCCGGCGCCAGCGTCACGACCCGGCGCAGCACCAGCGGGATCCGGCGCCGCAGGAAGCCCTGCATCACCACCTGCCCGGACAGGGTGCCGACGCCAGAGGCGGCGAAGCCGGACGCCAGCAGGGCAAGGGCGAAAAGCAGCGCCGACACGGGCCCGAGGGCGGCGGACAAGCCAGCATGCGCGCCCTCGATCGTGTCGATCGGGGTCGCCGAACCGGACAGCACCTGCGCCGCGATCACCAGCATCGCCAGGTTGACCAAACCCGCCAGCGTCATCGCGACGACGACGTCGACCCGCTGGCTGCGCAGCAGCACCAGACGCTCGGCTTCGGTGCTCCGGTGGTAGCGGTCCTGGGTGAGCGCTCCGTGCAGGTAGATGACGTGCGGCATGACGGTGGCGCCGAGCATGCCGGTGGCGAGCAGCAGGCTGTCGGTGCCCTCGAAGCGCGGAATGGTCCCGGCGGCGAGGCCGCCCGGGTCGACACCGCCGGCAACCAGGCTGTAGAGGAACCCGGCAAGGACCACCAGGAGCATCCCCGTGATCACGACCTCGAACGGCCGGGCGCCACGGCTCTGCACGCCGAGCAGCAAGAACGCGACCCCGGCCGTTATCAGCCCGCCGACCAGCAGCGGCAGGTCGAACAGCAGCTTGAGGGCGATGGCGCCGCCTAGGACCTCGGCGAGGTCGGTGGCGATCGCCATCAGCTCTGCCTGGAACCAGAGCCCACGCGTGACGGTGCGGGAGTAGTTGTCGCGGCACAGCTCGGGAAGGCTCTTGCCGGTGGCGATGCCGGACTTCGCGCACAGGTACTGGATCAGCATCGCCATCAGGTTGCTGGCGATCAGCACCCAAACCAGCAGGTAGCCGTACCGGGAACCTGCCGAGATGTTGGTGGCGAAGTTGCCCGGGTCGACGTACGCGATGGCCGCGACGAACGCCGGGCCGAGCAGGGGCAACGGCCCGCGCACCTTGGCGACCCCGCCAGGACGGACCGCCCGGACTGTCCGTTGCTCATGCACGGTAGCGCTCCTGACGTGAATGCCAACCGTGAACGCTACCTGCTCGGCTCGGCCTGCACGACCTCCAACTGGTCAAGTTCTTCCAGGTCAGCCGGCGAGAGCGTACGCACCTCGTCGTAGACCTCCTGCTGCTTGGCGGTGATACGATCGTTGACGAGGCCGCTCAACGAGAACGCGATCGCACCGGTCTGGCGGACCGTGAGGTCGTCGACCAACGGTTGGCGGGTGGAGGTGATCGCCACACCGCCAACCTCCCCGTCCGTGCCTTGCGCCGCCCCCACGGTGAACCGCTCGCGCGGGTTCGTGGAGGAGTCGGCATAGTGGTCGCGCAGCTGGAGCAAGACCTTGTGCCAGCCCAGCACCTCGTCCTTCTCGAGCGTCGCGGTGAGGTCCTCCTCAGACAGGGCGGCGCCAGGCTCCCCCACCGCGAAGCATCGGGCGTACGACAGCAGCGCCGTCGTCCACACGGCTTCGACCACGACCTCGTCGGGGTCACCGTCGGCGCCGAGGGCAGCCACCAGCTGCTCGCAGCAGCGCAGCACGGTCTGCAGGTCGTCGAACCTCGCGGTCAGGTCGGCCAGCGCCGCCGCTTGGCCACCCTCCAAGCGCCGCACCAGCGACGGTGGGTCGGCGGTCGTCGTCTCGTCGTCGCTCATCGCACTCAACCGACCGACGGTCCGAGTCCCAGCGACTGCGGTGTGCTTGAGTCCGGAGAGGGCTGGTGCAAGCCCTCGTCGAGCTGGCCGAACTCGGTCATCAGCGCCCGGCTACCGCCCCACGCGGTCTGCTCTTCGGCGATGAGGGTGTTCGTCGTGAGCAGCAGGCCCGCGACCGAGGCGCCGTTCTGCAGCGCGGAGCGACACACCCGCAGCGGGTCGATGATGCCCAGCTCGATCATGTTGCCGTAGCGGCCCTCGAGCGCGTCGAAGCCGTCGTCGTCGCCCATCTGCGCGACCTCCGCCACGACTTCGTGGCCGGGATAGCCGGCGTTGCTGGCGATGAGGTACGCAGGCTCGGTCAGCGCCCGGCGAACGATCTCGACCCCGATCGCGTAGTCGTCCTGGACCTGCAGCTCGTCCAGCGCGGGCGCGGCGTGCATCAGGGCCGCGCCACCACCGGCGACGATCCCCTCGGCCATCGCTGCCCGGGTGGCGGACAGCGCATCCTCGACCCGGTGCTGCAGCTCGGCGAGCTCGGCATTGGTCGGGGCGCCGACCTTGATGACCGCGACCTTGCCCGACAGCGAGCCTATCCGCTCGCTCAGCACCTCGTCGTCGATGCCGAAGGTGGCCCGCTCGAGCTCGGCCCGCAGCTGCGCGACCCGGAACTCCACCTGCTCGGCGGAGCCGGCGCCGCCCACGATGGCGGTGTTGTCGGCGGTCACCCGCACCTGACGGGCCCGTCCCAGGTGCTCAGTGGTCATCGTCTCCAGGCTGAAGCCGGAGTGCTTGCTGACGACCTGGCCACCGGTGATCGTGGCGATGTCCTCAAGCTTGCGCAGGCGACGGTCGCCAAAGCCGGGTGCCCGGGTGGCGGTGCACTGGAAGATGCCGTTGGTGTGGTTGTGCACCAGCATGCTGAGCGCCGAGCCCTCCACGTTCTCGGCGATGACCACCAGGGGCCGTGGGTTGCGCATGATCTTGTCCAGCAGCGGCATCAGCTGCTGCACCTTGGTGATCTTCTCGCTGCACAGCAGGATGTAGGGGTCGTCGATGATCGCCTCGAGGCTGGCCGGATGCGTGACGAGGTACGGCGAGAGGTAGCCGTTGTCGAACTCGAAGCCCTCGACGAAGTCCACGCTCATCCCGTGCGTGGCCGACTCCTCGACCGTCACGATGCCGCCGTCGCCGACGGTGTGCAGCGCCTCGGCGAGGACCGCGCCGACGGTCTCGTCGTTGTTGGCCGAGATGCCCGCGACGCGTGCGTAGTCCTCCGCGTTGTCCACGGGGTGCGCCACCGTACGGAGCCGGTCGACCAGGGTGCCGACCGCGAGGTCCACTCCCCGCTTGACCAGCACCGGATTGCCACCCTCTCCGATGGCCCGCATCCCTTCCCGGACGATGGCCTGGGCGATCACGGTGGCGGTGGTGGTGCCGTCACCGACGATGTCGTTGGTCTTGATCGCGGCTTCCTTCACCAGCTGGGCGCCCATGTTCTCGAACTGGTCGCTCAGATGGATCTCGCGCGCGATCGTGACCCCGTCGTTCGTGACCACCGGAGACCCGGTGACCTTCTCCAAGATGACGTTGCGCCCCTTGGGTCCCAGGGTCGACTTCACCGCCTCGGCGAGCTGGTCGACACCGGACACCAACAGGCTCCTCGCCTCGGCGTTGAAGCGCAGGTCCTTGGCCATTTGTCCTCCTGAATTCTTCGGTACGGGCTCTACGGGACGAGAATCGCCCGACCCCGGACCAGGCCGGCGTCGAGGTCGTGCAGCGCTTCCACCGCGTCGTCCAGCGGGTAGGTCTTGGTGTGCAAGGTGACCTTCCCGGCCTGGGCGAGCACCATCAGCTCGGCCAGCTCGTTGTAGCTGCCGACGATGTTCCCGATGATGTTGCGCTCGGTGGAAATTACATCCAGGGTCGGGATCCTCAGCTCGCCGCCGTACCCGATCACGTAGTACGACCCAGCGGGGCGGGTCATCGCGAAGCCCTCGTTCTCCGCCCCCTGCTCGGCGACGAAGTCGAGGACGACGTCTGCACCCTCCCCGCCGGTGAGGTCCTTCACGGCGGCGACGTGTGACCCGTCTGCAACGACGGTCTCGTCGGCTCCGAGCTGCTCGGCGAGCTTGAGCGCGTCGGGGTTGCGGTCCATCACGACGATCCTGGTCGCGGTCAGGGCGCTGAGGCACTGGATGCCGATGTGCCCGAGACCGCCGGCGCCCACCAGGACACAGGTCGTGCCGGGATACAGCAGCGGCAGCGCCTTGCGGACGGCGTGGTACGCGGTGATGCCGGCGTCGGCCAGAGCCGCCACATCCGCCGGCTTGGTCTCGGAGTCAAGCTTGACGCAGGCACGGGCCGAGGTCAGCAGGTACTCCGCCATCCCGCCGTCGTGGCTCAGACCCGGGAACGAGCTCTCGCTGCAGTGCATGTCCTGCCCGGCTCGGCAGGCACGGCACAGGCCGCAAGTCGGTGTGGGATGCAAGATGACGGTGTCCCCCACCGCAACGTTCGTCACGGCGGACCCGACCTCATGCACCCATCCGGCGTTCTCGTGACCGATGGTGTACGGCAGCGCCGGGTCCATCGCCGCGGCCCATTGACCCTCGATGATGTGCAGGTCGGTGCGGCACACGCCCGCACCGCCCACCTTCACGACCACGTCGAGCGGACCGCTGACGGTGGGCTCTGGCACCTCCTCGACGACCGGGTCCTGGTGGTAGTCGTGCAGCCGAACAGCCCTCATGAGTCCTCTTCCTCCTCCTGGCCTTGCCCGATGGTTGCGTACCGCGCCTTGAGCTGACCCCGGCAGACACCGGTGTTGGCCTCGACCCCGACCCTCGTCAGCCGGGCCTTCTGCAGGTGCAGCGGGAGCGCACCGGCCCCGACCGCGTCGCCGGTCCTGGCGTCGACCAGCAGTGGCGAGTCGTCCGAGGACGGCAGACCGAGCTCTGCCCGGCGGGATCGCAATCGCTCCCGGTCGGCCGAGGGTGGCGCGTCACCGAGGGTGAGCCCGGCGAGGTCCTCGGCCGTCTTGCCGTCGGCCAGCAGCGGCCGGCACACCCGGTCGGTGCCTGCCAGCACCGCCTTGCGGACGAAGTCGGACCGTAGCTCGTCCAGCTCACCGACGGCGTAGCCGTCGAACGACTCCGCGAACCCCGACCTGGCCGCCACTCCGCCGTTGATCGCGTCGGAGGCGAAGTGGTCGTCCAACACCACCTCGGTGCGTCGTACGCCCTCGAGCTGGCTCACCGCGTCGTAGGCGTCGGCGACCATCAAGAAGGCGAAGTTCGGCGCACAGAAGTACGTCGGCAGGCGCAGGTGCACCTCGGCGACGCCGTCCGCCGACACGGTGGACGACGCCACGAACCCGAGCGAGGTGACTGGCTCGTCGAGCTCGGGGTCGCGCACCGCATCGAGGGCGGCGAGCACCTGGGCGGCATCCGTCA
>JBBSMN010000109.1:0-9906 GCA_038233135.1 Propionibacteriales bacterium
ATCTCGCCCCCGACCAGGCGATGCGGGCGATCACCGACGTGGTCAAGAAGTTCGAGATGCCCGGGGCCGACATCAAGGGCTTCCAGCGCAAGGCCGTCGAGATGGCCGTCGCCGGCGTCTACGACCTGCGCCAGCACCGCGACGACGTCGTGCTGCCCGTCCTTCGGTACTGGAAGGTGTTCGACGTCGAGGGACTCGGCGAGGAGGGCGAGACCGCGCGCACCGAGCTGTCGGAACACCTCGACCAGCTGGACGTCCAAGCCACCCGGTTCGAGGACCGTCGCGACGCCCTTCAGGCTCGGATGGCCGCCCGTAAGGGCTGACCCCTGGACGACCGACAACGATCCACGGATCGCGGTGCAGAAACTCACGGATCGCGGTGCAGAAACTCACGGATCGCGGGGGTGGTGGTTGCTTCGATGCGGACGTCGGCACCGATCCGCCGTACGTCGACGAGCTCGAGCCGGTGCGCCGCCGTGATCGTGTGCACTCCCGCAGGGCCGAGCGCCGCAGGCCCCGCACCCAGCAGCGCCGGCGCAACGTAGGCCACCACCCGGTCGACGAGCCCGGCGGCCACGGCCGCCCCGGCCAGCAGTGGCCCCCCCTCGAGCAGCACGTGCCGTCGGTCGCGCTCGAACAGCGCCGCCAGCAGCGCGTCCAGGTCGAGCCTGCCGTCGGGACCCGTGCCGACGTCGGCCCCGGTCGCCACCCAGGTCTCGGCGGCGCCGTCGCGCACCCGGGCGCCTGCGGGTGTCCGGCCGTGGGTGTCGGCCACGACCCGCAGCGGTTGCTGGGCCGGGACCGTCCCGTCGCCCGGTCGCACGGTCAGGCTGGGGTCGTCGAGCAGCACCGTGCCGGCACCGACCAGGATGGCATCGCACTCGGCCCGCAGCAGGTGGACGTCGGCCCGCGCCGCCGCGCCGGTGATCCAGCGGCTGCTCCCGTCCGCGGCCGCCACCCGGCCGTCGAGCGTGCCGGCCAGCTTCCAGGTGAGGTACGGCCGCCCCCGCCGTACGGCGGTGAGCCACGGCCTGTTGACGTCCTCGGCGGCCGCCAGCGCGGGACCGTCCACCTGGTCGACGGTGACCCCCGCAGCACGGAGCCGGGCCAAGCCGCCGGCTGCCTCGGGCCAGGGGTCGAGCACCCCGACGACCACCCGCGCGATGCCGGCCGCCAGCAGTGCCTCCGTGCATGGCCCGGTGCGCCCGGCGTGTGCGCACGGCTCCAGGGTGACCACCGCCGTGCCGCCGCGGGCCAGCGGGCCAGCCGCCTCGAGCGCAACCACCTCGGCGTGCGGTCCGCCTGCCCGCTGGTGCCAGCCCGCGCCTGCCTCGGTGCCGTCCGCGGCGAGCACGACGCACCCCACCACCGGGTTGGGCGACGTACGCCCACGGCCCCGCGCCGCCAGGTCGACCGCGCGCCGCATCGCCGCCCGTTCGGCTGGTCCGACCACGTGTTTCTCCTCTGTCAGGCGGCGGCCGCGAGTCCAGGCGCGGACGCTGTGCCGTCCATGTGCGACGCGATCTTCTCCAGGTCTCGGCGGGTGCTCGCCAAGTAGGTCTCGGGGTTCACATGAGGGACGGTAGACGATCAGCCGGCGAACCCTCGGCGGCAACGCAGCTGCTATCCGGCCGGTGAGCGGGGGACGCCGCTGCCCACCTCGATTCCGGTGCTGAGGACCTACCGCTGCTGCTGGGGCTTCGAGGCTCGCGACGTTATGTCATGTGACCCCGCGGAGTCACCTGCTCGGTGCGACTCACCGCCATCCGTGGGCGGCGCGTGGCTCCGTGGTTGCGCGCCATCACCCAGTGCGCGATCTGCCTGATCGCAATCATCGAGACGAGGTGGCCGCCCCAACGACCGAATCAGGTTGTCATCAGCAGGTGGTGTGTCACGCCCATCCGCAGCTAGTGACCAATCCTCCGGGCGGGAGTCGCCGCTGAGGCGTTGACCGGGTGCCCGCCGACATTGACGATCCCCGAGGCTCGAACCTGAGGTCTTCGTAGTAGCGAGACAGGCGGCCATCGGCTGCGACAAAGTCCAGATGCACACTGCGCTCGTCTGTACGGCCATCTCCTCGATATGGCCCTGTCAACGACGGCCCGAGGTGATCGCTCCTATCTCCGCGCTATCGCGTAGGCACTGCCAGGCGGTGCACATAGAACGCACGGCCGGGAAGGTCTCGCCAGGCCGGGCCTCGGCGCCGATGGTGACCGAGTCGGCCAGACATGGGGAGGAGTCTGGCAGCCAGCCCCGACTCCTCGTTGATCGTGCGGGAAGTCTAGGGCGGTCGGGTGCAGGGGTTGTGGCCAGCGAACGTCTCGACTTTGGTCAGCCGTTCGGCCCATCGCGCGGCACGGCGGCTGCCGCCACCGCAGCGGTCCTACCTACCGTGGCGAACGGACGCCTCGAGGGGGCGTCGGGAGGGAAAGACATGAGCGCTGTCGAACCAGTAGCCCAGATGGCCGGCGCACCGGATGAGGGCCCGGACGGTGGGGTGGATCCGACGGTCGTCGGCCACGCCGCCGCCATGGAGTGGATCGGTCTGGCCGCGATGCTGCTCGTCGTGTTCGTCGCGTTGCCGTTGACGGTCCTGGCATTGCAGACACGCTGATCAGCCTGCGCTGGCAAGTGCCCCCATCGGGTCCCAGGCCGGCAGTCGTACGGGCTCCTGGTCCAGCCGGGCCACGAGCTCGGCCGGGAGCCGGTCGCGGTGCACCGCGACCTCGAACAGGTGCTCGCCGAACCAGTTGTCGTTCATGGTCCAGAAGCCCTTGTCGCCGCGGGTCTCGCCCCAGCTGTTCTCGACCCGCCAGCGCCGGGGCACGCCGTCGACGACGTCGACGCCGGTGAAGAGCATGGCGTGGGTCATCAGGGTGCCCTGGTGCAGCAGCCGGTCCGACTTGCTCATCGTCGTCTCGAGGTCGTAGACCGCGTCGTACTCATAGAGCTGGGCATCCCACAGCCCGAGTCCCGCGTTGCTCATCTGCGCCGTGTCGCACCCGAACCAGACCGGCTGACCGTCGACGAGCGAGTCCATCGTCGCCTGCTTGATGACATCCATCTCCACGTTGAGGTAGACGACCGGGGGCGCGTCCACCACGTTGCCCAGGTGCTCGACGGTGTAGGTGCGTCCCTCTTCGCTGCCGGGGCGCGGGTCGTGGACCAGGCACACGTAGTCCTCCAGCGACAGCGGCGCATAGCGCCGGGCGAAGTCCTGTGGGGTCAGCCAGCCCTCGCGGTGGAAGGCGCGGTCCTTGTCGTGCCACTGCCAGTAGACCCGCTCGGGGGGCGTGCCGAGGTGGATGGAAAGCACCCGGTGGACCCCGCCCAGCACCTCGGCCTTGGCCTCGCGCAGCTCCTGCAGCGACACACCGTCGGCGGCCTGGGCGCGAAGGTCTCGCGCGGCCTGGCGAAGGACGAGCCCTAGGGCCCGGTTCAGCCGTGCGGTGTCCGACGACGACTGCGTCTCGGGCATCGCCGTCTTGGGGACCAGCCCGTGCTTGGCGACCAGTGCGACGAACATGTTCCACTGCCCGCCGTCCTCGCCGGGAGTGGTCAGCAGATGCGCCACCGTACGGTCGTCGATGTCGAGGGCGGCGGTCTCGAGGATCGACTCCAGCCAGTGGTTGGCCCTCTCCAGCTTGTCCCAGAACAACAGGTAGTTCTGGGAGAACTCGAAGTCCTTGACGTCCAGCGTCGAGGCGGCCGTTGTGCGCAGCAGGTTGGTGCCCGCGAACAGCCAGCAGCGGCCGCTCTTCTTCTGGTCGCTGACCTGCCAGTTGTCGATCAGGTGCGACATCGACGCCTCTGTCTGGGTCACCACGGTCCGGTCCAGGGCCACTTCGTCGACCGAGGTGGTGGCGACCGCGTTCTGCAGTAGCCGGTAGGTCGAGTGCGCGCCGAAGTCCTTGGCGAACTGCTCGATGGTGGCCTGGTCGAGTGCTGCCCGCATGTGCACCTCATCGTTTGCTGGGGGTCGGTGGGGGGATCCTGGTCGCTCCCCGCGTGGAGCCCGACAATAACCCCGCGGATGGCGGGTCCATAACCCTGCCGGCGGCAGCTGCGGCGCTTCGCGGCTCTTGTGCGCGGGACGGCACCGTGGCACCGTCATGGGTATGCAGGTTGCCTCCCGAAGCGACGCAGACGCCCCCGAGCGAGCGGCTGGCCGGCGCCGATGGGGGCGGCTCCCCGACCGGGTACGGGTCGAGGAGATGCGAGCGGGCGAGCCGGCCGGTGAGCCGCTCGACCCTGGCCTGATCTACGACCCCGAGCGGGAGTGGCTGATCCGCTACGGCGCCGCCGGCATGTGAGCCGGTCTGCGTCCGCGTGTCGAGCTGTCGACCGACTCGCGAACGGGCGCACTCGGGTTGTATCAGAAGTCGGGCATGCAGGTGCGGCACCCGTTCACGCATTGGGCCAAGCGGCTGTAGGCTTGCGCGCGGTGTCGGGCCGCGGTAGCCCCGGGTCCCACAATTAGCCGCCACGAGCGGCCATGCGCCGTGAGGCGCTCCCGGCCCGACACCTCTCTGGCCCGGCACCTCTCTGGCCCGACACCTCTCTGGCCCGGCACCTCTCTGGCCCGACTTCGGTGCCCAGCGCGGTCACACCAGCTGGTCTGACCGTTCGGTGCGCGCTGCCCGCTCCAGCTGCTCCGCGGTCGCCACCAGCCGGCTGGCCGACTGTGTGGACTGCGGCGGGTCCTCGTCCAGCATCGCCCGCCCCACCGCGAGCACTCGGGCGAACGCCGCCGCGCGCTCGAGCGTGACGGCGAGGTCGGCCACGACCACTCCTCGCAACACCGTGTCGGCCAGCTGCCGCACCTCGTCGGCTCCCGGCGGGTCCACGACCCCGGCGACGACTTCATGCACCGGGGCGGCTGCGCGGCCCGCGGCAAACTCTCGCGATGCACGAGCCGGGTCCTGGTGCACCGACGACCGCAGCAGGTACAGCCGCCACAGGGCGCCGGCGAGCGAGTCGGCCGGAGCGTCGGCCCACAGCGTGGCCAGCTCGTCGAGCCCCTGCTGGTCGGCCAGCTGCACGACCCGTTCGGCGACGACGGCGTCCCGGCTGTCTCGAGCGCCGCGTACGAGCAGTGACGCCACCCGGGCGCCCGCCTCGGCCCGCAGCGCCGGGTCGTCCGAGCCCGGCACCTCGGCGAAGGTCCGGTCGCCGGGGAGCGCGGGGCGGTGGAATCGTGACGTGTCCACACCCCGATCGTCGCACGCCGGCGGCACTCAGACCGCTATCCGGCACGATCGCGTCGAATCAGCCTGTACCGAGGGCGGCGCCGACGAGCGGGATCGCCCGTTCGGGTGGGCTCTGTCCAGGCTGATAGTTGTAGTCCTGGCCGATGCTGCTCATCGGCAGCACCGACACCTTGTCCTGGACCTGGACGACGGCGACCGCATCCACGGTGGCGGCGCCGCGGTCCGCCGGCACCGGCCCCGAGAACACCACGCCCCAGGCGGCCTGCCCGCCGGTGACCGACACCGCGCTGAGTGGCTGCACCGCGCCGAGCGGGACACGGTCAACGGCCGCCAGCTGGTCGGCGCAGTCCCGCGCGTTGGCGACCAGTACGGCGAACAGGCGCTGGGCGCTGCGCCGGTCGACGGTGCGGGCGACGGCATGGGCGGCGCTGGCCTTGCCCGCGGTCGCCTCGTACGTGCGCTCGACAGTGCTGAGCGCGCCGTTCGAGACCAGCGAGAACCGCTGGATCCAGTGCGGCGGTTCGGACTCCCGCTTGGACTCGGTGACCTCACGCCACTGCGTCCGGTCGTCGAGACCCGGCAGCTCGGGCGCTGCCAGCAGGACGGACATCGGTCCCGTGGCGGTGGGAGTCGGCGTGTGAGTGGTGCTGTCGTCGGTGGGTCCGGTGGTCGGCGTGGGACTCGGCTCACTCGTTGGCGCGCGGGGAGCGTCCGATGTCGCGGTGTTGCCACCTCCGCAGGCTGACACCAGTGCGAGCACCGTCAGGCAGCCCGCCAGCGTGCACGCGCGCTGAGATCTGCTGAGTCGACGCACGGCACCTCGCACGGCACTTTCTCGGCTGACACTCCACCGTAGTGAACAGAAAGTGATGGCATCGTCACGACGCGCGGTCGGCGTCGGACATGACGCTTGCGAAGCGGTCGGCGGTCAGGCCGACCTGCCACTGACGCGCTCCTCCCCGGCGCAGGAACTCCGCCACGGTGTCGACGTGCACGGGTTCCGGGGGGGACCAGGCCAGCCGCCGAATCAGGGACGGGGTGAGCAGATTCTCCGCCGGCAGGTCGTGCGTGGCGCAGAGCTCGGTCACAACTGCGCGACAGGCTGCCAGCCGGGCTGCCGCCGGTGGGTTGCGCTCGGGCCATGAGCGCGGGGGTGGCAGCCCGTCACTGGGCCCGGTGACGGCCGGCAACTGTGTCTCCGGAGCCGCCAGCGCCTGCTCGATGGCACGCACCCAGTCGTCGAGATGGCCACGAGCGCGACGGTGTCGCATCCCCGGCAGGGCGCGCACCGCCTGACGCTCTCGCGGCAGCGCGGTCGCCGCCTCCACGATCGCGGCGTCAGCGAGCAGCAGACCCGGTGCCCTGTCGAGGTCGGCGGCCAGTGCGTCGCGCGCCTCCCACAGCGCCTTGACCACGCCCAGCGCGCGCCGCCCGCGTACGCGGTGCAGTCCGGACGTCCGCCGCCACGGCTCAGCTCGCGGCTCCGGGCCGGTGAAGCCCGTGAGCGCGTCGAACTCCTCGGCAGCCCAGTCCGCCTTGTCGGCGTCGGTCAGCCGGTCGGCCAGCTGGCGGCGAAGCTCGACGAGCACCTCGACGTCGAGTGCGGCGTACTCGAGCCACGACTCGGGCAACGGCCGCGTCGACCAGTCGACCGCGGAGTGCTCCTTGGCCAGCCGCTGGCCACAGAGCTCGGCCACCAGCGTGGCCAGACCCACCCGCGGCATGTTCAGCAACCGGCCGGCGAGCTCGGTGTCGAACAGCCGGTCCGGGTGGAGACCGATCTCACCCAGGCACGGCAGGTCCTGGGAGGCGGCGTGCAGCACCCACTCGGTGCCGCGCAGTGCATCGACGAGCGGTGTCAGGTCATCGATGGCGACCGGGTCGACCAGTGCGGTGCCGGACCCGGCACGGCGCAGCTGGACGAGGTAGGCCCGCTGGGAGTAGCGGTAGCCCGATGCTCGCTCTGCGTCGATGCCCACCGGACCGCTCCCTGCGGCGAGCCGCGCGGCGACCCGTTCGAGCATGGCCGGCGTGTCGGTGAGCGGCCGCAACCCCTCCGCCAACCGCAGCAGCGGCTTCGGGGGCTCGACGGGGGGCTCGGCGCTCTGGCCAGGGTCCGTCGGTGCGTCGTCGGCGTCAGCCACGCGCACCGTGCCGACGGGGCAGCGCGACGACCCCGCTGGGCACGGGTGCTAGCCCCGAGGCGGTCGTCAACAGCTCACCCCACGCCGCCACGTGGGTGGCGATGTCGAGGTCCGGCACAGCTCCCGTGCCGGCGGCGACCGGTGACCAGGAGGCGCGCACCTCCACCTGGGCACTGAGGCTGTCATCGGCGATGCTGCCGAAGCCCTCCGACAGCACGACCGTCACCGTGCCGCTGGGTGCCGCGACGTCGAGCCCGTGTGCCTGCCAGGCGTCGGTGAGCCAGCTCCACGCCACCGATGAGAGCACCGGGTCGCGCACCATCTCTGGGTCCACCTCGGCGCGGACGAAGGTCACGCACCGGAAGCTGCTCTCCCAGCTGTCGTTGCCCGCCGGGTCGTGCAGCAGCACCAGCCGGCCGGTGCCGACATCGGCGCCGGCGACCACCACGTCGGCACCCAGCGCAGCGGCGAAGGGCGCGATGCGTTGCGGCGCGGGCACCTCCACCAGATCGACCTCGGGACGCAGGCGCACGGCGCGCAGCTGGTCGACCGCAGCACGAAACTGCGGCGGCGGTTGGTCGAGCTGGTCCGCTCCCACGCCACGAGCCTATGTCGGTCGTTTTGGGGCCGGCTCCGCGACTCGCCGGTCTGGCCTGGGAAGATCGGTCGGTGGCCACCGAATCGCCGTTCCTCGCAGCGTGCGGACGTCGCTCGCCCAGCCGCACACCGGTCTGGTTTATGCGCCAGGCCGGCCGGTCCCTGCCGGAGTACCGCGCGCTCCGCGAGGGGGTGAGCATGCTCGACTCGTGCTCGCGGCCGGAGATGGTCGTGGAGATCACCATGCAGCCGGTCCGCCGCCACGGAGTCGACGCCGCGGTGCTGTACTCCGACATCGTGGTGCCGCTCAAGGCCATCGGTGTCGATCTCGACATCGTGCCCGGCACCGGACCCGTCATCGCCGACCCGGTGCGCTCGGCTCGGGGGGTGGAGCGACTGCGGCCACTCACCGGCGACGACGTGCCGTACGTTGCCGCGGCCTGCCGCGGCCTGGTGGACACGCTCGGAACCACACCCCTGATCGGCTTCGCCGGTGCCCCGTTCACGCTGGCGTCCTATCTCGTGGAGGGCGGTCCGTCCCGCGACCTCGCCCGCACCAAGGCGCTGATGCACGACGACCCGGGGCTGTGGCACGACCTGCTCGGCCGGCTGGCCGCCATCACCGGCGCGTTCCTGCGGGTGCAGATTGAGTCCGGTGCCAGCGCGGTGCAGCTGTTCGACTCGTGGGCGGGAACGCTGTCGGCGGCCGACTACAGCCAGTTCGTGCAACCGCACTCGGCCGCGGTGCTGGCGGCGGTGGCCGACCTGGACGTGCCGCGCATCCACTTCGGCGTCGGCACCGGCGAGCTGCTGGCGCTGATGGGCGAGGCTGGCGCCGAGGTGGTTGGTGTCGACTGGCGGCTACCGCTGTCCGAGGCGACCCGGAGGGTCGGACCCCAGCGGGCCGTCCAGGGCAACCTCGACCCGGCACTGCTGCGCGCCCGGTGGCCGGTGGTCGACGCCGCGGTCCGGCGGGTGCTGCGTGACGGTGCGGCGGCTCCCGGGCACGTGTTCAACCTCGGCCACGGGGTGCCGCCCGACACCGACCCGGACGTGCTGACCCGTATCGTCGCGCTCGTGCACAGCCTCACGGGCTCGGTGGACTGACAGCGGGGCCGTTCCCGTGGCGGCGTCGCAACAGCGCGACCGGGATGAGCGCGACGGCAGCGACCGTCGCGAACGGCAGCAGCACGCCTAGCACGGTGCTCGCCCCCATGACCACCTCGCGCAGCGCGTCCCAGCCCTGGGCGATGCCGGCGGTGAAGCCGCGCAGATCGTCGTCCTTGCCCGGCGGGTCGCTCCGCGTGGTCGGTGCGAGCTCGACGCGCAGCGTGGCCATCGTGGTCTGACCGGCCAGCGTCCGCTGCCTGGCCTGCAGCGCCTCGAGGTCTGCCTGCCGGTCGGCCAGCACGCTCTCCAGCCGGATGACGGCGCCGAGCTTGTTGGCCCGGCTCAGCAGGCTGCGTATGCGTTCCAAGGAGGTCTGGGCGCTGTCCACCCGGCTGTCCACGTCGGCGACCTCGGCGGTGACGTCCTGCAGGTCGATGTGGCTGTCGCGTACGGTGCCGAGGTCGGACAGACAGTGCCTCGTTGGCAGCGTCGAAGCGCTCGGTGGGCACCTGCAGGTCGAGCCGGATGGTCTGGGACCCGTCCGGCGGATTGCCCCGGCGGCCGCCAAAGGTCGTGGTCTCGCCGGCGACGACACCGCCCATGTCGTCGACGAGGGCGGTCGCCTCATCGCGGGCCGCATCGACGTCCTCGGTGACGATCGACAGGTCGGCGGTGCGGATGACGTCCCGCCCGGTGAGCGGGTCCCCGTCCAGACCGACGCCCAGGTCGGTGGGGCTGCCCTTGGCCGCCTCGCCCTTGGGTGCGCTGCCCTTGGGTGCGCTGCCCTTGGGTGCGCTGCCCTTGGGTGCGCTGCCCTTGGGTGCGCTGCCCTCGGCGCCGCTGAC
>JBBSMN010000110.1:0-9760 GCA_038233135.1 Propionibacteriales bacterium
CCGCCGACGAAGTGCTTCTGCAGCACGACGAAGACGATGATCGTGGGTATCGCGGTGATGATGGAGCCGGCGGCGACGAGGTTGTCGTTGGTGAAGAACGCACCGTTCAGGCTGTTCAGCGCAGTGGTGATCGGCTGGTCGTTGCCGTTGCCGATCATCAGCACCAGTGCCCAGAAGAAATCGTTGTAGATCCAGGTGAACTCCAGCGTCGCGAGCGCGGCGAGCGGCGAGCGGCACAGCGGCAGGATTACGCGCCAGAACTGGCTCCACACGCTGGCACCGTCGACCAGCGCCGCCTCGGTGAGCTCGACCGGCAGCGTCTTCATGTAGCTGCTCATGACGAACGTGCAGAACCCCATCTGGAAGGCGATGTGGATCATCACGACGCCGAACTGCGTGTTGGCCCACTCCCCGGACTGGGTCCACGGCGCCGGCAGCTCGAGGTACATCCGGTACAGGGGGGTGATGATGACCTGCTGGGGCAGCAGGTTGCCGGCGGTGAACAGCATCAGCAGCGCCAGGTTGAACTTGAAGCTGAAGCGGGCCAGGCCGTAGGCGAGGAAGGTCGAGAACAGCAGGATGACGATGATGGCCGGGACCAGGATGATCAGGGTGTTGATGAAGTACTGCGTGAACCCGGCCCGCTGCCATGCGGTGGTGTAGTTCTCGAACGTGAGCGCGCGGGCGAGTGAGAAGTACCCGTTCTCCTGGGTGTCGGTGAACGGGCGGAACGAGGTGTACAGCGCCCACAGGAACGGCGCCAGAAAGCCGATGCTGGCACCGATGAGGGTGATGTAGGCGATCGCCCGCGGCAGCGGGTGCGGCTTCTTCGCACCGGCCATTCGCACCTCGGTGACTGCAGGGTTGGCCACATCTGCGTCGGTGTCCGGAGCCGCCGTCGTCATCGCACGAGGTCCTCTCGGAAGGTCTTGAAGAGATACGGGAGGATGACGACCATCGAGATCACTAGCAGGATGACCGCCAGGGCCGAGCCGTAGCCGATGCGACTCGCCTCCCCGATCACGTTCTGGGTCACCAGCACGGACAGCAGCTCGAGGCCGTTGCGGCCGCCGTTGATGACAAAGACGATGTCGAAGGCTCGCAGCGACTCGATGATGGTGACCACGAGCACGACGACGTTGACGGGTGCCAGTGCCGGGAAGACGACGTGCCGGAAGGTGCTCCACTCGCTCGCGCCGTCCAGGGCGGCAGCCTCGCGCAGCGCCGGGTCGACACCTTTCAGGCCGGCCAGGAACAAGATCATCACGTAGCCGACGTGCCGCCAGCTCGCGGCAATCAGCACGGCGTACAGGTTGCCGGAGTCCGACAGCCAGTCCCGGTTGAAGTCAGCGGCGAAGAAGCCGATGACCCCGTTGAGCAGACCCTCCTGCTTGTAGATCAGCTCCCAGATGAAGCCGACCAGGGCCAGCGAGAGCACCACCGGGAGGAAGATCGCGCTCTGGTAGAGGCGCGAGCCCTTCAGCTCCTTGTCGATGAGGTAGGCGAGCAGCAGGCCCAGCGTGGTGGGCACCAGCAGGAAGAACGCCAGCCAGATGATGTTGTGCCGCACCGCCGGCCAGAACGGCGGATAGATCGAGAAGATCTGCTTGTAGTTCTCCAGCCCGACCCACTCGACCTCGGTGACGCTCGACAGCGGCCCCAGGTTGCCGAATGACAAGATCGCCGACCCGATCGTCGGCACCCAGATCAGCGCGATGTGCAACAGCGTGGGGATGCCGATGAGCACGACCAGAACGATCTTGTCGGTCCGGGTCAGCCGCTGCAGCCGGCCGCGCTTGCCCGGCTTGCCCGAAATGCTTCGCGACGCGCTCGCCCGATCGGTGGCTGTCTTGGTCGACATCGCTGCGCCTCCTCAGGCGAAGATGGACTTCTTCTGCTCTTCGATGTCGCCGAGCAGGCCGTCGATGCTGTCGGGGTTGTCAATGAACTTCTGCAGCGACGGGATCATCACCGTGGACGCGAAGTCGGGGCGAGTGTCCCGGTCGAGGTACTGGGTGATGTTCTCCGCGCTGCCGACCAGCTCGTTGGCCTTCTTCTGCAGGGCGTTGTAGTTCGAGGTGTCCGCGTCGCTGTTGGCGGCGACGTTGTTGGGGTCGGACTTGAGGTAGGCCTGCTGCCCCTCGGCGCTGCCGAACCACACCAGCAGGGCCATCGCGGTCTCCTCGTCGTCGGGCTCCGGGGACATCATCCACCCGTCGATCGGCGCCTCGATCGTCTTGGTGCCCTGCTCCTCGTTGACCGAGGGGAACACGAAGAAGTCGAGGTCGTCCTGGTCCTCCTTCTTGCTGAACGCCTGGCCCACGAACATTCCGAGGTAGTACATCCCGGCCTTCTTGTTGACCAGGTCGGCGGCGCTGTCCAACCAGTCGCGGCCGAGCGCGTTGGGCTGGTGGTAGGGCAGCAGGTCGCGCCACAGCTCGAAGACCCCCTTGACCTCGTCGCTCTCCCACGACTCCTCGCCGGCCATCAGGTTGACGTGGAAGTCGTACCCGTTCTGCCGGAAGTTCAAGACGTCGAAGGTGCCCATCGCAGGCCAGCCCTCCTTGTCGGCGAAGGCGATCGGCTCCAACCCGTCGGACTCCATCTCCTTGCACAGCGCGGTGAAGTCGTCGAGGGTCTTCGGGACCGTGTAGCCCTTCTCCTCGAACAGGCTCTTGCGGTAGAAGACCGCCCACGGGTAGTAGTAGAACGGCACGAAGTACTGGTTGCCGTCCTCGGCGGTCGATGCCTGCTTGAAGGCCTCGGTGTAGTGCGAGCCCAGGTCGCCGCTCCACACCTTCGACACGTCGCCGGCGAACCCCTGGTCGGCGAAGAACTTCATCCGGTAGCCGGCGAACCAGGCGTAGACCTCCTGTGGCCCACCCTGCAGGTAGGACGTGATGTTCTCCTGGAACTGCTCGTGGTCGACGGTGTTGACCGAGACGTCGATCCCTTTCGCCTTGGTGAAGGCGTCCAGCGAGTCCTGCAGCGCCTTCTGCGGCACCTGGTCCGAGAAGTTCGAGCCCAGCGATGTCGAGGTGCCCCCACCGCTGCCGCCGCCGCCCCCGCCGGAGTCACCACCGCAGGCCGCGAGACCGGGAAGGGCGGCCAGCCCGCCGCCGACGGCGAGGCCGCGCAGCAGGCTGCGGCGAGACATCTGCGGGCCGACCGCCCGCGGGGTCCACAGAGGTGAGTTCGATCCATTCGGTCGAGCCATGGCGTGCTCCAAGGGGTGCGGCCCCGGGCCGTCCGGGGCGTTGGCTGTCGTCGTCGGTCGGCCCACGTCCAACAGATATGAACGTAACCCAACATGTGATGCGCGCTATTGCACCCACTCGAACACGCTTCTGTCAACCCCTGTTACCACCTTGTTGCCGACGATCTGGCCGAGCTTCCCCAAAGCCACCGGATGGAGAACCAAACATCCAACATGTTTCAAGTGTTCGTTCCTGTTGACTTCTAGGTGGCGGCGGTCCAGGCTGCGGCCATGACCGTCTCCTTTCCCCGGGCCGGGCGCCCCCAGACAGGGCCGCCCCAGACAGGGCGCGCCCACACAGGGATGGCCTTTGGTGGCGACTACAACCCCGAGCAGTGGCCGGCGGAGGTCTGGTCTGACGACGTCGCGCTCATGCGCGAGGCCGGGGTGACGATGGTGACGGTCGGGGTCTTCTCGTGGGCTCACCTCGAGCCGCGCCCGGGCGAGTACGAGTTCGGGTGGCTCGACCAGGTGCTGGACCTGCTGCACGGTGCCGGCATCGACGTCGATCTAGCGACCGCCACCGCGTCTCCCCCACCGTGGCTGGCCCAGCTGCACCCCGAGACGCTGCCCGTCGACCGGGACGGCCGCACGCTGTGGCCGGGCAGCCGCCAGGCGTACTGTCCGAGCTCACCGGTCTTTCGCGAGCGGGCCGCCGCCCTCGCCGAGCAGCTGGCCACCCGCTACGCCGAGCATCCGGCACTGGCGCTGTGGCACGTGGGCAACGAGTACGCCTGCCACACGACCTGCTGCTGGTGCGACACGAGCGCGGCGGCCTTCCGGGCCTGGCTCGAGAGCCGCTACGGCGACATCGACGCGCTCAACGCCGCGTGGGGGACGTCGTTCTGGTCCCAGCGCTACGGCAACTTCGACCAGGTGCTGCCGCCGCGGTCGACCCCGACGTTCGGCAACCCCGGCCAGGCGCTGGACTTCCGGCGGTTCTCCTCCGACGAGCACCTGGCGTGCTTCGTGGCCGAGCGCGACGTGCTGCGCAAGATGACGCCCGACGTCCCGGTCACGACCAACTTCATGGTGCACTCCGACGTCGTCGACTGCTGGCGGTGGGCGCGCGAGGTGGATGTGGTCAGCAACGACCACTACCTGGTCGCGGCCGACCCGAACGCGCAGAGCGAGCTGGCGTTCGCAGCCGACGTAACGCGCGGGCTGGCTCGCGGCCGGCCGTGGCTGCTGATGGAGCACTCGACCAGCGCCGTCAACTGGCAACCCCGCAACGTCGCCAAGCGGCCGGGCCAGACGGTGCGCAACAGCCTGCAGCACGTGGCGCGCGGGTCCGAGGGCGCATTGTTCTTCCAGTGGCGGCAGTCCCGCGCGGGTGCGGAGAAGTACCACTCGGCGCTGGTCCCGCACGCGGGCACCGGCAGCCGGCTCTGGCGCGAGGTGGTCGACCTGGGCGAGACGCTGGGCCGGCTCACACCCGTGGTGGGCAGCACGGTGCAGGCCGACGTCGCACTGGTCTTCGACTGGCAGTCGTGGTGGGCCACCGAGCAGGTGGCGACCCCGTCACAAGACGTCACCTATCGCGACCGGTCACTGGCCCTGCACCGGGCGCTGCTGGCCGCCGGGCTGACCGTGGACGTCGTGGCGCCGCCGGCCGAGTCCACCGACCTCGCCGCGTACCCGCTCGTGCTCGCCCCGACGCTGCACCTGGTGTCGGACTCCGCCGCCAAGGCGCTCACCGGCTACGTCGAGAGGGGTGGCCACCTGCTGGTGACGTACTTCTCCGGCACCGCGGACGAGAACGACCACATGTACCTCGGCGGCTACCCGGGCGCGTTCCGCGACCTGCTGGGGGTGCGGGTCGAGGAGTTCTGCCCGCTGCTCGCCGGCCAGCAGGTGCGCCTGCTCGACGCTGACGGTGCCGACGCCGGCGTGGCCGACGTGTGGACCGAGGACCTGCACCTGGCCGGCGCCGAGGCCGTCCTGACCTGCGCCGACGGCCCGGTGCCGGGTGCGCCGGCGCTCACCCGGCACGGCTGGGGCGACGGTGTCGGGTGGTACGTCGCCACCCGCACCGACGACGCCACCACGGCGGCCATCCTGCGACGGGTGTGCGCGGACGCGGGCGTGGCGGCGCCGTACGACCTGCCCGCAGGCGTCGAGATGGTGCGCCGCCGCAGTGACGACTCGACGTACGTGTTCGCCCTCAACCACACCAGCGCGCCCGTGGTCGTGCGGGTTGCCGGGACCGACCTGGTGAGCGGCCAGGTCGCGGACAAGTCCATACGTCTCGACGCGGGAGCGGTCGCCGTGATGGCGCAGGACCGGCAGGGCTGACGTGCTCGCCCAGCAGCGCCAGACCCTGATCCTCGACGCGGTGCGCGAGCACGGTGCGGCCCGGGTGGCCGACCTGGTGACCCGGTTCGGCGTCTCGGACATGACCGTCCGCCGCGACCTCGACGTGCTGGCCCGGCGCGGACTGATCGACAAGGTGCACGGTGGCGCGACGATGCCCCTGGCGGGCAGCACCGACGAGCCGGGGTTCGCCGAGAAGTCGTCCCGTGAGCCGGTCGAGAAGCAGGGCATCGCCCAGGCCGCAGCGTCGCTGGTGCGGCCCGGTCAGGCGGTCGGCCTGTCCGCGGGCACCACAACATGGACGCTGGCGCACCTCCTGCTCGACATCGGGGGCCTCACCGTGGTGACCAACTCTCCGCCGGTGGCAGAGGTGTTCCACGTCGCCGGGCGCACGGATCAGACCGTGGTGCTCACCGGCGGCATCCGCACCCCGTCCGACGCGCTCGTCGGGCCGGTCGCGGTCGGCTCGCTGGCCTCGATCAACCTCGACACGGTGTTCCTGGGCACCCACGGCATGGACGTGCGCTGCGGCTTCAGCACCCCGAACTTCCTCGAGGCCGACACCAACCGGGCGCTCATCCGCGCGGCGCGCCGGCTGGTCGTGGTCGCCGACCACACCAAGTGGGGGGTGGTCGGCATCGCCACAGTGGCACCGCTGGCGCAGGCTGACGTGCTCGTCAGCGACCCCGACCTGTCCCGCGAGGCACGCTCTCGCCTGGCCGAGCAGGTGGGGGAGCTGCTGCTCAGCGACGAGGTCGCCGGTCGAGACTCGGCCTCGTGAGCACCCACCCCGCGTGGGGGTGGTCGGCACCCGGACGGGTCAACCTGATGGGCGAGCACACCGACTACAACGACGGCTGGGTGCTGCCGTTCGCGATCGACCGGCGCGCCCGCGCAGCCTTGCGCGTACGCGACGACGACCGGCTGCGGATGTGGTCCGCACAGTCCGACGACCCCGACACGGCGGTCGCGGCGAGCCTCGACTGCGAGCCCGGCGACGTGACCGGCTGGGCGTCGTACGTCTCAGGTGTCGTGTGGGCGCTGCGGACTGCCGGGCACGAGCTGCCGGGCCTCGACCTGTGGGTCGACAGTGACGTCCCGCTGGGCGCCGGGCTGTCCTCGTCGGCAGCGCTGGAGTGCGCGGTGGTGGTGGCGATCGACGACACGCTCGACCTCGGGCTCAGCCTCGACCGCATCGCCGAGCTGGCGCGCACCGCCGAGAACGACTACGTCGGCGCGCCCACCGGCGTGATGGACCAGATGGCGGCCATGCACGGTCGCGCTGGTCAGGCGATGCTGTTGGACACCCGCACGATGGAGCTGACGCACGAGCCCTGCGACCTCGCCGCCGCCGGACTGGTAATGCTCGTGGTGGACACCCATGCCGCGCACGCCCTGTCCGACGGCGGCGGGTACACCGCCGTCCGACGCGAGTGCGAACGGGCGGCCGCCCTGCTCAGCGCCGACAACCTCCGCGACGTCGAGCTGGCCGACCTCGAGCGCCTGCCGGAGCTCGCCGACGACGGGGATGTGCTGATGCGCCGGGCCCGGCACGTGGTCACCGACAATGCCCGCGTGCACCAGGCGGTGTCGCAGCTGCGCACCCGGTCGTGGGCCGACCTCGGCCGCGCCTTCGTCGCCTCCCACGCGTCGCTGCGCGACGACTTCGAGATCAGCTGTCCCGAGCTGGACGTGGCGGTCGACGCCGCCGTCTCGGCCGGCGCCCTCGGTGCCCGGATGACCGGCGGCGGGTTCGGCGGCAGCGCCATCGCGCTGGCGCGTGTCGGTGACGCCGATGCGGTGGCCGGCGCCTGCCGGACCGCGTTCGCCGGCGCCGGATGGCCGGAACCGTCGGTGTTCGCCGTGGAGCCCGGCGACGCCGCCGGCCCCCTCTGAGCCGTCCGTCATCGCGCGGCCTGATGGACAGGACACGGCGGCGGACAGAACACGGCGGTCGTCACGCCACTCGGTGCGTAAAGCACCACCGCGGCAGCACAAGTGGTGCCTAGTACACCAAGTGCGGTATCCGCCCACCGCTCAGCAAACTCGTTGCCGGCGATCACGGCCGCGGGGAGGATGTCGGGCATGGCTGCTGACGTCGACGTGCCGGTGCTGAGCGACGGGGTCGTGACGCTGCGCGCCCGCAGTCTCGACGACGTCGACGAGATCACCCGCATGTGCCGCGACCCTGAGAGCCAGCGTTGGACCAGGATCCCGATGCCGTTCGCCCGCCGGGACGCCGAGCAGTTCATCACCGACCTAACCCCGGCCGGTTGGCGCAACCAGACCAGCTATGGCTGGGCGATCGAGGCTCCTGACGACACCGGCACGAGGCGTTTCGCCGGCAACATCGACGTCCGTGCCGGTGCCCGTCCAGACATCGGCTTCATGCTGCACCCTTGGGCCCGCGGGCGTGGGCTGATGACCCGGGCGGTACGGCTGGCGACCCGGTGGGCCTTCGACACGGTCGGCATGCCGGTCATGCACTGGGAGACCTACGTCGGCAACCTCGACTCGTGGCGGGTCGCCTGGGCGTGCGGCTTCACCTTCCACGGCGAGGTGCCGGCGTACTCCCAGCAGCGCGGCGAGCTCCGCGACGCCTGGCTCGCGACGTTGCGACCGACCGACGACGGTCATCCCCGTACGACCTGGTGGTCGACCCCGGTGCTCGAGGGCGAGCACGTACGGCTGCGGCCGCACACCGACGCCGACCTTCCCCGCATCGTCGAGGCGTGCACCGACCCACGCACCCGCCACTGGCTGCCGACGATGCCGCACCCCTACGGGAGCGACGACCCCCGCACGTTCGTCCTGGGCTGTCGCCTCCAGGCCTCCCTCGGACAGAAGGTGGGCTGGGCGGTGGCCGACCGGGACACTGACCGGATGGTCGGCGACATCGGGCTGTTCCGCCTCGGCGACAAGATGTGCCCCGGCAACGCCGAGGTGGGCTACGCGGCACACCCCGAAGCGCGCGGGCGCGGCGTCATCGGCGAGGCGGTGGAGCTGGCGCTGCGCCACGCCTTCACGCCGACCGCCGACGGCGGCCTCGGACGGCACCGGGTGCAGCTGGGCGCCTCGTGGAACAACACCGCCAGCCGGCACGTCGCCGAGCGAGCCGGCTTCACCCAGGTCGGTCACTTCCGCCTCGACGGAATCATCGGTGTGAACGATGAGCAGGTGCACGAGGACGGCGCCTGGTACGACCTGTTGGCCACCGACCGCTGATCTTGGCCAAAGTTGTCGGGGCGGGTCAGGCGCGGCGGCTCTCGAGCTCCTCGTTGATCGCCGGCACGATCTCGTGCAGGTCACCGATCACCGCATAGTGCGCCCGGGTGACCATCGGCGCGTCGGGGTCGGTGTTGACCGCCAGGATCGTCTTTGCACTCGAGCAGCCTGCCCAGTGCTGGATGGCGCCGCTGATCCCGCAGGCGATGTAGAGGTCCGGCGAGATCCGGCTGCCGGTCTGCCCGACCTGCTCGTGGTGCGGCCGCCAGCCGAGGCTGGTCACCACCCGTGACACACCGACCGCGCCCCCCAACAGCTCGCTGAGTCGCACCACGTCCTTGAACCCGTCGGCGCTGCCCGCCCCGCGACCGGCGCCGACCACGACCCGGGCCGAGGTCAGCGCACCGGATGCGTCCGGCACCTTCTCGCCGGTACGCACCACCCGGGCCACCAGGTCGGCATCGGTCAGCGTGGGCGAGAGCTCGACGACCTCGGGACTGCTGGCGGTCGCGGCCGCAGCCGGCTCCACCGCATGCCCGGCAACCGACAGCACCGCCACGGTGTCACCGAGTTGCATCTGCTCGAGCACGGCGCCGCCAACCACCTGCCGGGTCACGATCAGCGGGTCGCCGGCATCGACACCCACGGCGTCGATCCCGACCACGTTCGCGGCCATCGCCACGTCCAGCCGAGTGGCGGTATGCGCCAGCACCTCGTTGCCTCGCGGCGTACCGGCCGCCAGCACGACAGCGGCACCGGCCGACTGCGCGACGTCGACCAGTGCGGCGGCCCACGCAGCCGCGGAGTACGCGGTCAGCCGATCGCCGACGACGTGGTGCACCGACGCCACGCCCTGCTCGCCCAGCTGGGCCAGCACAACCGCGGGCGGCTCTTCACCTGGCCGGCCCACGGCAACCGCATGCAGCGGCACCCCCCCAGCCCGCTCGGCCAGCCCACGCCCGAAGG
>JBBSMN010000111.1:0-9698 GCA_038233135.1 Propionibacteriales bacterium
ATCCCCGGCAAGTCGGCGATCGGCATCGAGATCCCCAACACCGACAAGGAGATGGTCTCGCTCGGTGACGTGCTGCGCTCACGGGGGGCCCGCAACGAGCACCACCCCATGCTGGTCGGCCTCGGCAAGGACGTCGAGGGCAACAACGTGGTCGCCAACCTGGCCAAGATGCCGCACCTGCTCGTCGCCGGTGCCACCGGCTCGGGCAAGTCCAGCTTCATCAACGCGATGATCGCGTCGATCCTCATGCGCTCGACGCCCGACGAGGTGCGGCTGGTGATGGTGGACCCCAAGCGGGTCGAGCTCACCGCGTACGAGGGGGTGCCACACCTGATCACCCCGATCATCACCAGCCCCAAGAAGGCCGCCGAGGCGCTCGGCTGGGTCGTGCGCGAGATGGACCTGCGCTACGACGACCTCGCCGAGTACGGCTTCCGGCACGTCGACGACTTCAACAAGGCCGTACGGGCCGGGGCGGTCGAGGCGCCACCGGGCAGCGAGCGCACCCTCGCGCCGTACCCCTACCTGCTGGTCATCGTCGACGAGCTCGCCGACCTGATGATGGTGGCCCCGCGCGACGTCGAGGACTCTGTCGTACGGATCACCCAGCTGGCCCGCGCCGCCGGCATCCACCTCGTCCTGGCCACCCAGCGGCCCAGCGTCGACGTGGTGACCGGTCTGATCAAGGCCAACGTGCCGAGCCGGCTGGCGTTCGCCGCCTCGTCGCTGGCCGACAGCCGCGTCATCCTCGACCAGCCAGGAGCGGAGAAGCTGGTCGGCCAGGGGGACGGGCTCTTCCTGCCCATGGGCGCCAGCAAGGCGGTCCGGATGCAGGGCGCTTGGGTCACCGAGGCCGAGATCCGAGGTGTCGTCGCGCACTGCAAGGAGCAGCTGACCCCGTCCTACCGGGAGGACGTCACCGCGGTGCCGCAGTCGACCCGTGCGCTCGACGACGACATCGGTGACGACCTCGACCTGGTCGTGCAGGCCATCGAGCTGGTCGTGAGCACCCAGTTCGGCTCGACGTCGATGCTGCAACGCAAGCTGCGCGTCGGCTTCGCCAAGGCCGGCCGGCTGATGGACATCTTGGAGAGCAGGGGTGTGGTCGGGCCCAGCGAGGGCTCCAAGGCCCGCGACGTGCTCGTCAAGCCCGACGACCTCGACGAGGTTGTCGCTACGCTGCAGGGGGAAGCATGACGATGACCATGGACGACACGTCGCGAGTCGGGCAGGAGCCGACCTCGCCCGACCCCCCGTCCGACGCGCCGTCCGACGCGCCGTCCGACGCCCGGGAGCCGGTGCTGCTGCACCGGCGCCGCGGCGCGCTGCTGCTGGTCGGTGTCGCTGCCGCCGCCGTCGCGCTTGCTTACGGGTGGCGGGCCGTTGCCGGCGGTGGCGGTGTGTTCGCCTCGGTGCTCGCGATTGCGCTGCTGCCGGTGGCCGCCCTCCACCTCGCCGCCTGGTGGGATGCTCGAGTTCCGTTGCTGGTCGCCGACGAGACGGGGATCCGGCTGCGCACCGGCGCGGCATGGGTCGGTCTGCGTTGGGACCAGGTACGTGACGTTCGCCTGGCCCCCGCACGCCTGCCCAGTCGCGATGCCCGGCTCGACGTGGGCATGACCGCGGGCGGCGATCGCCTGCTGCGGCTTGCCATGGTCGATCCCGGCGACGTGCGGGCGTTGCCAAACCTGCTGCGCCGGCTGGCGCCGGCCTCCGTCGACGTGGCGGTGGCCGGACCCGAGGTCGTCGAGCCCGAGGCGGTGGAGCCGGAGGCGCCCGGGCCCGGGGTGACGCAGCTCGAGGTGACCGAGCCCGAGGTGGCTGAGCCCGAGGTGGCTGAGCCAGGGGTGGCTGAGCCAGACACGGTGGCGCCCGAAGCCGTGGAGTCCGCGGTTGAGGCGCCCCGGTCCGGCATGGCCGAGCCCGAGACCGAAACCGAAACCGAGCAGACCGCTGCGCCCAAGGGTCGCGGCTCCTGGTGGTCCGCCCTGTCAGGCCGGTCCTCCAGACATGCTGCCTCCGTGACCGAGACGGACACGTCTGACGGGCTCCTGATGGCGCCGACCCAGGCGGAGGCTCCGCGGATCGCACGGGCCGACGTCACGATCGAGGGTTCGGCCGGCTCGGTGTCGAGTGCGTTGCGGCCGGTGGACGAGCCAGGTCAGAACCAGCCGCCGCTGCAGCTCGAGGACGCTGCCGTGGCCGCGCCGCGAGCAACGACCGCCCGCGACACCGAGCCGTACCCCCACCCCGAGCCGGTGGCTGACACGGTCATCGGCCCCCAGGTCGCCTCTGCCAGGCGCCACCTGAGGCTCAGCGTGGACGAGCTGGCTGAGCGCACCCGGATCCGCCCGCACGTCATCGAGGCGATCGAGGTCGACGACTTCTCCGCCTGCGGGGGCGACGTGTATGCGCGCGGCCACCTGCGGGTGCTCGCCCGGGTGCTGGGGATCGACCCGGATGGTTTGTTGCAGCCCTTCGACGACCGGTACGCCTCCGCCCCGGTCACGGCGCGCAGCGTGCTGGAGGCCGAGCTGGCAAGCTCCGGCCGCGTGGTCGACCCGTCGACCGGTCCGCGATGGTCGGTGCTGATCGGTGTCGTCGTCGTTCTGGCGCTGCTCTGGGCGGGTGCCCAGCTGCTGGTGAGCGATGTCGACGAGGTGGACAGTGTCACCGGGTTGGGCAGCACGCCGCAGCAACGGACCGGCGGCGCACCGTCTGGCTCCCCTGCAAAGGAAGCTGATCGCTTCTCGACCATGGGACGTGGTCCGGGCCCGGTGTGGCTTCGCCTGGCAGCGGCGCCCGGCGCCGTGACGAGCACTCCCCTCACGGTCACGGCCAAGGGTGGCCAGGTGCTCTTCGACGGGGTGATCGCACCCGGCGCCGTGGAGCGGATCAAGATCATGGACGAGGCGACGATCACCGCTACGGACGGCAGCCTCGTCCTCGTTCAGCTCGACGGACGCCGAGCGGGCCGTCTCGGCGCACCGGACGAGCCGGTACGCCGCACCCTGGGCGGCTGAGCACACCCCTATCCTGGGCGGGCCGATGACTGCCTCGACGAGCACCCGCCCCGACGACACCCGCAAGACGGTTGCCCTGGTCACCCTCGGGTGCGCCCGCAACGACGTCGACTCCGAGGAGCTGGCCGCCCGGCTCGAGCGTGGTGGCTACGACCTGGTCGACGAGCCCGTCGATGCCGACGCCGTCGTCGTGAACACCTGTGGCTTCGTGGAGGCAGCCAAGAAGGACTCTGTGGACACGCTGCTCGCCGCGGCCGACCTGCCGGCAACGGCGGCGGGACGGCAACGGGTCGTGGTCGCCGTGGGGTGTCTGGCCGAGCGCTACGGCGACCAGCTCGCGACCGCGCTGCCCGAGGCGGACGCCGTGCTTGGCTTCGACGACTACCCCGACATCGCCGACCGGTTGCGCTCGGTGCTGGCTGGCCGGCCCCCGTCGGCCCCCGTGCCGCAGGACAGGCGGCGGCTGCTGCCTCTCTCCCCGGTGGACCGGGCCGCCCATCCGACCACCGGCGTCCCCGGACACGCGTCGGATGCCGGTGCCCCCGACCTGCCCGACGGGGTGGCTCCGGCGTCGGGGCCGCGTGCCGTCCGTCGCCGCCTGGGGTCGGGACCGATGGCCCCGGTCAAGCTCGCCTCCGGGTGTGACCGGCGCTGCTCGTTCTGCGCGATTCCCCGCTTTCGTGGCGCGTTCGTGTCGCGCCGTCCCGCCGAGATCCACGCCGACGTGCGCTGGCTGGCCGACCAGGGCGTACGCGAGGTGTTCCTGGTCAGCGAGAACACCACGTCGTACGGCAAGGACCTCGGTGACCTGCGCCTGCTCGAGCGGTTGCTGCCCGAGCTCGCCGCCGTCGACGGCATCGACCGGGTGCGGGTGTCCTACCTGCAGCCCGCCGAGACCCGGCCCGGCCTGATCGACGTCATGACGACCACCCCGGGGGTCGCCCCGTACTTCGACCTGTCCTTCCAGCACGCCAGCGGGCCGGTGCTCCGGGCGATGCGGCGGTTCGGTGACGCTGACCGCTTCCTCGGCCTGCTCGACCAGGTACGCGGCCGGGCGCCCCTGGCCGGTGTGCGCAGCAACGTCATCGTCGGCTTTCCCGGCGAGACCGAGCACGACCTCCAGGTGCTGTGCGACTTCCTGTGCGCTGCCCAGCTGGACGCGACCGGCGTGTTCGGCTACTCCGACGAGGACGGCACCGAAGCCGAGCGGCTGGACGGACATCTCGACACCGAGGAGGTGCGGGCACGGGTCGAGCACGTCACGGCCCTGGTCGACGAGCTCGTCGACCAGCGTGCCGAGGAGCGCATCGGCGAGCACGTGGACGTGCTGGTGGAGGCCGTCGCGCACGGCGCCGCCGAGGGTCGGGCGGCCCACCAGGGCCCCGACGTGGACGGCAGCACGACCCTTCAGAGCAGTGCCGGCGCCCGCCCGCAGGTCGGTCGTCTCGTGCCCGCCGTGGTCGTGGACAACGTCGGGGCCGACCTGGTCGCCCGGCCCGGTGCTGCCTTGTGACCCGCCCCAGCAACTGGAACATCGCCAACGGCCTGACCGTCGTGCGCCTGCTGCTGGTGCCGATCTTCGGCTGGCTCCTGCTGTCCGCTGGCGACGACACCTCGCCGATGCGGTGGGGCGCCTTGTCGGTGTTCTGCCTGGCCGCGCTGACCGACCGCTATGACGGGCATCTCGCCAGGAGGCACGGCCTGGTCACCGAGGTCGGGGCGATCGCCGACCCGATCGCTGACAAGGCCTTGACCGGGGTGGCCCTGATCGGGCTGTCGGTGCTCGGTGAGCTCCCCTGGTGGATCACCCTGGTCATCGTGGTGCGCGAGTGGGGGATCACCCTGCTGCGGCTGTGGGTGATCCGGCACGGAGTCATCTCGGCCAGCTCGGGCGGGAAGCTCAAGACCGTGCTGCAGATGACGGCCATCATCGCCTACCTGGTCCCGCTGCCCGACGTCGTCGACCCGCTCTTGCTCACGGTGATGCTCCTGTCAGTGGCGGCGACGGTCGTGACGGGTGTCGACTACGTCTTCCGTGCGATCGCGCTGCGACGAGGCAGCCCTCGTGCCGCGCCCGGTCGACCGCGAGTCACGCATGACCGATGACGCCGGCGCTGAGCACGCCGCCCGGCTCATCACCCGGTTGGCCGCTGCGGGGCAGACCGTCGGCACCGCCGAGTCGTTGACAGGTGGTCGGCTCTGCGCGGCGCTCGTGGACGTCGCAGGCGCATCGGCGGTGGTGCGCGGCGGCATCGTCGCGTACGCGCCCGACGTCAAGACCGGGTTGCTGGCCGTTCCCGACGAGCTCGTGGTCGAGCACGGCACGGTCTCGGCCGTCACCGCGCGTGCCATGGCCGGCCGTGCCCGGGCGCTGCTCGGGGCGGACTGGGGGATTGCGACCACCGGTGTCGCCGGCCCGGACCCCAGCGAGGGCCTGCCGCCGGGACGCGTGCACGTGGCGATCGCCGGACCGGATCGCGTCGTGGACCGCCGCTTCGAGCTGCGGGGAGACCGCGATGGTGTCCGAGCGGGAACGGTACGGGCCGCGCTGGTGTTGACGCTTGATGAGGTTGTGGGTTCCGACTCGCGAGGCACGTCGCGCTGATGAGCGGCGTGCCTGCGGGTACGGTGAGGCTCTTACCGCAACAGAAAACTATCGCAAGCCCTCGGAGGTGCCTGATGCGTGACCAGCTCGCGTTGCGTGACGTCATCGGTGACGTGCTCCGTCAGCGCCGGGTGCGCCAGGGTCGGACGTTGCGGCAGGTTTCGGCGGCTGCCCGGGTGAGTCTGGGCTACATCTCCGAGATCGAGCGCGGTCAGAAGGAAGCCTCCAGCGAGATGCTGGCCGCACTGTGCGCCGCCTTGCAGGTGCCGCTGTCAGCAGTGCTTCGCGATGCCAGCGACCGGCTGGTCATCGAGGAGACCCGCCTGGCCCGGCGGCTCGGCGACGAGCGACGCCTGGCGCTGGCGGTGGAGTCGATCGAGCAGCGGACGCCGCTCGGCTCGTCGGACCGCCACGGCGACGTGGTCGCCGCCGCCTGACCGCTGTTGCCGGGCGTTTTCGGCGGCTGTCAGCCGCGTAGTCGCAGCCCGCGTGGCGTGGCGTGGAAGCCCGCACGCTCCAGAGCCAGACCCAGCGCCGTGCCGTGCACCTGCTCGCCGTCGGCCCGCTCGACGCTGACCTTGCCGAGCGAGCCGTCGCGCACCGCGAGCGCCAGCGCGTCCACGGCAGGGAGCAGCTGCTCGTCGTCGGCGCTGAAGGTGAGCAGCGTGCGACCGCCCCGCTCGACGTACAGCACCAGCGCGCCGTCGACCAGCACCACCAGGGCGCCGGCCTTGCGGCCCGGTCGGTGCCCGGCTCTGGTGATGTCGGCGTCGGCGTCGGCGCCTCGGTCGGGCCAGGGCAGGGCCGCGCCGTAGGGGTTGGCCGGGTCGGTGGCGGCGAGGGTGACCGCGCGCCGGCCGGTGGCGTCCGCGCCCGCGCCGGGCTCGTTCGCCTCGGCCCTCAGCCGGTCGACGGCCCCCGCCCCGGCGAACTGCGCCGCGCCCAGCGAGGCGACGAAGTAGCCCCGGCGGCAGCGGCCCGAGTCCTCGAACGCCGACAGCACCTTGTAGACGCCGGCGAAACCGCCGGGGACGCGCTCGCTGACCACCGCCCCGCGGGTCACCAGACCGTGGCGCTCGAGCAGCAGCTCGGCGGCCGCGTGGGTGCGCCGGGTGCGGTCCTCGTCACGCTCGGGGAGCAGCGACCAGCGGCCGGCGGCGGTGGGTGGGCCGGCGCGCGAGGGAAGGGCGGCGCGGCCGCCGGGTCGGCGACCGGATGCATAGCGGGCCCGCGGGGGGCTGCGGCGGCTGCGGTGCGCCCCGCGCCCACCCTGCACGGTTGTGCGCAACGGGGCCAGGGTGTCGTTGCCGATGTGGCCGGCCCAGACCAGGTCCCACAGGGCGGCGTGCAGGGCGTCGTCGTCGGTGGACCCGACCGCCTGGGAGAGCTGCCGGAAGAAGTACGCCCCGCCGCCGCTGAGCGCGTCCACGATGCGGTCGGGCAGCTTGCCGAGCTCTGCCAGCAGGGTCGGGTCGGGCAGGGTCAGCGGTGCGGCGTCGGCCAGGTGCAGGCTCACCCACCCGTCGGCGCCCGGCAGGCTGCCGGCGCCGGCCCACAGCACCTCGCCGGCAGCTGTGAGCTCGTCGAGCATCGACGGCTGGTAGTCGACAACCCGTGCCCCCAGCACGAGTGGCTCGAGCGCGGAAGCCGGCACCGCGCAGCCCGCCAGCTGTTCCACGACCGTGAGCAGGCCGCCGACGCCCCGCAGCCGCCCGCCCACGTGCTGCCAGGCGGGCAGGAACCGGCCCAGCGCCGCCGGGTCGACCGGCTCGACCTCGGCCCGAAGTGCGGCCAGGGAGCGTCGGCGCAGCCGCCGCAGCACCTCGGTGTCGCACCACTCGCTGCCGCGCCCGTCTGGACGGAACTCGCCCTCGACCACCCGACCCGCGGCGGCCAGCCGTCGCAGCGTGTCGAGCACGACCGCAGGGCCGAGCCGAAAGCGTTCGGCCACCTCGTCGACGGTGAACGGGCCGTGGCAGCGGGCGTACCGCCCGACCAGGTCGCCAAGCGGGTCGTCGACCGGCTCGCTGAACACCCAAGGCAGGCCCGGCGGCACCGGCACGCCGAGGGCGTCTCGCAGGCGACCCACGTCCTCGACGACCGCCCACCGTGTTTCGCCGCCGATGACTACCTCGACCGCCCGCCGGGCCGCCGCCAGGCCCGCCAGCCAGTCATCGACCGGTGCTCGCGGGCCGGTTCGCTGCGCCACCTCCGCGGCCGTCAGCGGCCCGACCAGGCGGAGCAGGTCGAAGACACCCTCGACATCGGTGGCCCGGCGATGCTCCGCACGCCGCTGGAGCTCTGCCTCCAGGTCGGCCACCACGGTCTCGTCCAGCAGCTCGCGCAGCTCGGCGCGGCCCAACAGCTCGGCCAGCAGCGCAGGGTCGAGGGACAGGGCGGCCGCCCGTCGCTCGGCGAGCGGGCTGTCACCCTCGTACAGGAACGCTGCGACGTAGCCGAACATCAGCGAGCGGGCGAACGGGGACGGGGTCGTGGTGTCCACCTGGACGACCCGCACCGAGCGTGCCGCAATGTCTCGCAGCAGCCCGGCGAGCGCGGGCACGTCATAGACGTCTTGCAGCACCTCGCGCACTGTTTCGAGCACGATGGGAAAGCTGGGATAGCGTCGCGCCACCTCGAGCAGCTGCGCCGAACGCTGCCGCTGCTGCCACAGTGGGCTGCGGCGCCCGGGATCGCGGCGGGGCAGCAGCAGCGCTCGGGCCGCGCACTCGCGGAAGCGGGCGGCGAACAGGGCCGACCCGCCCACCTCGGCGGTGACCAGGTCGTCGATGGCGTCCGGGTCGAGGACGAACAGCTCCGCACCGGGCGGGTCGGCATCGGTCTCGGGAACCCGCACGACGATGCCGTCGTCACTGGCCATGGCCTGTCCGTCCACGCCGTGCTGCTCGCGCAGTCGGGCCCCCACGGCCAGCGCCCAGGGGGCGTGCACGGGCAGCCCGAAGGGGGAGTGCAGCACCACCCGCCAGTCACCCAGCTCGTCCCGGAACCGCTCGACCACCACGGTGCGGTCGTGCGGCACGTGACCGGTGGCCTCGCGCTGCTCGGCGAGGAGGGCCACCAAGTTGCCCGCTGCCCAGGCGTCCAACCCGGCGAGCCGGCAGCGTTCGACGGCGCTCTCGGGCGTCGCGGCCGAGACCTCCCGCACGAAGGCACCGAGCGCGCCACCGAGCTCAGCGGGTCTGCCCAGCGTGTCGCCCTTCCAGAACGGCAGCCGGCCCGGCTGGCCGGGCGCCGGCGAGACCAGCACCCGGTCGTGCGTGATGTCCTCGATGCGCCAGCTGGTCGCGCCGAGGGCGAAGACGTCACCGACGCGCGACTCGTACACCATCTCCTCGTCGAGCTCGCCCACCCGGCGCGCGGTGCCCTCGGCTCCGACCAGGAAGACGCCGTAGAGACCGCGATCGGGGATCGTGCCGCCCGAGGTCACCGCCAGCCGTTGGGCGCCGGGACGCCCGCTGAGCCGCCCACCGACCCGGTCCCACACGATCCGCGGGCGGAGCTCAGCGAACTCCTCCGACGGATAGCGCCCCGAGAGCAGGTCGAGCGTGGCCTCGAACGCCGAGCGGGGCAGGGTCGCGAACGACGCCGCCCGGCGCACCGTCGCGAACACGTCGTCGACCTCGAGCTCGTCGATCGACGCCATCGCCACCACCTGCTGGGCCAGCACATCGAGCGGGTTCTGCGGCACCCGCAGCGACTCGATCTGGCCCGCGCGCATCCGCTCGACCGTGACTGCGGCCTGGACGAGGTCTTGGCGGTGCTTGGGGAACACGACGCCGCGCGAGACCTCACCGACCCGGTGACCGGCCCGGCCGACCCGCTGCAGCCCGCTGGCCACCGACGGTGGCGCCTCGACCTGCACGACCAGGTCGACGGCGCCCATGTCGATGCCCAGCTCGAGGCTGCTGGTCGCCACCACGCACGGCAGCCGGCCCGACTTGAGGTCGTCCTCGATCAGCGCCCGCTGCTCCTTGCTCACCGACCCGTGGTGTGCGCGGGCGAGCAGCTGGCCGGCACCGAGCGACTGGCCGCTCTGGGCCATCACCTGG
>JBBSMN010000112.1:0-9655 GCA_038233135.1 Propionibacteriales bacterium
AGGGATGCCACGACGAGTCGTCACGATCCTCGAAGGCGAGAGCCTGGTCAACGACGCCACGGCGCTGGTCTGCCTGCGGCTGGCGATCGTGGCCATCGGAGGCACGGTCAGTGCTGGTGAGGTCGCCGTCGACTTCTTGCTGTCCGCGGGCGGTGGCCTGACCATCGGGCTCGCGGTCGGCTGGTTGGTCGCCACGCTGCGCTCGCGCGTCACCAACCCGGTCACCGACGGCGTGGTGTCGCTGCTGACACCCTGGCTGGCGTACCTGCCCGCAGAGGAGGTCAACGCCTCCGGCGTGCTCGCCGTGGTGGTCGCGGGGCTGTTGCTCGGCCACCGGTCGCCGATCATCCAGCAGGCGGCCTCCCGCATCTTCGAGCGCACCATCTGGTCGGCCGTGCAGTTCCTGCTGGAGGGCCTGGTCTTCTTGCTGATCGGGTTGCAGCTGCGCCGCCTGCTCGTCGACCTTGGCGACAGCGACATCGGCATCGAGCGCACGCTGTTGGTGGGGCTCGCCCTGATCGCGGCCGTGATCGTCCTGCGCATCGTGTGGGTGTTCCCCGCGACCTACCTGCCGCGCCTGATTCCGAAGATCCGGCGCGTCGACCGCACACCGCCCTGGCAGGTTCCGATGCTGGTGAGCTGGGCGGCGATGCGGGGCGTCGTCACCCTCGCCGCGGTGTTCCTGCTGCCCACCGACTCCCCGGAGCGGGAGGCGCTGGTGCTGATCGCCTTCATCGTCACCGTCGGCACGCTGCTGCTCAACGGCACCACCTTGCCGTTCATGGTGTCCCTGCTGGGGCTGACCGGACCCGACCCGGCCGAGGACCACCTGCAGCAGGCCGGTGTCCTCCAGCGCGCCTCCACCCGGGCGACCCAGGCGCTCGAGGACGAGCTCACCGGGGACGAGCCCGAGGCGGTGGTCGCCCGGCTCCGGCAGCGTTCGGTGCAACGGGCCGAGGCGGCCTGGGAGCGGCTGGGCAACATGGAAGACCCACCAAGTGTGGTGTACGCACGGCTGCGCCAGGTGATGCTCGACGCCGAGCGCACCGAGGTCGTCCGCATGCGCGACGAGGGCGTGGTGGCCCACGACGTCCTGCGCGACGTGCTGCTGATCCTCGACCTCGAGGAGAGCATGATCGAGCAGGTCCGCGGTGGTGCGTCCCAGGAACGGGGCACCGACCTCATGACGCCGCCCCCAGTCGCTGAGACCGCATGTGACCACCTCCACGACCTGACCGTGATACCCCGTGCGCTGACACCCGAGGGCTGCGCGGAGTGCCTGCGCGACGGCACCACATGGGTGCACCTGCGGCTGTGTGTCAGCTGCGGCCACGTCGGGTGCTGCGACTCATCGACCGAGCGTCATGCCGAGGTGCACTACCACGAAACAGCACATCCGGTGATCCGCAGCTTCGAGGCCGGCGAGGGGTGGCGCTGGTGCTTCATCGACGAGCAGCTGGCGTGAGGATCGGCGCCAGCGGGCAGGAGAGTACGTAGCGTCGTCCCGGATACTCGGTCTGCGTCCACAGCCGGTCGCTGGTGGGGTCGTACGACAGGTCCTCGGGGCCGACCGGCAGCGCGCGACCGTGCCGGGTCCAGGCACCCCCGGACCGTCCGGTCCACAGGTGACCGCGTCGCAGCCTGCCGCTGCTCGCGGACACGACGTACGCGGAGTCGACGTGCACGGCACCCTGCATGCTGGGCAGGTCCGTCTGCACGACCTCGACGGGCTCCGGCCGGGCGGGCAGGCCGGTCGCCGGGTCGAGGGCGAACCGTGCCAGCCGCGCGCCCGACCCGCCGCGTACGTACTCGCCCGCGACCAGCCACAGCGCCCCGTGCTGCGTGCGGTCCAGCGACAGGAACGACCAGCGCAGCGGCCTGCTGCCGTCCTGCGCGCGGGCGCGCCAAAGACCGCACTGCGGCAGCGCGTACGCGAAGCCGGGCGGCCGGTCGCCGTCCGGCGCGAGCCGGACCACGTCGTCGAGGTCGAACACCCGCACCCCCCGGCGCGTGTCAGCCACCAGCAGCAGGTTGCCGCACCGGGCCAACCCGCCGGCGTGGACGGTGAGCGCCCGGTGCCGCGTAGCACCCGCAGCCGGGTCGCGGTAGGGCACGACCAGCAGGACGTGCGCATAGCGGGGACCGGGCAGGCCCGGGTCCGCGTCCAGGTCCACCACGCTGATGCGGGTGGAGGCACCCGAGGCCTCGGGCTGCCGGGCGTACCACGCTGACAGCACGACCCGTCGATCACCGGTACGCACGGCGGGTCCGGCGTCGGCCCACGTGCTCAGGCCCTGCGGCCACCAGGTGCGGGTCCAGACGTCTGCCGGATCCCAGGTGAAGCCGGTCATCTCGGACCCGGCGCCCGGGACCGAGGTGGACCTGGCCTGGCGGTCGAGGCCGCCGAGGACGCCGGCGAGCCCGACCCGCTCGCCGAGGCTGTCGGTTACCCCACGCGCGATCTCGGCGCCGCTTCGGCCGGCGTCGGCGGTGAGCGTGAGCCGGTCGCTGGTCACTGTCGTGCGGTCAGGCCTCGAGCTCACTCACGGCCTGGTCGATCGCACCGGCGAGCTCGACGTCGAGGGCGGTGATGCCGCCGGCGGAGTGCGTCGACAACCGGAAGGTCACCGTCGTCCAACGGATGTCGATGTCTGGGTGGTGGCCACGCTCCTCGGCCGCGCGGGCGACCTGGACGACGAGGTTGACGCCGAGGAGGAAGGTGGGGGCCTGCACCGAGCGCTGCAGCGAACTGTCCCGCACCTCCCAGTGCGGGCGGTCTGCCATCGCGGCGTGCAGTTGATGCTCATCGAGGATTTCTGGCATGGCGGTGACGTTACCGCCCCGAGCACGGGCGCGGCGACGTCGTCATCTGCGGGCGGCGACCTCAACGGCAGCGGGGGGCCCGCCCACCGCGCGCCGGACGATGTCGTCGAGCGCCCGCTGGTCGGCTGCGGACAGTGCCAGCAGCTGGCCCGGCGGCTCGTACATCTCGGCCCGGGCCACCGCGCGCGCCCGCTCCCCGGACGGCGTGAGCACCAGGGTCTTCACCCGGCGGTCTGCGGGATCGGCGTGCCGTTCGACGAACCCCAGCTCCTCGAGCCGGTCGACCAGCCCGGTCACGTGGGAAGCGTCGCAGTGCAAGATGCCGGCCAGAGCACGCATCGGTGCCGGTCCCTCGGGGTCGAGCTGCATCAGGGCAAGGGCGTGCGGGGGGTTGAGCCCCAGCGACCGAAGAACCTCGTGGTGTCGCGCTCGTTGGGCCATGAAGAGCTCGACCAGGTGCCGCCATGCGGGGCGCACGGGTTCGTCCATCGGTTGCTCGCCACTCATTGGTCCAGCCTACGAGATTCATAGACATTGCTCAATGATTGAGTGCGTGCAACGATTCTTTCCATGACGGTGGTGCCGGACGCGACCGTTCCAGGAACGGGAGTGCTATGACCTCGCTGGCGATCGACGCCGAGGGACTGGTCAAGTCGTACGGCGAGCTGACCGCGTTGGACGGTGTCGACATCGCCGTGCCCGAAGGCACCGTCTTGGGGTTGCTCGGTCCCAACGGCGCCGGCAAGACGACCGCCGTGCGCATCCTCACGACGCTGCTGCGACCCGACGCCGGCCGGGCGGAGATCGCGGGGATCGATGTCGTCGCGCACCCCCAGGCGGCGCGCTCGCTGATCGGGTTGGCCGGTCAGTACGCCGCGGTCGACGAGCTGCTGACCGGACGGGAGAACCTCGTCATGGCCGGCCGGCTGAACCACCTCGGCGGGTCGTACTCCAGGCAGCGGGCCGACGACCTGCTCGACCGATTCGGGCTGACCGACGCGGGTGGGCGGATGGTCAAGACGTACTCCGGTGGTATGCGCCGGCGGCTCGACCTTTCGGTTGCGCTCGTGGCACGCCCGCCGGTGCTGTTCCTCGACGAGCCGACGACCGGGCTCGACCCGCGCAGCCGCACCGACCTGTGGGCGGTCATCGAGGAGCTCGTCGGCGACGGGACCACCGTGTTGCTGACCACGCAGTACCTCGAGGAAGCCGACACCGGTTGGCCGACCGGATCTCGGTGATCGACCACGGGCGGGTGATCGCGCGGGGCACGGCGGCCGAGCTCAAGTCCGAGCTCGGGGCGACCGTGGTCGAGATCGGCTTCGCCGACGGCGCTGCCGCCGGCCGGGCGGTCGATGTGGTGCGCCCGTTCGGTGCGCTCACCGGTCCCGACGACGCCCACCGGCTGCAGCTGACGGTGGACGACGGGCCGCGCGTGCTGGTCGAGATCCTGCGCGGTCTCGATGCCGCCGACCTGGCTCCGGCCAGACTCGCCGTCCGCGAGCCGAGCCTCAACGACGTGTTCCTCTCCCTGACCGGACGACCCGCCGGACCTGCGGCGGCCGACCCCAACCCCGACACCGATCCGAATCGGAGCGCCGCATGACCGCCACCACGTCCGAACGCTCCCGATCCGGCGGCACGCGGGTGCAGCCGGTGCACACCGGACCCCGGGTGGCCGTGTCCGACGCGCTGGTCGTCGCCGGGCGCAACCTGCGCCACCTCACCCGCAACCCGCAGCTGCTGGTCTTCGCGACCATCCAGCCGGTGATGTTCGTGCTGCTGTTCCGCTACGTGTTCGGCGGCGCCATCGCGGTGCCCGGCGGGTCGTACGTCGACTACCTGATGCCCGGCGTCTTCGCGCAGACGGTGGCGTTCGGGGCGATCGCCACCGGGGTCGGCCTGGCCGAGGACCTGTCCAGGGGGCTGGTCGACCGGTTCCGTTCGCTGCCGATGGCTCGCTCCGCCGTCCTCGCCGGCCGCACTCTCGCCGACCTGGTCCGCAACGTCGGGGTGGTCACACTGCTGGTCCTGGTCGGCATGGCCGTGGGCTTCAGGGTGAGCAACGGCGTGCTGCCGCTGCTCGGTGGGTTGGCGCTGCTCTTGCTCTTCGGCTTCGCGCTGTCGTGGCTGTTCGCGCTGGTCGGCCTGCTGACCGCGGATGCGGAGAGCGCCCAGGCCGCCGCGTTCCCGCTGCTGTTCCCGTTGACGTTCGCCTAGTCGGCCTTCGTGCCGGTGCAGTCGATGCCGGACTGGCTGCAGACGTTCGCCGCCAACCAGCCAGTGACCGTCGTTGTCGACGCGATCCGTGCCCTGGTGCTGGGCCAGCCCGCTGGCGGCAAGGTGCTCGGCGCGCTGGCCTGGTCGCTGGCGCTGCTCGCCGTCTTCGCGCCGCTGGCCGTCCGCCGCTATCGCCGGGCCGCCTGACGGGACAGCGATGGCGATGGTCATTCAGCGAGACCGAGAAAGACCAGGAGTGCGCGGTCGAGCCGAACAAGGTCTGAGTCCCCGAGCCGCCCGAGATGACCGTGCACACTCGTCCGCGGCATGGTCGTGATCTTGTCCACCATGACCTGGCTCGGCTGCTCGATCCCGGTGGTGCCCGTCGGCTCGACGGAGATCCGGGTCAACGGCGCCTCGACGTCGTTGGTCGTCAGCGGACAGACCGTCACCGAGGCAGTGGCGTCGAACCGATCTTCCTGGACGACCACAACAGGCCGCGGCCGTGCCGCCGCGATACAGACATCGCCGCGCCTCACCCGGTGTGCCCCGCCTCATCGTCCCAATCGAAGGAGACGGCGTCGACGAACGCTTGGTCATCGGCTTCATGTTCACTGGCAGCGATGAGAGCCGACTGGCGATGCGCCTCCGCGACGAACTCTGGTGCCCGTACGTCGGGCACCCAGATCTGAATCGGACGCAGGCCTTGTTCGCGCAACCGCTGCCGATACTCGCGTACTCGCTCGCGTGTGCCCGCCATGCCACGATGTTACATGTAACGGACTCGTGGGCGGTCGGGTGTCGACGCGTCGATTCGCCTGGATCGACCACACGCTGGCAAGCGTGGTACCTGCCACCACCACAACCGCCCGGGAGAACACTGTGGACACCTACGACATCAAGAAGGCGCTTCCCACACTGTACGCCCCCAAGCCTCGCGACTTCCACGTCGTCGAGGTCCCCGAGCTGTCGTTCCTGATGGTCGACGGGCATGGCGACCCGAACGTGTCACCTGCCTACGGCGAGGCCGTTGCAGCGTTGTTCTCCCTGTCCTACGCCGTTCGCGCAATCGCGAGGAGCGAGCTTCGGCGGGTCCACACCGTCGGGCCACTCGAGGGGCTGTGGAGCGCCGACGACCCAACCGCGTTCGTTGCCAGAAACAAGAGCGCGTGGGACTGGACGATGATGATCTCCCAACCCGCCTGGATCATCCCTGACATCGTCACAGAAGCGAAGACAAGGGCGCAGAAGAAGCCGCTCCCGGCGCTCGAGCGCGTCCGCTTCGAGCCGTACACGGAAGGCACGGGCGTGCAGATCCTGCACATCGGCTCCTACGACTCCGAGGCACCGGTGCTCGCTCGACTCCACGACGCGTACCTCCCCGATAACGGCCTCACCTTCAACGGCAAGCACCACGAGGTCTACCTCTCCGACCCACGCCGCATCGAGCCGGCAAAGCTGCGGACGATTCTCCGCCAACCCGTCGCCCCAGCCTCGTAGCCAGGGCCAAGGTCGGCCTGCCCGTCCGAGTGCATAGCCAGCCTGTTCTGCTCCCGGTGGACTGGTCAGTGACGATGGTGCCGGTCAGGCCGCCCGAGCTGCTCGATCACCGCGGCTGCGGTAGCCCTCGACCACCGTTGCCGTCGACGTCTCCCACGGGGTGGCCTTGACTGCGAGCTCGGCAATGGTGCGGCTGTCCTCCAGCACGTAGGGCGCCTCCCAGCTGTGCCGCATCTCCGCCATCTCGCGCATCATCGGCACGGCGAGTCCGGCGGCGCGGACGACCGCATGCGGCAGCACGCGTACCGGGACCGGCTGCACGCCAGCGGCGGCGCACAGGTCGCCGACGGCCTCCCGCGGCGTCCGCGCAGGTGCGCTCGGCACATGCCAGGCCTGGCCCCAGGCCGCCTCGGTCTCGGCGGCGGCTACCAGCGTGGTCGCGACGTCTGGCACGTAGGTGAAGGTGTGCGGGTTGTCCACCGGCACGAGGAACAATGCCGACCTGCCGGCGACGAGCCGACCGGTGACCAGGTCACCGAGGTGGCTGTTGGCGCCGACGGTGAGGTAGTCCGAGCCCCGCACCTCGGTCACTCGCACCCGCCCCTCCTTATGCGCCGCGAGAGCATCGCGCCACATGGCCGCCCGCACCCGTGCCTTGGGGCCGGGGTCGTCGAAGGCCAGGTCGGTCGTGATCGGGCCGTCGACTCGACCGTACGGGTAGAGGTTGGACACGGTCGCGAGCACGGCCCCGCTGTGCTCGGCGGCCTCGAGCCAGTGCGGCGGCCATCGGCGGCCAGTCGGTGGCCCAGCGGTGATAGGCAGGGTTCAGGCAGTTGTAGACGGCAGCCGTTCCGCGAGCGAGCGAACTGAGCGCGTCGGCGTCGGCGGCGTCGGTCGACACGAGGCGGACATCGGGCCGCGTGGGGCCGCGGCCGCTGCGACTCACGAGGGTGACGTCATCGCCGCGGTCGGCCAGCAGCGTGGCAGTGGCGGCGCCGACGGGACCGGCCCCGACGACGAGGTGGTGGGTCATGGCGATGCCCTCTCGTCCGACACTCTCGTATTGAGAGCAGTGCTCTCAGATTGCTGTCTCTGGCAGGGAAAGTCAAGAGCGGTGCTCACAATAGTTGCCACTGCTCTCGAAGGAGGGCAAGGTTTCTTCATGCCCAAGACTCGAGCTGGCGGCGTCCGTGCCCGGGCACGCGGGCAGATGACCGAGGAAGTAGTCGCAGTCGCCCGCCGCCACCTTGCCGAGCAGGGGGCGGCCGGGCTGTCCCTGCGCGCCGTGGCTCGTGACCTGGGCATGGTGTCGTCGGCGGTGTACCGGTACGTCCCCAGTCGCGACGCGCTTCTGACGCTGCTGATCGTGCGGGGCTACGACGCACTCGGAGACGCAGTCGAGCGGGCCGACTCCACTCGCCGACGCGGCGACATCCGCGGCCGGTGGCGGTCGGTGTGCAGCGCCACCCGTGGCTGGGCGAGCGAGAATCCGCAGGAATGGGGGTTGGTGTACGGGTCGCCGGTGCCTGGCTATGCCGCTCCACAAGACACCGTGGGACCGGCCAGCCGACTGCCGCGGGTCTTGAGTGCCATTTTGAGCGAGGCCGTGGCCCGCGGCTGCGTCGACGTGCCCCCGGCTCGATCGCCGCGCAGGCTGCGCACGCTCATCGCCCCGGTGCGCTCGATGATCGGCGGCGACGTACCCGACGAGGCGACGGCCCGCATGGTGATGGCCTATAGCCACCTGGTCGGCGCCGTCTCCTTCGAGCTGGGCGGGCACCTGGTCAATGGCGTGACCGACCAAGACGCCTGGTTCACCGAACAGGTGCAGCGCCTCGCCGACTTTGTGGGTCTGCGCTGAGAGGGCATGCCGCCCCTGCGGCCCGACTATCGACCAACAACCAGAGTTGTCACCGGCACGGAGTGCTAGAACCCGGTGTGCCGGTGACAACTTTGCGCGGTGGCGGAGCGGCGGCCGGGTCAGGGCTCGGAGCGCTGGTCCCGGCGGTCGATCTTGGAGCCGAGCCACACCAGCGGGTCGTACTTGCGGTCGGCGACGCGCTCCTTCATCGGGATGATCGCGTTGTCGGTGATGTGGATGCCCTCGGGGCAGACCTCGGTGCAGCACTTGGTGATGTTGCACATCCCGAGCCCGGCCGCGTCCTGGGCGAGCTGGCGGCGGTCGTTGGTGTCCAGCGGGTGCATGTCCAGCTCGGCGTAGCGCAGGAAGAAACGCGGTCCGGCGAACGCTGGCTTGTTCTCGTCGTGGTCGCGGACGACGTGGCAGGTGTCCTGGCACAAGAAGCACTCGATGCACTTGCGGAACTCCTGACCGCGCTCGACGTCGGGCTGCATCATGCGCCGCTTGCCATCCGCATCGCGCGGGGTCGGCGCAAAGCTCGGCAGCTCGCGGGCCTTCTCGTAGTTGTACGAGACGTCGGTCACCAGGTCACGTACGACCGGGAACGCCCGCATCGGCGTCACGGTGATCGTCTCGGTCGGCGCGAAGTCGTTCAGCCGCGTCATGCACATCAGCCGCGGCCGGCCGTTGATCTCCGCTGAGCAGGATCCACACTTGCCCGCCTTGCAGTTCCACCGCACCGCGAGGTCGCCGACCTGGGTGGCCTGAACCCGGTGAATTGCGTCGAGGACGACCTCGCCCTCCTCGACGTCGACGCTGTAGTCCACCAGCTCGCCGCCGGCGGAGTCGCCACGCCAGATCCGCATTTCCAGCTCGTAGCCCATATCGGATCCCCTCAGCTCTGGTCGAACAGCGGCCGCAGGTCCTCGGGCAGCTGCGGGAGCGGCTGGCGCGCCAACGCCAGCCCACCCTGCTCGTCCAGCGTCAGCACCAGGTTGAGCGCGCCCCACTGGTCGTCGGTCGCCGGGAAGTCTTCGCGCGTGTGGCCGCCCCGCGACTCCGTACGCTCCCGTGCCGCCATCGCGATGCACCGGCTGACCAGCAGCATGTTGGGCAAGTCGAGCGCGAGGTGCCAGCCCGGGTTGTACTGCCGGTGCCCCTCCACGGCCAGATGCTGCGCGCGCAGCTCGAGCTCGTCGAGCCCCTTCTGCGCTTGCGACAGCTCTTCGTCGGTGCGGATGATGCCGACGA
>JBBSMN010000113.1:0-9525 GCA_038233135.1 Propionibacteriales bacterium
ACCTTCTGCGCCCTACGCAGCTACGTCTCCACCGTCCGCAAGAACGGCGCCGAACTCCTGAACGCCATCACCGACCTACTGGACGGCGACCCCTGGCTCCCCGCGACCACGTGACCAGCCACCCAGCACCTGAGTAGTTACGACGGGATGAGCAAAATTCTGAAGGTCCGCGACGTTCCAGACGACGTGCATGCCGAGCTGCGCCGCCGCGCCGCGAGCGCCGGGATGAGTCTGTCCGACTTCAGCAGGCAGGAACTGTCGCGACTGGCACGGCGGCCGTCCCTATCGGACCTGCTGGATCGGGCGGCAGGTCGTGACGGCGACCCGATGACCTTCGCGGATGCGCGTGCGGCCGTTGCCTCCGAACGCCCCGACGAGTGATCGTCGTCGACGCGTCCGTCGTCGACGCGTCCGTCGTCGACGCGTCCGTCGTCGTCGCTTCCCTGCTCAGCACCGGCGGCGCTGGGGCTCGGGCCCGAGAACGGCTTCGCCTGGATCCCGATCTGCACGTGCCGCACCTGCTCGACGTGGAGGTGACAGCCGCACTGCGTCGTCGGGTCCGCCTCGACCAGACCGACGTCGAGGTCGCCACCGCCGTCCTGGCTGACCTCGCCGACCTCGCCGCCTTGCGGTGGGACCACGAGCCGCTGCTGCGTCGAGTCTGGCAGCTACGAGACAACGTCACGCCGTACGACGCCGTACGACGCCGTACGACGCCGTACGACGCCGTCTACGCCGTGCTTGCCGAGATGCTGGACGCCCCGCTGGTCACCAGCGACGCCCGGCTCTCCCGGGCGCCAAGGCTGAACTGCCGCGTCGAGGTCTTGGTCGACTGACATCGGGCTGGAGCAGACAATCACGGGGTGACCGCCGTTAAAGGAGGAGACCACATGCACGCCACCCGAATCACCGCCAACCTTCGCGTGGCCGACGTCGAGGCAGCCAGGAGCTTCTATACCGACTACCTCGGGCTGAGCACCGAGGAGTTCAACCTGGGCTGGGTGGCCCGCTACACCTCTCCCGACACCGGGGTCAACGTCCAGCTCGTCACGCGCGACGCATCCGCGGCCGAAGACTCGGTCATCTCGGTCCATACAACTGACGTCGACAGTGCCTATGGCGAGGCGCAGCGGCTCGGCTACGAGATCGTGCACCCGCTGACGACCGAGCCCTGGGGTGTGCGCCGGTTCTTCGTCCGAGCCCCCGACGGCAACGTTCTCAACATCGTGAGTCACCGGGACTGACCTGAGCGCTCTCGAGCGGCCGGGCCGTCTTCGTGCCGCCGCCGCGGCCGGAGCAACAGGCGGTCGTGTCCTTCACCGGACACGCCGTCTTGGCGACGCGCCTAACGGCGTCAGCATGTGCCGATCTCGACCTGGACGGCTTCGGTTCCGCGCTGTCTCCGACGGTCCTGCAGCGCATGGCAGGGCCCGGCGGCCGTATCGGCGTCACCGACGTGACGCTAGCCGCGTACGGGATCGGCGGCGGGCGGCTCCGCGAACGCACCGACCTCGACGACCATCCCCGCGTCCAGCACGCTCACGCCCTCCGACAACAGGTGCGGGTCCACGGTGACGAGCGAGGTGTGGTGACACTTGCGCGCGGCCTGGTCGGACGCGACGAGCTGTCGGTCGAACTCGCCCCCGAGATGCAGGGCCGGGGCGCCGGCCGAGCACTGATCCGGGACGCGCTCACGCTCGTGCCCGCCGGACAGACCGTGTTCGCAGCGGTCACTGGGAAACGCGCGGTCGCTGCGCGCATTCCTCGCTGTCGGCTTTCGCCCGCTAGGCAGCGAGGTGATCGTCAGCGATGGGTGAGCCGGCAGCAGCGCCGGCTCGGGTGGCGGCCCGCAGTTCCGGGCGCCGTGAATCAGCCGCGTCCCGGCGCCCCGGCGTAGGCAGGCAGCGCCGGCTGGCCGCCGAGGTGGCAGTAGAGCACCCGCGAGCCGGCGGGCATCTCCCCGGAGCGCACCATGCCGATGAGGGCGGCCATCGACTTCCCCTCGTACACCGGGTCGGTCAACATCGCTTCGGTGCGGGCGGCGAGGTGTATGGCGTCGATGGTCTGCTCGTCGGGGATGCCGTAGGCGGGGCCCGCATAGCCGTCCAGCACCGTGATCTCGTCGTCACGCAACGGGCGGGCGAGACCGATCTTGGCAGCCGTGGCGGTGGCGATCCGGGTCACTTGGTCGACGGTCTGGGCGAGGGTGGCGGAGGCATCCACGCCGATGACCCGCCGGTCGTCGCGGTCCTCGAGCGCGAACCCCGCGATCATGCCGGCGTGACTCGACCCGGTCACGGTGCACACGACGACGGTGTCGAAGAACGTGTCGAGCTCGGCCTCCTGCGTTGCCAGCTCGCGGGCCCAGTTGGCGAAGCCGAGACCGCCGAGTGGGTGGTCGGAGGCACCCGCGGGGATGGCGTACGGCTTGCCGCCGCCGCCTCGACCGACTCCAACGCTCGCTGCCAGCTGTCCCGTACGCCGATGTCGAACCCGGCCGGGTCGGTACGGATGTCGCCCCCCATGATCCGGGTGAGCTGGATGTTGTCGACCTTGTCGTAGGCCATGTCGGGCCAGTCGACCCAGCGCTCCTGCACGGTCACCGCGCCGAGCCCGAGCCGGCGGGCGACCCCGGTGACCTGGCGGGTGTGGTTCGACTGCACGCCGCCGATCGAGACCAGCGTGTCGCAGCCGGAGTCGATCGCCTCGGCCGCCAGATACTCCAGCTTGCGAACCTTGTTGCCGCCGTACGCGATGCCCGAGTTGCAGTCCTCACGCTTGGCCCAGATCTCGACCTGCCCGCCCAGCGCCTGGCTCAGGCGCGGCAGCGGATGCACAGGTGACCGAACAGCAGCGGCTCGCGGCGGAAATCGTCAAGACTCATGTGCGCTCCCGGTGCGTTGTCGCCGTTGGGCCGCAGGCTACTAACCGCCCCATGGAGCGGACCGGCGCACTGGAAGTCCACACTGGGAGCGCACTGACAACTGACTATAGCGTTCTCCCATGCAGACAACCATGGACTCCGTGGGACAGGTCGTCGTCCCCAAATCGCTGCGCGAGGCGCTCGGTCTGGGTCCCGGCTCGACAGTGGACATCTCGTTCTACGGTGCTGGGCTGCAACTGGTCCCGGTGGGGCGTACGGCGCGGTTGGTTCAGACACCCGGCGGGCTGGTGGCCACCGGGGAGACGACGATCGACGACCAGGATGTCTTTCGGCTGATTGACACCGGCCGGCGGTGAGCGTCCCGGTCGCGCTGGACACCAGCGTCGCGATCCCCTTGGTAGTTCAGATGCACCGTGCCCACCGAGCGGGCATTCGCTGGTCGAGACCTACTCGGTGCCGACCCGTCTGCCCGGCGACCTGCGATTGACGCCCGCAGACGCCGCTCGACTGCTGAGCGATCGTTTCGCTCAGCCCTTGCTCCTTGGGGCGGACTCGACGACCAATCTCCCGCACACGCTCGGCCGGCTCGGCATCGCCGGCGGTGCGGTGCATGACGCGCTAATGGGCCTGGCGGCCGCAGAGCACGGCGCTGACCTGGCCACCTTCGCGATCGGCCCCTGGGTCAAACCTCCGCCGGCGTCAGAACGCCGCATTTGCCTGCTGGGCCGCGACATTATGTCAAGTGACCCCGCGGAGTCACATGAGGATCTCGCGACCAGGCGGTGAAGTCGCCGTCGTCCGCGTTCCAGCCTGAGGCCGTCCCGGGCGGTGTGGGCGGCGATCCGAAAAGCCTTCGACCCCGGCCGCCCCTCGGTGAGACGCTCGACGTGTCATCACCCGACAACACCGAGGAGAAGCACATGCGCGCAGCCACCACGCCCCGAAACCTGTTCGGTCTCGTCGTGGAGCTGCCCCGTGTCCCCAGCCCAAGTCTCGTCACTCAATGTCGGGATCGTCGCGCATGTTGACGCCGGCAAGACCAGCCTGACCGAGCGCCTGCTGTTCGAGGCAGGCGCCATCGGCTCCCCCGGAAGCGTCGACGCGGGCACCACCAGCACCGACTCGATGGACCTCGAGCGCCGGCGCGGGATCACCATTCGCGCCGCGGTGACGTCATTCGCCCTCGGCGACCTGGCCGTCAACCTCGTGGACACGCCCGGACACCCCGACTTCATCGCCGAGGTCGAGCGCTCCCTCGGCGTGCTCGACGCGGCCGTGCTGGTGCTTTCCGCGGTCGAGGGCGTGCAGCCTCAGACCGTGGTGATCTGGCGCGCCCTGCAGCGGATCGGGGTGCCGACGGTGCTGTTCGTCAACAAGGTGGACCGCACCGGGGCCGACGTGGACGACGTGCTGGAGCGGGTACGCCGCCGCCTGACGCCGTCAGTCGTCGAGCTCGCGCGGGCCCGGGATCCGGGTCGGCGCGCGGTCCGAGTCGCGGCAGTGCCCCTCACCGACGAGTCGGTCGTGGCCGCCGCAGCCGAGGTCGACGACGGGGTGCTCGCCGAATGGGTGGCCGGGTTGCCCGCGTGCCGCAGGAACGTCGTGCGGGCACTGCGACGCGGCGTACGCCGCGGCGGCCTGACGCCGGTGGTGTGCGGCTCGGCGATCACCGGCGCGGGTATGCCCGAGCTTCGGCAGCTGCTCACCGAGATCCTGCCCCGCGCACCCCGTCTTGCGGGTCCGGTCGCCGGCACGGTCTTCGCCGTTGACCGGGACGAGCGCGGCCGGCGCGCGTGGGTGCGGCTGTGGTCCGGGGAGCTCCGGGTGCGGGACCGGGTCGCAATCGGCGGGGCACGGCCGGTGCCGGTGACGGAGGTGGCAGTGAGCAACCCTGGCGGCGCGGCGGTCGGAGCCGTCGCATGGGCGGGCCAGATCGCCGCGGTGCGTGGGCCGACGGCGCGGATCGGCGACACCCTCGGCCAACCTCCTGGGCGCCGGACACGCCGCTTCGCACCAGCCACCTTGCAAGCTCTGGTCCAGCCGGTCGACCCGACGCAGCGCACGGCGCTGTTCGCCGGTCTGACCGAGCTGGCCGACGAGGACCCGCTGATCGACCTGCACTTGGACGAGGCCGATGGCGAGGCGTCGGTGCGCCTGCACGGCGAAGTGCAGAAGCAGGTGATCGCGACCCTGCTGGAGGAGCGCTACGGCGTGCAGGCACGGTTCCTGGCCACGTCGGTGGTGTGCCTCGAGCGGGTGACCGGGACGGGCGCGTCGGTGGACCGCATCAAGGTCGGCGACAACCCCTACCTCGCCGGGATCGGCCTGTCTGTCGAGGCGGCGCCGGCCGGTCACGGCGTCGCGTTCTCGCCCGGCGTCGAGCGCGGCAACCTGCCCCCGGCGTTCATCGCCGCGACCGAGGAGGGCGTGCGGGCGGCGCTGCGGCAGGGACTGCTCGGGTGGGCGGTGACCGACTGCACCGTCACGATGACGGAGTCCGGCTACTACCCGCGGCAGAGCAAGCCGCACCAGAAGTTCGACAAGTCGAGTTCCAGCGTGGCCGCGGACTTCCGCAACCTCGCCCCGGTGGTCGTGCTGGCCGCGTTGAGACGGGCCGGCACCAGGGTGTGCCAGCCGGTCGACCGGTTCGAGCTGGACCTGCCCGACGAGGCGTACGGCGCGGTGGTGTCGCTGCTGGGCCGGTTGGGCGCGGCGACGCTGGACTCGGTCGCGGCCGGGGGTGGCTACACTCGCCTGGTCGGCCACGTGCCGGCCGTCGCTGTCACCGATCTCGCCGCCCGGCTGCCGGACCTGACCAGCGGCGAAGGCGTGCTCGTCACTGCGCTGCACCACCACGCCCCGGTCACCGCAGGCCCCCCGCCGTCGCGGCGACGCACCGGCCTCGACCCGCTCGACCGGACCACCTGGTTTCGTCACGTCCCGCGATGAGGGCCCGCATTCACCACCGTCGAGTGGCGCTGTGGCGCCAGGGCTTCGTGTCAGCGGCTCGCTCTGCGCATACTGGCCGGCGTGCCCGGTGTGGGGAACCACCGGGCGACGACCGCCGACTGGGCGAGCGTCCACGTCGCGTTGCAGACCCAGTACGCCAGCAGTCCGACGGGCACCACACCGGCCACAGCCAACAGGCTGACGGCCGACACGACCGGCAGCACCTGCTGGGCATGGAGCACCGCCGACGGCATCGCATCGACGACGGTGTTGGGCCAGACGAAGTGCCGCTGGCTCACGTACGACAAGGCAGCCGTGCCGAGGGCGAACCCGGCGACCACGGCCAGGTGCGCCGCCCCGCTGCCGATGTAGCCGCGCTCGGCCAGCCGCACGCCGAACACTGCCGCGCCGCCCAGCGAGGCGACGAGCGCGACGCTCATCGCGCCGACGGTCTGGCCGCCGGCAACCTCGGAGACCAACCGGCAGAGCGCGATCCAGATCGGCAGCTGGACGAGCAGCGGCAGGAAGCCGAGCCTTGGCATGCCGTGCTCGGCCGCGATGCGGCGCCGCTCGGCCGACAGCCGGCGCAGGCTGTCGGCGTCGGTGCGGCCGCGGTAGCGGTCAGCGAGCTGCTGCAGATGCGGGCGGGCCCGCCCGGCTGCACGGGTGTGGCGGACGCCGTAGGCGGTCAGGGGCAGCAGCATGGTGCGCACCACCACGACGACGACGGCGATGCTGAGTAGCCAGGTGAGGCCGGAGGCCGGGTCGGCGCCCAGCCCGGTCAGGCCGGTGTGGGCGGCGGCGAGCACCGCCGCCAGGGCATGGGTGAGCGGATCGAGAAGGGACATGTGGGCTCCTGGGCTGGTCGGGGCGGTGGTCGTCTGCTCGCCGGGGCGAGCGTCAGACCAGCCCAGGAGCGCGGGGACGCACGGGGTGGTGGACCGGGTCGGGGATCCGCCAAGAGGGGGTGGGCGCCGGGGCGGCAGAGGTGGGAGTCGGTGTGCCGACCGCCCGGGCCGTGACGACGGCGTACCGGCTCCCGAGCGCCATAAACAGCGCGAAGGCGACCCCGATCAGCGCCGTGCCCGGTCCGCCCGCGAGCCCGGCCTCGCTCGCCAGCAGCAGCGGGATCACGAGCAGCAGTGAAAGCCACGCCGCGTTGGCGAACACGACCCACGGGCGAGCCAACGTGACGGGCTCGTCCAGGGTCATGCCCGGATGTTACGCCGAGCCGTGGTGGACTGGCGAGTCGATCGAGGTGACACATCCTCTGAGCCGACCAGGCAGGGATGCGGACAGCGTCGAGCCAACGCAGGCCCTGTTGGCGCTGGCACGAATCGAATCGGCACAGCAGATGCGGCGGCTAGCGGGGCCCCGCCACGCTGAGGCCGTGGTGGCGCGCAGCCTCGAGCAGCTGCCGATCGGCGCTGGCCAGCACCTGGGCCCGAGCCGCGCCAGCTGCTGTCAGGTGCACGGCGGCATAGCCACGCAGGCCCGCAACCTCGGCCACGTCACCCGCGGTTCGCACCAGTGCGGCGTCAACGACGACGACGCTCACCTGCTCCCAGAGCAAACCAAGCTGCCTCTTCGCGGTCAACAGGCCGTTCTCGCCAAGACGGTCGCGTCGTCGGGCCGCGGCAAGCGCCGACCGTGCCTCCACGTAGCCGATCTCAGCGCAGACCACGTAATCCGCCTCGAGCCATAGACGCTCCGCCTCGGGCCGGTAGGGCTCGGTCATCCGGTCAACGTCGGCCCCCACCGGGCTCAACGTCGCGATCGGGCGGCCGTGCTCGGTGACCATGATCTGTTCGCCGCGCTTGACCCGGCCGAGATACGCGCTCAGCTGGTCCTTCAGCGCCCGCACGCCGACCACACTCGTGACAGCTGTGCCGCGCCGAGACCACTCCCGTGGGGCGCCCGGCAACCGGTACCACCGGTTGCTCGACTCGTTGTCCGCATCGTTGTTGCTCAGCGACTGGGTTCCACCCGTTTCGGCGCCACTAGGGTCGAGTGGTGGATGAGCAGCCCGAGCCACTCGGCACAGCCACGCGCGGTGTGGTCGGGGCCAGTGCGAGCGGCGAACGGGTGGTCGGGTACCTGTTCCTAGCGGTGATGGTCGCCACCGGCCTGCCGACGCCGCTCTACCCGCTCTACAAGGAGCGGCTCAGCATGTCGTCGCTGGACGTCACCGCGGTCTACGGGGTCTACGCCGTTGTCGTGCTGGTCATCTTGCTAGTGGCGGGCGGGTTGTCGGACCGTGTTGGTCGTCGCCGCGTGCTGGTGATTGCGGTGGCCACGACCGCGGTCGGTGAAGTCGTCCTGCTGGCCGCGCCGACAGTGGCCGGTCTGTACGCGGGACGGGCGCTGACCGGGGTGTCCACCGGCTTGGTGCTGGGCTCGGGGACCGCGTACCTGACGGAGCTAGCCGGCCACGGCCGTGGTCACCGAGCCGCCGCGGTGGCGGTGGTGGCCAACCTCGGCGGCCAGGCGGTAGGCACCGCCCTGGCCGGGGTGTGCGCCCAATACTTGCCGGCTCCCATGGTCACCCCATACCTGGTGGGGCTGGTGATGCTGGTCCCGGTCGTCGTGCTGTTGCCGGTGTTGCGGGTCCCGGAGACAGTGCCAGCCACAGGTGGGTGGTGGGCGGGCCTGGGACTGAGACCGGTGGGGGTGCCCGGCGTCGTGCGGGCACGGTTCTGGGTGACCGCGGCTGCGCTGGTCGCCGCGTTCTCGCTACTGGGGTTCTTGACCGCCCTGACCGGAGCCATCCTGGTGGAGCGGACGAACCACCCCGGCGGGCTCGTCGCGGGTCTGGTGACGGCCGGGTTGTTCGCCAGCGCCGCACTGACCCAGTTGAGCGTGCCCGAACGACTGTTCCGCCGCGCAAGCTCCGCGGCCCTGGCGGCTTTGCCGCTCTGCGCTGCCTTGCTGGCAGCAGCCGACCTCGCCCGGTCGCTGCCGATCCTGCTGGTCGCCGTACTGCTTGCCGGCTCCGTGGTGGGTGTGACGCTCCGTTCGGGGATCGGTGGCGTGCTGGAGCAGTGTCCGACCGAGCAGCGCGGCCAGGTCGGCTCGGCGCTGTTCGTCGCCGTCTACGGTGGGGCTTCGCTACCCACCATCGCCGCCGGCCTCGTCGCCACCATCTACGGGCTCACCACGGCCGTGCTGAGCCTTGGCAGCTTCGTGACCCTGCTCGCCGCTGGCGCCGCGGTCCTCTCGTTCCGCACCTCCAGGCACGCTCGGTGAACGCTGCACGGGTTCGTGGCGATCGACAACAGGCATCTATCGAGATGCAGGGAGGATTGACGACGCGCCCGCGGGACAGCTTGGCGAGATCGGTCGATCAGTGGCTCGTCGTCAAGGTAGGCGATGTGCCCCGCCTCGTAGCCACGGCGGCGCGTCCGAACAAGGCCCCTTCACCGGACCACATCACCGGACGGGCTAAACGGAGACTGGCCAGAGACGCAGGCGCGCTGGCCTGCGTCGGTCCCGTGGGAGGTTCCGCTTGTAACGCCGAGTCTGGAGCTCGTGAACGCGGCGACCAGCTCTTGACTGCACCGCCATGCTGGAGGGTGCCCCTAGCAACGGGGACTGGACCGCAAGGGAGACGAGCAGCATGGCCGGCAAGAAGAACGTGCACACCGTGCCCACCGACGACGGCTGGGCGAACAAGCGCGAAGGAGCGACACGCG
>JBBSMN010000114.1:0-9491 GCA_038233135.1 Propionibacteriales bacterium
CCGTCGACGGTCGTGGCGACGGTCGCCGCGGGGCATGCACCGCGGGTCGCGCGGGTGATGCGGGCGGCCGTGCTGGACGTCGCCGGTCGGGACTACGTGCGCTCGGCGGAGTCGATGGGGCTGCGACGCTGGTCGGTCCGGCTGGGGGACCTGCTGCCCAACGTGACCGGCCCGCTGATGGTGGAGACCGGGCTGCGGTTGACGTACTCGGTGGCGCTGGTGGCCGGGCTCGGCTTTCTCGGCCTGTCGGGGCTGCAGGCTGACCAGGCCGACTGGGGCCTGATGATCAACGAGAACCGGCTCGGCTTCACGGTGCAGCCGTGGGCGGTCCTGCTGCCGGTGATCGCGATCGGCCTGCTGACCGTCGGCACCAACCTGGTCGCCGACGGGATCGCCCGGGCGGCCGCGGGGACCGACCGTGAGGTTGGGGGATGAGCGCCTCCGGCCTGGTCGTCGAGGACCTGCGGGTGGCCACGACGGGCGGTGTCCCGGTCGTTGAGGGGGTCGACCTGTCGGCGCCGGGAGGGTCCGTGCTGGGCCTGGTGGGCGAGTCCGGCTCCGGCAAGACCACCGTCGGCACGGCCCTGCTCGGCGGCGCCAGGCGGGGGCTGGAGATCGTCGGTGGCTCGGTGTGGCTCGAGGGCACTGACCTGACCACTCTCAGCGCGACGCAGCTGCGCGGGTGGCGGCGCTCACGGGTCACGTACGTACCGCAGGACCCGACCACGGCCCTCGATCCCGCGATGCGGGTCGGTCGACAGGTCCGCGAGGTCCTCGACTGCCACGACTACGGGTCCGGTCCGCAGGAGCGGGCGCAGCGCGTGACCGAGGCGTTCGAGGAGGTTGGTTTGCCGACCGACGACGCCTTCACCCGCCGCTATCCCCATCAGCTGTCCGGTGGCCAGCAGCAGCGGGTGTGCATCGCCATCGCCTTCGCCACCTGGCCGGCACTGGTGGTGCTGGACGAGCCGACGACCGGTCTGGACGTGACGACCCAGGCGCTGGTGCTGGACACGGTGCGCCGGCTGACCAAGCAGCACGGCTGCGCGGCGCTCTACATCAGCCACGACCTCGCCGTCGTGGCCGGGATCGCCGACGAGGTGGCCGTGCTGTACGCCGGGAGTGTCGTCGAGCAGGCTGCGACCGACGAGCTGGTGCGCCGGCCGCGCCACCCGTACACCTCGCGTCTCGTCGCGGCGGTGCCCGACCTGTCGGGCGACCGCGAGCTCAAGGGCATCCCCGGTGGAGCGCCGAGCCCGAGCGGCCGGCCGGCCGGGTGCCGGTTCGCGCCTCGGTGCACCCTGGCCGTGGACGAGTGCACGACCGGGCTGCCCGAGCTGCGGGAGGTCGCCCCGAGGCACCTGGCCCGTTGCATCCGGTCGGACGAGGTCGCGCCGGCCGACGTCGGTGACCGGCAGCGTAGCGGCGAGACCAACTCCGACCCGCTGCTGCGGATCGACCGCCTCACCGCGCGGTACGGCCGCACACCGGTCCTGCACGAGCTGTCCCTGGACCTGCCGCAGGGCAGCTGCGTGGCGCTGCTCGGCGAGTCCGGCTCCGGCAAGACGACGCTGGCCCGCACCATCGCCGGTCTGCACACCCAGGCCGAGGGCGAGCTGTCGTTCGCGGGCGAGCGGCTGCCGTTCGGTGCGCACGAGCGCGATCGAGAGACGCGAGCAGCGATCGCGTACGTGTTCCAGAACCCCTACAGCTCGCTGAACCCTCGCCGCACGATCGGCGACTCGATTGGGCGTCCGTTGCGGGTGCTGCGCGGTGTCCGCGGCGAGGAGCTGGACCGCCGGGTCGGCGAGATGCTCGAGCGGGTCTACCTGTCGTCCGGGTACGCCCGGCGCTACCCCGACCAGCTGTCCGGTGGGGAGCGGCAGCGGGTGGCGGTCGCGCGGGCGCTGATCAGCGAACCCCGGCTGCTGGTGTGCGACGAGATCACCAGTGCGCTCGACGTCTCGGTGCAGGCCAACCTGGTGGGGCTGATCAACGAGTTCCGCCACGAGCTGGGGCTCACGTTGCTGTTCGTCACCCACGACATCGCGCTCGTACGCAACGTCGCGCAGCAGGTCGCGGTGCTCCAGGAAGGCGCCATCGTGGAGAACGCATCGACCGAACAGCTGTTCAACCACCCCAGCCACGACTACACCAAGGAGCTCCTGAAGACGACGCCGCGGCTGGTGTCGTGAGCTGGTGACGGGTGTCGCCGCCCACTCAGCGCACGCCCGGCTCACTTGGTGCGTTTGGCACCGGTTGGGGTGCTGCAACGGTGCTTTCTGCACCAAGTGGCGGCGTCGAGCCAGCAGGACAAGCCCGGCAGGGCGAGCCAGGCAGGCCAGCCGGGCGGGAGACGGCGGAGGTCAGGACAGGTCGAGGTACGGGGGCAGCGCAAGCACCCCGCGGGCCACCAGGCCGGTGCGCACTAGCAGCTCCTCCAGACCTATGCCGGCAAGGCCAAAGCCGGCACCCAAGCCACCGGAGCCGGAGCCGGAGCCGACGGCGAACACCCGTACCGGCGCCGCGGCCGCCGCCGACTCGCTCGACTCGGGCAGCCGGAGCCGTTCCAGCGGGTTGGGGTGCGGCAGCGCGTGCAGCCGCACGTCGTCCAGGTCGTGCCCGGCCCGTTGCGCGGCGCGGTCGACGGCCGTGCGCAGGCCGCCGAGGCGGTCGACGAGCCCCCGCTCGAGGGCGTCGGCGCCGGTCCAGACCCGCCCGCGGGCCAGTGGCTCTAGGTCGGCGTAGGCGAGCCCGCGGTCGTCGGCCGCCTTGCGGGTGAAGTCGTCGTAGACCTCGTCCAGCCAGGTGTCGAGACGCCGCCACTGCTCGTCGCTGAACGGGACCGCGGTGGAGAACATCGTCGCCTGCTCACCGGCGCCGACCGGCTCCACGCCGATGCCCACCCGCCCCAGGGCGCCGCCGATCGCGAGCTTTCCGGCGAGCACGCCGATCGAGCCGGTGATGGTGCTGGGGGTGGCGACGATCTCGTCGCACGGCATCGCCACGAAGTAGCCACCCGAGGCGGCGACCGTGCCCATCGAGGCCACCACCGGCCGGCCGCTCGCCCGCAGCTGCAGCACCTCCCGGTGCACGGCGTCGGAGGCGACGTACGAGCCGCCGGGACTCACCACGCGCAGCACCACCGCACACACGTCGTCGCGTCGCCCGGCCTCGCGCAGGGCGGCGCAGACCGTGTCGGAGCCGGCGTTCGGCCCGCTCATCGGGCGGTTGCCGCTGCGGCCCAGCCCGATGCCGCCCAGCACCGACACGCACGCGACCACGGGCCGGCCCCGTCGTCGTAGCCGGCCGCGGGCCAGCGCGGGCGCGCTAGGGGACCAGCGCTGCACGTAGCGCAAGGTGAGCCGACCGTCGTCGCCGAGCCGCTCACGCAGGTCCGCGTACACCTCGTCGCGGTATCCGAGGCGGTCCACCAGCCCGGCGTCGACGGCGTCCTGCGCGCCGAGGGGGGCGGCGTCCACCGCGTCCCGGACCTGCTGCACCGTACGGCCCCGGCGGCGCGCCGCCGTGGTCACGACCGTGGTGAGCACCGACTCGGTCAGCTGCTGAAGCGCCTCGCGCTGGGCGTCGGACATCGAGCCGCGCATGAACAGGTCGGCGGCGCTCTTGTACTCGTGCCGCTGCCCGATCTGCGGCTCCACCCCGAGCCGGTCCAGCAGGTCGCGCAGGAACAGGCCGCGTCCTGCCACCCCGGTCAGCCCGAGCTGGCCGCTGGGCTGCATCCAGATCGTGTCGAACGCCACCGCCAGCCGGTAGGACGTGGTGCCCGCCACCAGCTCGCCGAACGACTCCGTCCACGCCACCGTTGTACGCCCGGTGGCGGCGAACCGCTCGACCGCGTCGGCCAGCTCGTCGGCCTGGGCGGGGGTGAGCGAGTCGCCGGGCACCTGAGCGACGAGCCCCACGACGTGCGGGTCCTCGCTTGCCTGGTCGAGCCGCTCCACCAGGCCCCGCAGGGTCGGCACCCCCCGGCCCCGGAGCGCGGCCACCGGGTCGGAGGGGCCGACCTCGAACAGGCCCCGGGACAGGTTGAGCTCGAGCACGACGGGCTGGCGGGAGATGCGACGGGTTGCCTGGCCGACGATCGCGGAGAAGTCCATGACCGGCCACGCTAGAACAACGCGCCGGTCCAGCACCGGCCAGTGGGTGCGCTCGGCAGCGGCGCCGCCCACAATGGGGCCGTGGGCGACGGTGGTGCAGCGCGGCGATGGCTCTTCGCCGACCAGCTCGGGCCGCACTTCTCGCCCGCGCACAGCCGCGGGGTGCTGCTGGTGGAGTCGCGCACCGCGCTGCGCCGGCGCACCTACCACCGGCAGAAGCTGCACCTGGTGTTGTCGGCACTTCGCCACCGTGCCCGCGAGCTGTTCGGATCGGCGGTGTTCGTCCGCGCCGACACCTACCGGCAGGCCTTGGCCCAGGTCGGCGAGCCGGTCGAGGTCTGCGAGCCCACCTCCCGAGCCGCGGAGGGTCTGGTCAGCGCCCTGGCCGCCGACGGCGCGGTGACCCGGATCGTGCCCACCCCCGGCTTCACCCTGAGCCGGTCGGCGTTCGCCGACTACGCCGGGGGGCGACGTGTCTTGCGGCTGGAGGACTTCTACCGCTGGCAGCGCAGGCGCCTCGACCTGCTCGTCGACGGCGATGGGCCGGAGGGCGGCCGCTGGAACTACGACACCGCCAACCGCTACTCACCGCCGCGGGGCCAGACGGGCCTCGCGCTGGCGTCCTGCCAGCCGGTCGAGGACGACATCGACGCCGAGGTTCGTGCCGACCTCGACCGGTGGACCCGTACGGACGGCCTGGTGACCGTCGGCGTCGACGGGCCGCGCCTGTTCGCGGCCACCCGGCGTGAGGCCCTGGCCGCACTGCGGCACTTCGTCACCCACCAGCTGCCCTGTTTCGGCCCGTACGAGGACGCGATGATGGCCGGCGACTGGGCGATGGCGCACAGCCGGTTGTCGGCGCCGATGAACCTCGGGCTGCTGCACCCGCTCGAGGTGGTCGAGGCGGCCATCGACGCGTACCGCGCGGGCACCGCGCCGCTGGAGTCGGTGGAGGGCTTCGTACGCCAGGTGGTCGGCTGGCGGGAGTACGTGTGGCAGCTGTACTGGCACCTGGGACCCGACTACCGCGACCACAACCACCTCGTCGCACGGCGCCCGCTGCCGGGGTGGTTCGCGGACCTGGACGCGGACGGCGTCGGGGCGGCGTGCCTGTCCGACGTCCTCGCCGGCGTGCGGGACCGCGGCTGGGTGCACCACATCCCGCGGCTGATGGTGCTCGGCAACTGGGCGCTGCAACGTGGCTACGACCCCGACGAGCTCACCGAGTGGTTCGTGACCCGGTTCGTCGACGGCTACGATTGGGTGATGTCGGCCAACGTCGTCGGGATGAGCCAGCACGCCGACGGTGGCGTGCTGGCCACCAAGCCGTACGCCTCCGGCGGGGCGTACATCCACAAGATGAGCGACTACTGCGGCGGCTGTCGCTACGACCCGAAGAAGCGGGTCGGGCAGGATGCCTGCCCCTTCACCGCCGGCTACTGGTGGTTCGTCGACCGTAACAGCGACCGGCTGGCCGGCAACTACCGGCTCAGCCGTCCGCTGCGACAGCTGGAACGGCTGCGCGACCGTGACGAGCTGGTGCGGCAGGAGGAGCAGCGGGGCAGCCGCGCACCCTGACGCACCACCGTCGGAGCCGCCTGGGACGATCGGCAGCGGGGCCAGGGGCGCGTCACACCAGAACGGGAGGTACACCTGTGGAGGTTTCGACCACCGCCTGGTCGATCACCATCGGTGTGACGGTCGCGGTGCTGTTGTTCGACGTGCTCATCGTCGGGCGTCGCCCGCACGAGCCCAGCATGACCGAGTGCACGATCGCCATCTCGATCTACACCGCGTTGGCCGCGCTGTTCGGCGTGTGGGTGTGGTTGGACTACGGGGCCCGCTACGCCGGTGAGTTCTTTGCCGGCTGGCTCACCGAGTACTCCCTGTCGGTGGACAACCTCTTCGTGTTCATCATCATCATGGGTGCGCTGAAGGTGCCGCGGAAGTACCAGCAGGAGGCCCTGCTGGTCGGCATCATCCTGGCGCTCATCTTCCGCGGCATCTTCATCGGCGTCGGTGCATACGCCATCAACCAGATCTCGTGGATCTTCTACGTCTTCGGTGCCTTCTTGGTCTACACCGCAGTGCAGCTGGTCCGTCATCACAACGACGACGACGAGTACCAGGAGAACCGGGTCATCTCGATGGTCAAGGCCAGGGTGCCCTCGACCGACGAGTGGCACGGTGTCAAGCCGTTCGCGCGGGAGAACGGCAAGCGGGTCATGACCCCGATGCTGATCGTGATCCTCGCGCTGGGCTCGACGGACATCCTGTTCGCTTTGGACTCAATCCCGGCGATCTACGGGCTCACCAACGAGGCCTACCTGGTGCTGACCGCCAACATCTTCGCGCTGATGGGCCTGCGCCAGCTGTACTTCCTGCTGGGTGGGCTGCTCGACCGGCTGATCTACCTGTCGTACGGCTTGGCGGCCATCCTGGCGTTCATCGGCGTCAAGCTCGTCCTGCATGCGCTGCACGAGAACGAGCTGCCGTTCCTCAACGGTGGGGACAAGATCGACATCCCGGAGATCCCGACGTCGCTCTCGCTGGTGGTGATCGTGCTCTCCCTCGCCGTCACCGCGGTGGCCAGCCTGGTCGCGGTCAAGCGGGACCCGTCCAAGGCGTCGCAGGGCAGCGGCCTGGTCTGACCGGCTCAGGGGGCCAGCCGTGGCGGCCGAGCACCCGCTCGGGGTCGACCGGCTCCCCGGCGACCTGCACCTCCAGGTGCAGGTGGTCCGCCCCTGCACCTCCAGGTGCAGGTGCGGACCGGAGCTGTTGCCGGTGGACCCGACCCGCCCGACAAGCTGGCCCGGTTGGACGCGGTCGCCGACGGCGACGGCGACGCTGCGCTGGTGGGCGTACCAGATGTGCATCCCACCCGCCAGGCGTACCACCACCCGGTTGCCCGCCCAGCTCGTCCTTGCGTGATAGCCGGCGGTGGTGACGACGCCGGCGGCGACCGATCGGACGGGGGTGCCGTCCGGGGCGGCGAAGTCGAGGCCGGTGTGGGACCCGCTGGACCACAGGGAGCCGGAGTCGCCGAATCCGGCGCTGAGGGTGTACGTCGCCACCGGCAGCACCCACCGGTCGGAAGCCGATCTGTTCGCCGGGCCGCCAGCACGGTCGGACCGGTCCGGCTCTCGGTGCTCCCGACCTCCGGAGCGGCTGGGCCTGGGCCCCCCATTGTCACGGTCGTCGACGAGTCGGGCGGCTGCTGGCGGCTCGGGCGCCGGCCGCTCCGGATGGGCCCGCCCCCCTGCGTTGGGAGCGACCGCGCCGGCAACTACCGCATCCACGGTGGCCGGGTCCTCGGCGGCGGCGGTCCCGCCGAGGGGGACGCCCCCGGTGCCCACCAGCAGGAGCCCCGCCGCTGCCAGCAGACCGGTGGCGGACATCCGATGGGTCGTGCGCCGTGACCGTTGCGCACCGGACACTGCGACGGTGCGATGCCGACCCGGTCTCGACCGTCGGTGCTGCGGCGTCGTGAGCTCGACGTTGCGGCCTGGGGGCATGGGTCGGATCCTCGATGGCACTCGGGGTCGTTGGCCGCTCGGCCCCCGCCGGCCAGCCCGACACCCTAGCGCCCGAATTGTCCGGTGGCAAAGCCGAACCGGCGTTCACCACCCCCGTGTGCGCCACTCCTCGAGGTGCGGGCGCTCGGTCCCGAGGGTCGTGTCGTCGCCGTGGCCGGGGTAGATCCATGTCGGGTCCGGCAGCGCGTCGAAGAGCTTGGCCTGCACGTCGTCGATCAGGGTGGCGAAGGCGTCGGGCCCCGATGTCTTGCCCACACCGCCCGGGAACAGGCTGTCCCCGGTGAACACGTGGGGATGCCCGGCCGGATCGTCGTAACGGAGGGCGATGGACCCTGGCGTGTGGCCGACCAGGTGCAGGACCGTCAGCGTGCAGCCGCCCACCCGCACCTCGTCCCCGTCGTCCAGCTCGCGGTCGGTGTCGACGGGCAGATGGGCCGCGTCGTCGCGGCCCGCCACGCAGGCTGCTCCCGTCCGCTCCACCACCAGTGGCAGCGCCTGCCAGTGGTCACCGTGCCGGTGCGTGGTCACCACCGTCGCCAGTCCCTTGTCGCCGATGAGCTCGAGCAGCCGCTCGGGCTCATCGGCGGCGTCGATGAGCAGCTGCTCACCGGTGTCGCGGCAAGCCAGCAGGTAGGCGTTGTTATCCATCCGGCCGACCGCCAGCTTGGTGACCAGAAGGTGTGTTAGCTCGCGGATGTCGGGTGGTCCGCCGACGTGCACTGCTCCGGTGTAGGTCATCGGTGTCCTTTCGGTGTCTGCTGGCTCTCGTGGTTCCCCGCAGCGAGGTGATCGCTCAGCTCCATGGCGGCAGCTCGGGGAGCGCACCGGCCGTGGTCAGGCCGGACCCGTCGGTACGCCCACTCAGCCAGCCGAGCAACGCCGCACGAGGACCCGCCACTGTCACCTGTGCCGACTCGGCCGAGGTCTGGCTGGTTGCCTGCCCGTCGGTCGCGCGGACCTCGAATACGGGCACGTCGGGAAGGCCACGGGCGCGAGCGTGACACTCGGCGATGATCGCGTCGGCGACCGGGTCCGGCAGGTCCCCCAGACCCCGGTCGACGTCCAGGTCGGCGTGGTGCAGGCCGATCTCGGTCAGTCTGGCGCGGGGCACGTCGGAGAGCGGCCGGCGGCGGCCCTTACGCCACTCGACCACCGCCCGCCAGTGCTCGTCGGCGGACCCGAGCGCCTCGGTCGCCTCCTGGAATCGCGCGGCCGACTCCCGCAGGTCATCGACCAGCTCGGCCGCGGTCCGCCCCGCTCCGGCCTCGATGTCGTCGTCCCGGGCGTCCGGCGAGGGGTACATCGGGAGGGGGTTGCCGGTCCGGGAGCCCGTCATCAAGTTGACGAGCGCGTCGGCGTTGCGGGCTAGGTGGGTCAGCAGATGGCCTCGGGTCCAGCCGATCAACCCGCTGGGCGCCCGGCACTGGGTGTCGGACAGGGCAGCCGCCGTGCGCAGCAGGGCCGCGGTCTCGTCGTCCACCATGCGCAGTGTCTGTTCGACGTCCTCGACGCTCATCCTGGCTCCTTCCACCTCGACGTCGGCGCCAATGTGAACGCCTTGCGTGCCGTTGCGCAAGCATTGTGTAGTACCGCGTGACGGCGTCGCCGATGGCCTGTACGTTGGCCGCTTCGTCTTCGCTCGCGGGCCCGCCGAGTCCCGCCCACCCGTCGAGCACACCGACTGAGAGGCAACCCGGGCGGGAGTGGGGGACCCATTCTCCTCGGCACCGGCCAGTTCGGTGCCTCGGGGTGAAGCCGGGTCTCCAGCCACAGATGCTGAGACCACGGCCGGGCACCCTCCGCCCGAACCCGACAGCTCACCCCGCAGGCGGCG
>JBBSMN010000115.1:0-9485 GCA_038233135.1 Propionibacteriales bacterium
CGGTCGTTGCGAAGTCGGCGTCGGTGACGGGCTGGGTGTTGGCCACGGAATGCTCCTCAAGGTGTTCGGGACGTGTGTCATGAGTGTTGCTCACGGGTGGGACAACTGTGCCGCGGGTCGTGGTGTTCCCTGGTCAGCCGGCGGCGTCGCGGTCGGCCAGCCAGCGCTCGGCGTCGATGGCGGCCGAGCAGCCGGTGCCCGCAGCCGTCACCGCCTGGCGGAACCGGTGGTCGACCAGGTCACCGCCGGCGAACACCCCCGGCAGGTTCGTGTACGTGCTGGGCGAGTCGACCAGGACGTATCCCTCGGCATCGAGGTCCACCTGACCCTTGACCAGCTCGGAGCGCGGATCGTGGCCGATGGCGATGAACAGCCCGCTCACGTCCAGTTGCCTCGTGTCACCGGTGACGGTGTCCCGCACGGTCAGCCCGGTGATGGACTCGGACCCGTGGATCTCATCGACGGCAGAGTTCCACGCGATGTGGATCTTGGGGTCGTCGATGGCACGCTGCGCCATGATCTTGCTGGCTCGCAGCTCGTCGCGTCGCACGAGCAGCGTCACGTGTGTGGCAAAGCGCGTCAGGAAGGTCGCTTCCTCGACGGCGGTGTCACCGCCGCCCGCGACGGCGATCTCCTGCTCGCGGAAGAAGAAGCCGTCACAGGTGGCGCACCAGCTGACGCCGCGCCCGGACAGCCGGTCCTCGTCGGGCAGCCCGAGCTTGCGATAGCCGGATCCCATCGCGAGGATCACCGTGCGGGCGCGATGCTCGGTGCCGTCGCTGGTGCGGACGATCTTGACGTCGCCCGCCAGGTCGACGCCGGTGACGTCGTCGGGCACCAGCTCGGCTCCGAAACGCTCGGCCTGGGCGCGCATCTCGTCCATCAGCGCGGGACCCATGATCGCGTCGCGGAAGCCGGGGTAGTTCTCCACCTCGGTGGTGGTCATCAGGGCACCACCTGCAGTCACCGATCCCTCGAAGACCAGCGGGTTCAGCTGGGCCCGGGCGCTGTACAGCGCGGCGGTGTAGCCGGCCGGCCCCGAGCCGATGATCACGACCTCGCGGGTGGCAGTGTCCGTGCCGCCGGTGGTCTGGTCGCTCACGGTCGTCTCGTCTCGCTCGATGGATGAGTGCCCTGTCTGAACTGGGAAACGCATCCTAGGTGACGGAGATTCCGGGGCAGAGGCTCAGCGGAGTTCAGCGACGACCGCCGACCGGGGCCGCGGCCAGGCGCTTGCCGTTCGTGCACGAATAGGCCACCACGGTGTTCTCTCCAGTGCGCCCCGGCGATGTGTCGACGGCTACCAGCCTGGCCACCCGGTCGCCGTCGAGACGTACCAGGGGGCCGAGGGTGCCATCGACCCCAGCCGCCCGCAGGCTGCGGGCGGTGCAGTCCCGCGCCACTCGCCGGCCCAGCAGGCTCTCGGCCTGTGCCGAGGTGCCCCGGGCGTCTTTGTCGGGTATTGCCGCCGCGTCCGAGCTGAACGTGCCGGAACGCACGTCGTAGAGGTCGCGGACGTCCGCGGCGAAGCTGGCCGAGTCGACCGCGGGCAGCTGCTTCAGGGCTCGTCCTGGCAGGGCGTTCTCCGGGGCGTTCTCCGGGGCGGACCGGTCGGCTGTCGAACCCCCGGCGCCGCCGGCGGTGGAGCTCGAATCCTGACTGTCACCGCCCTGCACCCAGACGTCGCCAACCACGCTCACGGCCACGACGGCCGCCGCGGCTGCCGCCACGCCGACGAACCACGGCCGCGCTCGGTCGGCCCACGCCAGCCGCGCCGATTGGAGGCGGGAGACCGATGCGCCGGCCCCACGGACGGCACGGCGCTTCGACTCCGCAGCCAAGGTGTCGTCCAGCCGGGCGGCCACCTCGGCCGGCATCGGCGGCACCGGAGCCGACGCCAGGATCGCCGGCAGGTGGGCCAGCTCGTCGTGCTCGGCTCGGCAGCGCTCGCACGTCGCGAGGTGTGCCTCGAGGTCTGCCTCTTGGTCGGCCGGCAGCACGTCGGCGAGCAGGTCGGCCAGCTGCTCGGTGGTCGCGTGGTCACGCGTGTCGGGCATCAGGTCACCCCCTGCTCGGGTCGGGAAGTACGGGCGGGCTCGTCCTCGGTAGGACGCGCGCCCGGAGATAGCGGTTCCGTCACGGTGGCCGGTCCCGGCAGGGACGACCAGGCATGGAGCAGGGGCAGCAGGTTGGCCCGTCCGCGCGAGCAGCGGCTCTTGACGGTGCCGGGGGCGCAGTCCAGCACCTGCGCGGCCTCGCTCACGGAGTAGCCCTCCATGTCGACAAGGACCAGCGCGGCGCGCTGATCCGGGGACAGTGTCCGCAACGCCGCCAGCACCGCGTCGCGGCGGGCCATGTCCTCCGCGGCCGACTCGACGGACGGCTGCGTTGCCGTCCGCGGTGGTGTGGTGCCGGAGGCCACCGGGTCCGAGTCGTCCTCGGGCAACGGCTCGGACCGACGGATCGCCTGCCGCCGGGCCCGGTCAAGACAGGCGTTGACCACGATGCGGTGCAGCCATGTCGTGACCGCCGCGTCGCCGCGATAGCTGTCCGCGCGCCGGAAGGCGGAGACCAGGGCGTCTTGTAGCGCGTCGGCGGCCTCGTCCGGGTCGTGCAGCGTGCGCAGGGCGACGGCCCACAGCCGGTCCCGGTGGCGCGCCACGATCGCGCCGAAGGCATCGGGGTCGCCGTCCACATGGCGCTGCATGAGCACGCGGTCGTCGGGCTCCGGGTCGTGCATCGTCGTGGGTTAGCCTCGAACGCTGATCTCGGCGACGGAACCCCTCCAGGTGCCGGTCTCGACCTCGGGCAGGGACGTGAGCCACACGACGAGGTAGCGGGTCTCGACCGCCGGTCGCACCGGCAGCGAGACCGAGGTGCCGGCCCTTTCCACCCGGTCGAGCGTGTCCAGCTCGTCCACCGATGTCGGCGGGGAGGTGGCATCGCCAGCGGAAAGGACCTCGACGGAGCTCGGTTGCCCTTGCAGCTGCAGATCGACCTTGCTGACGTCCTCGGCCTTGCCGAGGTCGACGAGCAGGCCGACACCCGCCTTCTGCAGGTTGAGCTCGCTGAAGTAGCCGACCGTGGTCCATGTGGTGTCTGGGTTGCCGTCGATGCTGTTGGCGACGGTCTCGGGGTTCTCGGTGCCGTTGCCGAGCGGGTCGAAGTCCTCGACCTTCGCGATGTCGAGCTCTCGTCCGGCGGCCTCGGCAGCGGCGGTGCCTCCGCCGGAGCCCTCCGGTCCGCTGGGTCCGCGAAGGCCGGCCGGCAGCAGGAGAACCGTGATGACCGCCACGAGCCCGACGAGCAGTGCTATAGCCGCCCACACGAGCACGCGGGCCCCCGTCCGCCGGCGCGGTGGGCGAGCCGGCGTCGCGCCGGGAGCGTGCTGCGTGGTCCGCGGCGGTGGCACCTTGTTGACCGCGGGCGGTGGTCCGTCGGCTGCAGGCGCGGTCGGCAGCCCGCCACGTGACACCGTCTGGTCGTCCTCGTCCGGCATGGTTGCGAACGAGCTGGTGGCCTCGTCGAAGGGGACCACCATGGCTAGTTCGCGAGCCACCTCCTCGGCAGTGTTCAGGGCATCACCGGCTCGTGGGCTGATGCCGAGGATCCGGTCGCACACGGCGTCGGTTGTGGGATCCACCCCGGCCCGCACCTGGCGCGGCCGCAGCAGCCGACCGTGCTCGCGGGGTGCTGCCGGCAGCCCGATGTCGCGCCCGCCCGGCCAGCGACCCACGAGGCAGCTGTAGAGCACAGCCCCCAAGGCGCCGGTGTCGGCCTGTTCCCGGACTTCTCGGTCCCCGTCCTCGACCGACGCGGCGACATTCCCGGCGACATTCCCGGCGACATTCTCGGCCGTGTCCTCGGTGGAGTCGGCGGTCGGATCCTGGAGGGCCTGGTCGGTGGCCAACCCGAGGACGCGGATGGCGCCGCTGTGGGTGACGAGGATCCGAGCCGGGGTGAGACATCCATGCAGGATGCCGGCACGGTGCGCCCCGGCGACGGCCTCGGCGACCTCTCGCACCACCGAGATCGAACGGGTGGCCGACAGCGGCCCGGCTCGGAGCACGTTGTCCAGGGACACCCCCGATGCCCACTCGCGCACTACGTAGGCGTAGCCGTTCTCGTGCGCGGCGTCGAGGACGCGGAGGAAGCGGGGGTCGTCCACGGCGGTTGAACGACGTGCCGCGACCAGGAAACCCTCCGCCGCAGAATCGTCGCTGCCCACGACCTGCACGCTGACGGAGCGGTTCAAGACGTCGTCTTGGGCGCGCCACATCCGCGACCGGTGGGTCTCTCCCACGAGGTCCTCGATCTGGTATCGGCCAGCGAGCCGCGCGCCGGCGCTCAGCGTCCGAACCTGCACCCCGTCCTCGTCCATCCTCGTCTCGCCGCGCAGGGCTTCTCACCGCCCGGTGCGCCCCATGGTAGAAGGTGCGGGCCGGACAAGCACGGAGGCACTCACCGGCGGGTGATCGCGCGCAGCAGCTGGCTCACCTCGTGCACGCCAAGCAGGCGGGCGACCAGCAGGTAAGCCGCAACGCCGATCGAACCGGCGGTGACCAGCCCGGTCACCGCGCCGGAGTCATCGCCCACCTCCACGCCGAGGCGTGCGAGGAGCGCCAGCGTGCCCAGCATGCACACCGCGCTCGCGCCGCACGCGGCACCCAGCCGGACGAGGAAGCCCGTCACCGAGCCGTCGACGAGGCCGCCCCCGCCCAGCTTGCGGCCCACGACCAGCGTGGACGTCGCGGTGCCCACCAGGTACGCGATGCCGTAGGCCAGCGCCAGCCGGGTGGCCACCTCGCCGGTGGGGGCGTCGTGGGTGAGAAGCAGCGCAGCGCTGATGTTGACCCCGCTGACGAGCAGCTGGAGCAGGAACGGCGTCCGGGTGTCCTCGAGTGCGTAGAACGCCCGCAACACCGAGTAGTGCACGGTGAACAGCAGCAGGCCTGGGGCGAACGCCTGCACGGTGTCACCCAGGCTCTGGGTGTTGCCGTCCAGCGCGCCGTAGGAGAACAGCACCGCAGCGACCGTCCCACCCAGGCACGCCGCGGCCGCGGCCAGGGGCGCGATGGCGACCAGCACGAGGCGGAGGGTGGACAGAGTTTCCGCTCGGACCTGGTCCAGGCGGCCGTCGGCAGCCAGCCGGGACAGCATCGGCATCGTGGCCGTCACCAGCGACACGGTGATCACGGCGTGCGGCACCTGCGACACCAGGAAGGCGCTCTGGTACGCCACGACCCCGCTGGCTTCGCCGCCGGTGAGCGCTGCCTCGGTGGAGCTGCCGGTCGCCAGTCGGGTGATCACGAAGTAGGACACCTGGGTGGCGAGGACGAAGCCCACCGTCCAGGCACCGAGCCGAACGGTATGGCCGAGTCCGACCCCGCGCAGGTCGGTCCGGAGGCGGAAGCGGAAGCCGGCCGCTCGCGCATACGGGACCAGGACCATCGTCTGCACCACGATGCCGAGCGTGGCGCCGCCGCCGAGCACTGCCTCCTGCCACCCGGTGAAGCCGTCGCTGGCGTCCGAGGTCCCGTACGCCGCCGCATATCCGCCGAGGACGGCGCAGGCGAGCAGGTTGTTGACGATCGGTGCCCACATCATCGGGCCGAAGCGCTCGCGGGCGTTGAGGATCTGGCCGATGAGGACGAACGCGCCGTAGAAGAAGACCTGCGGCATGCACCAATACATCAACGTGTAGGCGGACTGGCGCTGCGTGGCCAGCGCCGGCTCGAACAGCGCCCCGTCGAAGGCCAGCCGGGCGATCAGGGGGACCGCGGCGACCAGCACGGCGGTGGCGCCGACCAGGACCAATGCGCCGAGGCTGAGGACGCGTTGGGCGAACGCATCCCCAGCATCGGCGTCGTTGCGCATCGCCCGCACCAGCTGGGGGACCAGCACCACGTTGAAGACGCCCCCGGCGACGAGGATGTAGAGCGAGTTGGGCACCGTGTTCGCGGTCGTGAACAGGTCGGCGTCGAGCGACTTGCCGAGCACGGCGAGGATCAGGGCTGCGCGGACGAAGCCGGTCAGTCGCGACAGCACCGTCCCGGCGGCCATCACCGCCCCGGCGGACAGCAGCCGGCTGCGGTCCGTCCCGCTCACGAGGGTGCGGCTCGGCGCGTGCGGCGCCACAGCCGGCGCGCGATGGCGAACGCCAGAACTGCGCAGGCGACGCCGAGGATCGCCCAGATCACCACGCCCACCACGCTCGTCCGCAGGCTGACGGCCAGCGGCCCACCGAAGCGCTGACCCCGGGTGGTCACCACGTAGGCCTCTGCCGAGGTGACACCGGCCTGCGCCACACGGGCCTCGATGGCGACGGTGTCGCGCTCGCCCGGTCCGACGGTGAGGCGCTCGTCGCTGGTGAACCGCGTCATGCCCGACGTGCTCGCGGCCGGGTTGGTCAGCACCCGCACCGATACGCTGATCCGGCGGTCCAACCCGTTGGTGACGGTCAGGGGGAAGCTCCCGCGGGAGCTCGACAACGTGACGAACGACGGGCCGGTCAGGGTCACACCGCGCAGCAGCCGGGTGACCCGGTCGGTCACGGACTGGACCAGGCGCTGCTGGATGTTGGGGTCGCGCAGAGTGGACTCCGAGATCGCCAGTGCCACGGCCGAGGCGTACCACACCCGCAGGCCGCGGCCGCCGCCGACGAGGTCGGCCAGCACCCGCACCCGGCGCCGCAGCTGCAACGCGGCTGCCGTCGTCTCCTCGGGGGCAACATCGGCGAGCTCGTCCAGCTGCGTCCCGTCGGACAGCCCCGGCGTCCCGTCGTACGGACGGCTAGTGGCCAGCTGTTCGCGCAGGGTGACGGGCTTGAGCCAGGGCACGTCCAGACCGGCGAAGAACGCGGCGCTGTCCCAGTCCTTGCCGGGATCCCAGCCGTCGGGACTTACGAACGTGGCCGACGGTCTGGTCCCGCCCGGAGCCGCGCTGCTGGCCAGCAGCGCGGTCTCTGCGAGCAGTCGCTGGCGCACCTGCAGTGCCGACTGGGTGTCCCCCGGGGTGGGCCCCCCCTTGGCCAGCGTCGGGTCGGCGACGACGACGTCCAACGGGCCGCCGTCGGTGCTGAGCCGCTGTGTCGATCCGTCGGTCGTGGCGTCCCATCCCGGCAGCATGCGCGGCGCCAGCGCCGCCGACCCCGTCGACTCGGCGGCTGCGATCTGAGCGAGTCCGCCGGCCGACACGACCCCGTTGTCCGGCAAGGTCAGGACGCGCGCGCGACGATCGAGCAAGCGCCGCTGAGCACCGGTGGTGGCATCGGAGATGCTGGCGTCGAGCGATTCTGAGCCCACGGTGGCCAAGGTGTCGACCGACGGCTCCCCATAGGGCGTGGTCCAGCCCCGGTGCATCGCCACGAGCCCGGCGGCGTCGTCGGACCAGTCCGCCACGGCGGCCACCGGTGCGGGTTGCTCGTCCCCCGTTGTTCCACCGCCCGAGCCAGGGTCGACGGGTGCCGGGCTGCCAGCTGCGAGCCGCTGCACCAGACCACCCGGCGGTCCGTACTGCCCGCTGCCGATGTCCTTCGCCGCGTCGAGGACGGCAGGATCGGGGACCACCGTGAGCGGGAACGCGCTCGCCTCGGCGCCGAGATCCACCACTCGGCGCAGCGCACCGCCGGGCTGCATGGACGAGGTGAGCCGGGCGGTTCGGGCGTAGGTCCCGTCGCGGCGCCGCAGCACCTGTGCGCCGATCCGCCACACGGTCGCGAGGCGCACCGGCGCGGCCGCCGCCTTGTCGACCAGCGGGAGGTACGTCCGGGCGCGACCGAGTGCAGCCAGGTCGCGGGTGCCATCCATGTTGGTGGCGAGCACCTGGGCGCCCGCGGTGTAGACCCCGGGTGCGGGCTGCGCCGGGCTCAGAGGCAGCGAGGACCACGGCACGCGGAGCCGGAACGGGCGCTCCTCGCCCGGTGCCAGCCGACCGAGCCGATCGAAGGTGCCGAGGTCGGCGACCCGGTCACCGAAGTACGACCCGGCCGGGCTGTCGTTGGTCGCGGCCAGCTCGTCTCGGGTCGTGAGTGGGCTCTTGGACAGCACGAGGTAGACCTGCACCTGCCGCCAGTCCTGGTCGTCGACGTTGGTGATGCGACCCTCGAGGCGGACGGGTCGGCCTGGCCGCAGCGCCGACGGCGTCACCGAGGTGAGGGTGACTCCCAGGGGCTCGGGGGGGTTGGCCGGCTCGGCTGCCGTTGCGGTGGGCAGGGACGCCGGTGTCGAGACGGCCCCCGCCGCAGACAGGAGCGCGGCGAGGGACGCGACCGCCACGACGGCGCGCAACCATCGCCGAGGAGGTCCGGCGGTCACGCGGTCATGGTAGAGGCCGGAGAAGCGAGCACCGGGGACGCCGAGCCCCCGTCGCGCAACGCTGCGCCGTGCGGACGACACCCCCTGGGTGTGGGACTACTGTGGCCCACCGTGCCCGAAGCGCCCACGCCCGACACCGATGGCAACCTCAGCGACCTGCAGCGCCGCGCGGTTGCCGAGCTGTTGCGGACGGCGCCCGTCATCGAGCCGCTGGCGCAGCGCTTCGCCGACGCCGGCAACGAGCTGGCGCTGGTCGGTGGCCCGGTGCGGGACGCGCTGCTTCTCGGCCGCCTCGGCAGCGACTGGGATCTCACCACCTCCGCACCCCCTGACCAGACCGAGGCGCTGCTGTCTGACTGGGCCGACGCCGTGTGGGACGTCGGTCGCGCGTTCGGCACGATCGGCGCGCGCAAGGGCGACGCGCGCATCGAGATCACCACCGACCCCACCGATCGCAACGACCCGTCGTCGCGCAAGCCCGAGGTGGCCTACCGCGACACGTTGCGCGGACCCCTGTCGCGGCGCGATTTCACCGTGAACGCGATGGCGGTCCGGCTGCCTTCGCAAGCGTTCGTCGACCCGTACGGCGGGCTGGCCGATCTGGCGGTCGGGGTCCTGCGAACGCCCGTGACGGCCCAGCAGTCGTTCGCCGACGACCCGCTGCGGATGCTGCGCGCCGCCCGGTTCGCCGCCCAGCTCGGTTTCACCGCCGCCGACGAGGTGGTTGCGGCCATCCGCGACATGGCCGACCGCATTGCCGTCGTGTCGGCCGAGCGGGTGCGTGACGAGCTGGTCAAGCTGGTGTGCTCCGACGATCCCCGCCGGGGCTTGACCCTGCTGGTGCAGACCGGCCTGGCTGACCGGGTGCTCCCGGAGCTGCCGGCGCTGCGGCTCGAACGCGACGAGCACCACCGGCACAAGGACGTCTACGAGCACACGCTGACGGTGCTCGAGCAGACCATCCAGCTGGAGCACCGGCTGCCCGGAGGTGGCCCCGACCTGGTGGCCAGGCTGGCAGCCCTGCTGCACGACGTCGGCAAACCCCGCACCAGGCGCTTCTCCGGGGACGGCACCGTCACGTTCCACCACCACGACGTGGTGGGGGCGAAGATGACCCGCAAGCGGCTGCGGGCGCTGCGCTTCTCCAACGACGTGGTCGACGCCGTTGCC
>JBBSMN010000116.1:0-9414 GCA_038233135.1 Propionibacteriales bacterium
CGCCAGATCCGTCAGCTCGAGGAGCTGTCGCGCATGCAGCACCGGTTCGTCTCCGACGTGTCGCACGAGCTGCGCACCCCCCTCACGACCGTGCGGATGGCAGCCGACGTGCTGCACGACGCCCGCGGCGACTTCGACCCCGCGACCGGCCGGTCCGCCGAGCTGTTGCAGGCCGAGCTGAATCGCTTCGAGTCGCTGCTCACCGACCTGCTGGAGATCAGCCGCTTCGACGCCGGCGCCGCCAAGCTGGACCTGAGCGACGTCGACCTCGTCGAGCTGGCGCACCAGGCGGTCGCCGCGCAGCGCGTTCTCGCCGAGCATGCGGGCGTCGAGGTGCGGGTCGTGGTGCGCGGCCCGCAGGCCCGCGCGCAGGTGGATCCCCGGCGGGTCGAGCGGATCGTGCGCAACCTGGTGTCCAACGCCGTCGCCCATGCAGACAGCAACCGCGTCGAGGTGATCGTCGCGGCGGACGGCCACGCCGCCGCCGTCGCGGTCCGCGACCACGGCCGCGGGCTGGGGCCCGGCGAGGACACGTTGGTCTTCAACCGGTTCTGGCGGGCCGACCCTGCGCGGGCCCGTGCAGGTGGCGGCACCGGCCTCGGCCTCGCGATCGCCCTTGAGGACGCCCAGCTGCACGGGGGCTGGTTGCAGGCGTGGGGCGAGCCCGGACGGGGGAGTCAGTTCCGCCTCACGGTGCCCAGACGCGCCGGTGACGACCTGCGCACCTCTCCGATCCCGCTGGTCCCGACCGACCTGCGGGTGGGCCGGGCGTACCGCACGGCGGTGCCGACATGAGCCGGCTCGGACTGGTCGGTCTGCTTGCGGCGGCCCTTGCCCTCGGCGGCTGCGTCTCGGTGCCGTCGTCGGGGCCGGTGCGCGAGGTGGCGCCCCGGGGGGCGGAGGCTGACTTCCTGGTTCAGGTAGTGCCCTCCGGGCCAGAGCCTGGGGCCAGCCCGGAGCAGGTCGTCCGCGGGTGGCTCACCGCCATGCAGGCCTTCCCGCTGTCGACCGAGGTGGCTCGCGAGTTCCTCACCGACAAGGCAGCACAGACCTGGGCTCCGGAGCGGGGTACCGAGGTCTACTCCACCGCCACGGTGGTGCCGAAGAACGGCGGCCGGGTGCAGCTGGGCACCGAGCCGGTGTCCAAGCTCTCCGCGCGGGGTGTGTTCCGGCCGGTCCCGCCTACAGCCGGTCAGACCACCTCGTCGCTGCGGGTGCAGCAGACAGGTGCGGGCTGGCGCATCGTGGACCCACCCGACGCCCTGTTGGTCGGCGCCCAGTTCTTCGAGGACTACTTCCGGCCGTTCGACCTGTACTTCTTCGACCCCACCGGGGAGGTGCTCATCGCCGACCCGGTGTGGATGCCGCTCGGCGACCAGCTGCCGACCCAGCTGGTGCGGGGGTTGTTCGCCGGTCCCACCTCCTGGCTGCGGGGTCAGGCGCAGACCGCGCTCCCGGCCCCGGTTGGTGGCTTCTCGGTGCCGCTGCGCTCGGACGGGGTGGCCGAGGTGCGGCTCGGTGAGGCCACGGCGAACCTGTCCGACACCCAGCGCTCCCAGCTGGCCGCCCAGCTGACCTGGACGCTGTCCCAGGTCACCGGCCTGGTGGGCGTACGCCTGGAGGTCGACGGAGCCGACCTCGACGTCTCCGGGAGCGGCTCGGTCCAGACCGCGGAGTCGTGGGAGCAGTTCAACCCTTCCGGGACGCGCACGCGCGCGCTGCTGTACGGCGTGCGCCGCGGCGACCTGGTGGCCGTCAACGCCAACGCGGTCACACCGGTCAGCCAGTGGTGGGGGCACAACGAGGTGGCGCTCGGTGAGGTGAGCGTCGAGCGCACGCTGCAGCGGACGGCCGCCGTGGCCGGCCGTCGGTTGATCGCCGGCCCGTACAGCGCAGCCGATCGCACCGAGGTGCAGACCTGGTACGAGGTCGATGCCTCGCACCGGCCGCTGCGCGAGCCGCAGTGGGACCGGGCCGGGCAGCTGTGGGTGCTGGACCGAGACTCGGACACGTCGCGACTGGTCGTCTCCGACCAGGGCGAGTCGCGTCCGGTCCCGATCGGCATGCTGGCCCGGTCGGGCATCCGCTCCTTCGAGGTCTCGCCCGACGGTGCCCGGGTGGCGGCACTGGTGCAGCGATGGCGCGGTCCGTACCGTGGCGGCGCCGCCCCCGACCGGGTGCGTGCCCCGGTGCTCGTGGTCGCCCGGGTGGTGCGGGCGGGAGACGGGCGTCAGGTGCGCCGGCTGGACAAGGCGTACGCGGTGCCGGTCAGCCAGACGGGCCTCCGCGACCTGGCGTCTCCCAGCTGGGCGACGCCTGCACAGGTCGGTGTGCTGGCCCGGATCACCCGACTCAAGCCGCAGGTCTACCGGCTGGCGATCGACGGGTCGGGGGCTGAGGGGGGGACGTTGACCGGCGAGGCGCTCCTGGCGCAGGTGGGCGCCGACGAGCTGGCTGCGGCCGGGGTGAGCACCGCGCAGACGGTGGTGGGCACTCGGACCGGTCGGCTCTACGTCCTCGACACCGACTCCGAGTGGTCCCGCCTGGGCGACAGCAACGAGATCGCCCATCCACGGCATCCCGACTGAGACCGGGTTGTCCACAGTCGGCTGCTCGACCGTCGCCGCGGCGTGCCGGGATGACCGAGACTGCCGGTGTGAGTGCCAGTTGGCGGGCCGCCGCCGCCGACCTGTTCCTCGGCTCCCGCTGCGCGGGTTGTGGGCGACCCGGCTCGGCGCTGTGCCTGGGCTGCCAGCGCGGTCTGCCCTCTCGGCCAGGCCTGTGCTGGCCCGATCCGCCGCCGCCGACATTGGCCGTGGCGAGGGTGTCGCCGTACGCCGCGGCTGACTACGCCGACCTCGTCCGCCGACTCGTGGTGTCCTTCAAGGACGAGGGCCGGGCGGACCTGGGTGAGCCGCTGGGTCGCATGCTGGCCGCTGTCGTCGAGCACCTGCTGCTCGCTGACCTCGGTGTCGGCGGCGATGCGCCGGGACCGGTCGAGCTGGTCCCGGTGCCGTCGCCGAGTGCCAGTGTCCGGCGCCGCGGCCGGGATCCCGTCGCCGACCTGGCTCGCACCGCGGCAAGGTTGCTGCGCCGACGCGGGCAGCACGTCCGCGTCGTCCGGCGGCTCGCCCACGGCCGCACGGTGCGTGACCAGGCGGGACTGTCCGCGACCGACCGGGCCGCAAACCTGCGCGGCGCGCTCCGGGTCGTCTCGGTGCCGGCGACGATGGGTGCTGCAGCAGTTCGTCTCGTGGTGGACGACGTCCTGACCACGGGTGCGACCGCCGACGAGTCGGTGCGGGTCCTGCTCGCGGCGGGCTGGCCGGTGCGGGCGGTGGCGACGGTCGCGGCCACTCGCCGTCGCCGCCCGGCGCACCGAACCGCCGCTGCACTTTCGCCGACCGGCCGGGGAAGATAGCGTCGATCCCCCGACTCGAGGAGGTCTGCTCCGTGGAGGTCGTCGTCAGCAGCCGGCACTGCGAGGTGTCCGAACGGGTCCGCCAACACGTGTCCGAGAAGTTGTCCAGGTTGGAGAAGCACGACGACCGGGTGAACCGCGTCGATGTGGAGGTCACCCAGGAGCGCAACCCGCGGCAGGCCGACCGGGCCGTACGGATCCAGCTCACCGTGCACTCACACGGCCCCGTGATCCGGGCCGAGGCGGCGGCCGAGGACAAGAGGGCCGCACTCGACGGTGCGATGCTGCGCCTGCAGGCCAGGTTGCGCAAGGCGGCAGACCGACGTCGGATCCATCACGGCAACCATGCACCGGTCTCGCTCGCCGCGGCCGCCGCCGTCGCAGCACCACCGCCGGCGCCCGACCGCAACGACGAGGACGACGACCCGGCGGTCCCACGGCAGGTCGGGCCGCTGACCGTGATCGGCGACGGCCCCGTCGTGGTCCGCGAGAAGCACCACACCGCGGCTCCCATGACACTGGACCAGGCCCTTTACGAGATGGAGCTTGTCGGCCACGACTTCTTCCTGTTCGTGGACAGGGCCAGCAGGCTGCCGAGTGTGGTTTATCGCCGGCGCGGCTACGACTACGGCGTGATCCGGCTCGAGGTCTGACCCGTTGAACGCTCGGACTGAGCCCACCCGGGTCGTGGTGGTCGACGACCAGGAGCTGTTCCGGCGCGGGCTGACCATGCTGATGGGCTCCTTCGACGGCATCGACCTCGTGGGGGAGGCTGGCGACGGGCATGAGGCCGTGGAGGTGGCGCTGCAGACCGACCCCGAGGTGATCCTGCTCGACGTGCGCATGCCGGGGCGCTCCGGCATCGACACCTGCGCGGAGCTGAAGTCGGTCATGCCGTCGGTCCGCATCATCATGCTGACCGCGAGCGACGAGGAGTCGGACCTGTACGCGGCGATCAGGTCCGGGGCGTCGGGCTACCTGCTCAAGAGCTCCTCGGTCGACGTGGTGGTCGAAGCCGTACGTCTCGTCGCCGACGGGCAGTCGCTCATCAGCCCGTCCATGGCGGTCAAGCTGCTCGACGAGTTCAAGCAGATGGCGAGCGCGGACACGCCGACTCTGACCGCTCCGAGGCTCACCGACCGGGAGCTGGAGGTGTTGCGCCAGATGGCACGCGGTGGCACCAACCGGGACATCGCGAAGACGCTGTTCATCACCGAGAACACGGTGAAGAACCACGTGCGCAACATCTTGGAGAAGCTGCAGATGCACTCACGCATTGAAGCGGTGATGTACGCGGTGCGCGAGAAGCTGCTCGACGTACCGTGATCGTCAGCGGTCTTCGCTGACCAACAGGTAGCGGTCGTCAGCAACACACCCGCCCACAGTGCCGGGTCGACCAGGCGGGTGAGGATCACCGCTCGGCGCCACTGCCGCACCAGGTCTTGGCAGCGTTCCGCAGTAATCCCGGCGCTGGCTCCATTGCCGGTCGACCACCGACCTTCGACCAGCACCAGCCGGCCACCGGGTGCGAGGAGGCGTACCCAGCTGCTCAGCGCCGCGTCGGGGTCCGGCATCGCCCACAACACATGTCGGGCAAGGACGACGTCGAACTGTCCGGCCCGGTACGGCGGTTGGGCGGCGTCACCGCGAAGGAGCGGTACGAGGACACCCGCCTCGCTGAGCTTGCGCTTGGCTGTGGCGAGCATCCGTTCGGAGACGTCCAGGCCGTGGACGCGATGTCCCGCCTGCGTCAGCAGGAGGGCGAGGCTGCCGGTGCCGCAGCCCATGTCGAGGACGGTGCTCGATAGCTGTGGGAGGGCGGGCAGCAGCAGGCGTTCTCACGCAGTTCTGATCGCCGGGTCGGCGAGACCATGGTCCGGTTCGGCGTCGAAGCTCGCAGCCTGCGAGTCCCAGTAGCTTCGCTCGGCGCCGTTCACGGCGAGGAGCTTGACAGATTTCTGCGCCTCTTCTCGCTTTGGGGCCTGCTGGCTGGCAGGACTGTCGGTGGCGAGTGCTGGAATACGGGTATGTCAGCACGCGTCCTCGATGCCTTCGCGGCGGCCACCGGGTGTGACCGGGTGGCCCTCGAGGGTCTGGTCGGCCAGGTCCGACCCTCCGCTGCGCTGACCCCCACCGAGCTGGTCGACCGCGTTGCTGCCCAGGAGCGGTTGGCCCAGGCGGCCCAGGCAGCCCAGGCGTGCGACCTCGAGGCGTTCGCCGGCGCGCGGTTGGCACAGGGCAGGGCCGAGCAGGTTCCCGACCACCTGCAGGGCCGCACCGCCGCGCAGGAGGTCGCCCTCGCGCTCCAGCTGTCGCCGATCTCTGCCGGGTGCCGCATCGTCGACGCAACCAGGGCCGTTTTCGATCACCCCGAGCTGCTGGCACTGGTCGGCACCGGGGCCGTCTCGATGGCGGGACTGCGCCGGGTCACCGGCCTCACGGAGGTGCTCGACCCCGAGCAGCGGCGGCTCGTCGACACTCAGCTCGCCGGGGACGCCAGCAGAGCCAGACTCACCCCCGGCCAGCTCGGCCGCGCCGCCGAGATGCGGGTGCTTGCGGCCGACCCTGAAGCCGCGGCCAGGCGAGCCGCAGCAGCCCGTCGGCGGCGCGGGGTCCGCCTCGGCGATCCGACTGACGGGTCGCCGGAGTCTTCGCCACGTTGCGCGCCGAGGAGGCGCTTGCGGGTCTTCGCCGCCCTCGATCACACCGCCCGCGGGATGCGCCGCGACGGCGACCCGCGGAGCCTGGACGAGCTCAGGGCCGACCTCTTCGTCGAGTGGGTCACTGGCGTTCGCATGGTCGAGCCCACCGAGCCCACCGAGCCCACCGAGCCTGCTCCAGCCGAGTCGCCGGTGACCTGGCGCTCGGTCGACGGCTGGGAGCCGTGGACCTGGTCGGAACCACCGCCGGTGGTCCCCGACCGCGACGCCGACCCGGCGTCGGACGACCCCGCCTGGGATCACCGCTTCGACGATCGACCTGACCCGTCGGACGCCGAGCATGGCTTGCCCGACGTGTCCGCGACCCGCCATCAAGGCGGCTGCCGCTGCGTTGTGAGATCCAGGTGGTGATGAGCGCGTCGACCCTGCTCGGCCTCGACGACCAGCCGGCGATGATGCGCGGCTACGGCGCGGTCGCCGCCGAGGTCGTCCACGATGTCGTGGAGTCCTCGGACCTGCCTGCGCTGCGCAGTCTGTACTGCGACCCGGTCGACGGTCGGCTGGTGGCGATGGACTCGACAGCCCGCTTCTTCACCGGCGGACTGCGCCAGTTCCAGCTCTTCCGCGATCAGGACTGCCGGTTGTCCGGCACCCGCATCGTTGACGTCGACCACGTCCGGGAGGTCCAGGACGGCGGTCCCACCACGGCCGCCAACGGTCAGGGTCTCGGCAAGCAGGCCCACGTGATCAAGGACCACCCCGGGTGGCGCGTGCACGCCCTCGACCCGCTCGTGGTGGGTGACGGCCTGGACCATCTGCGGGCGCACTCACCCGACCTGCGCTGGACCACGCCCACCGGACACACCTATGCCCATGCCCCACCGCCCGCCCTTGGCCACGGCAGCCGACCGGACCCGTCGTCGACCGCACCGGACCACACCACCAGCGCGCTCGAACGGCACCTGGCGCATCTGCTCGAGCTGGCATGCTGACCGAGCGGCTCACCCGCACGCAGGCTCGTCGGGTGGCGCTCGCCGCCCAGGGGTTCACCGACCGCCGCCCCAGAGCCGGCGGCGGGCCCGGGCCGCGCCACCTGGCCCGCGTGCTCGATCGGGTGGGGTTGTTCCAGATCGACTCGGTCAACGTGGCCGTCCGCGCGCACTACATGCCACTGTTCTCGCGTATCGGCCGCTATGACCGGGGGCTGCTCGACCGGTCGTTCTCGCGGGCGCCGCGGCGCACCTTCGAGTACTGGGCGCACGAGGCGTCCCTGGTGCGCGTGGACCTGCAGCCCGCGCTGCGCTTCCGGATGGCCAGAGCCGCGAGCCAGGCGTGGGGCGGGCCGCTTCGGGTGGCCCGCGAGCAACCTGCCCTGGTCGAGTGGGTGCTGGACGAGGTGCGTCAGCGGGGTCCGCTCACCGCGCGCCAGATCGACCACGATGTCCCCCGCCTTAGGTCCGGCTGGGGCTGGAACTGGTCGGTGGTCAAGCAGGCGCTGGAGTACCTCTTCTACGCCGGCGAGGTCACCTCGGCCGGCCGCAACGCCGCCTTCGAGCGTCGCTACGACATGCCCGACCGGGTGCTGCCCCCGGCGGTGCTGGCGGCACCCACCCCGACCGAGGACGAGGCCGTCCGCACTCTGGTGCGGGTGGCCGCCAAGGCGCACGGTGTGAGCACCGAGCCGTGCCTGCGCGACTACTTCCGGCTGCCCGTCGCGGCCGCGCGACAGGCGGTCCGCGAGCTGGTGGACGCCGGCGAGCTGCTGCCCGTCACGGTCCAAGGCTGGGGCCGCCCCGCCTACCTGCATCACCAGGCGCACCTCCCGCGCCGGGTGCGGGCGCGCGCCCTGCTCAGCCCGTTCGATCCGCTGGTGTTCGAGCGTGCCCGCACCGAGGCGCTCTTCGGCTTCCGCTACCGCATCGAGATCTACGTGCCGGCCGCGCAGCGCGTCCACGGCTACTACGTGCTGCCGTTCCTGCTTGACGACCGGCTGGTCGCCCGGGTCGACCTGAAAGCCGACCGGCCGGCCCGGCTGCTGCGGGTCGCTGCTGCGCACGTGGAGCCAGGCGCCCCCGCCGCAACGGCCGTCGCGCTCTCGGCCGAGCTTCGAGAGATGGCAGAGTGGCTCGACCTGGATGGCGTGGCGGTCGCTCCGGCGGGGAACCTCGACGGAGCGCTCGGGTTAGCCGTCTCCCGTGCCGACTACCATGGCGGGGCCATCGCGTCAGCCACCACAGGAGTCAAGCCGCCGTGCCCGTACTGATCGACAAGATCCTTCGCATGGGCGAGGGCAAGATCCTTCGTCGGCTCCAATCGATCGCCAAGCAGATCAACGCGATCGAAGACGAGTACACGGCGATGACCGACGATGAGCTGCGGTCCCAGACCAACGAGCTGCGTGCTCGGTACGACGACGGCGAGTCGCTCGACCGGCTGATGCCCGAGGCGTTCGCCACCGCACGCGAGGCGGCCCAGCGCGTCTTGGGGCAGCGGCCCTTCGACGTGCAGCTGATGGGCGGGGCGGCGCTGCACCTCGGCAACATCGCCGAGATGAAGACCGGCGAGGGCAAGACCCTGGTCGCGACGCTGCCGGTCTACCTGAACGCGCTCACCGGCAGGGGCGTGCACATCGTCACCGTCAACGACTACCTGGCCAAGTACCACGCCGAGTGGATGGGGCGCATCTACCACTTCCTCGGCATGAGCGTCGGCACCATCCTGCCGGGCATGACCCCCGAGCAGCGGCGAGATGCGTACGCCTGCGACGTCGTTTACGCCACCAACCCCGAGCTCGGGTTCGACTACCTGCGCGACAACATGGCCGGCGCGTTGGACCAGTGCGTGCAGCGCGGCCACTACTACGCCATCGTCGACGAGGTCGACTCCATTCTGATCGACGAGGCACGGACGCCGCTGATCATCTCCGGCCCCACGCAGGACGAGGTGAAGTGGTATGCCGAGTTCGCCACCATCGCCACGACGATGCGCGCCGACGTCGACTACGAGGTCGACGAGAAGAAGCGCACCGTGTCGGTGCTGGAGCCGGCCATCGACAAGGTCGAGGACCACCTCGGCATCGACAACCTCTACGACTCGGTCAACACCCCGCTGATCAGCTTCCTGAACAACGCCATCAAGGCCAAAGAGCTCTTCCGGCGTGACAAGGAGTACGTAGTCATCGACGGCGAGGTGCTGATCGTCGACGAGCACACCGGCCGGCTCCTCGAGGGGCGCCGCTACAACGAGGGCCTGCACCAGGCGATCGAGGCCAAGGACGACGTCCGCGTACGCGAGGAGTACCAGACGCTCGCGACCGTCACCTTGCAGAACTAC
>JBBSMN010000117.1:0-9251 GCA_038233135.1 Propionibacteriales bacterium
CACCACCGGCCCGGTCGACGCGACGTTCTTCGAGGACGTCCAGGGACCGTACGCCGCGACCGTCTTCCACTCCTGGCTCCTGCTGGTGCGCGGCGAGCTGCGCCGCACCGGACCCCGTGGTGTCTCCCTGCGCGCCACCGGCTGTTGGGACCTCACCACGCTGGACGCGCTGTGGCGCGCAGCGGGACTGGAGGCGGTGCACGCGGAGCTGGTCCGGGTTCCCGAGGGATTTGGCGCCGAGGGATTCAGCACCGGCGACCAGGCTGTGCACGGCGCCGCGCAGAGTCGCTCGACCCGTCCGGTCGTCGCCCAGCCCCCTGATCTCGGCACGGACGTCCACGACCAACGGCACTCCGCCGGCGGCATGGGGCGCCGGCGGGTGCTGGTCCACCCCAGCGGCTTTCGCCAGTCGCCCTACGCTGACGTCAAGCCGGCCGGTGCAGATGCCAAGTCGGCGCCCCGCAAGCTGTGGCACTCCAGCCCGGGAAGCTCTGGTGGCTGATCGTGGACTGCTGGCTCGCTCCGGTGTCCGGGTTGCTCACTAGGCTGTGCCCGTCCCTACGGTCTGGAGGAGCTTCGTGGTCGAGCACCGACGCAGCGCCCTGCGCACGGCGGTCGTGTGGGATCTGCTGCAGACCGAGCTCGCCGGCCTCGACAGTGCCGCCGATCGTGCCGCCAGCGGTGGCCCCGACAGCGGTGCGGACGTCCAGGGCCGGGTGGTCGATCTCGGCGGGGGCACCGGCGAGTTCGCGGTACGGGTGGCTGAGCTGGGTCATGTGGTCACCGTCGTCGACCCCAGCCCCGACGCGTTGGCCGCTCTCGACCGGCGGACCACCGACGCCGGGGTCGCCGGGCGGGTGCACGGCCTCCAAGGCGACGCCGCCGACCTGCCGACCCTTGTCGAGGCCGAGTCGGTCGACGTGGTGCTCTGCCACGGCGTGTTGGAGTACGTCGAAGACCCCACTGCAGCGCTCGACGCCATCAGCGGTGTGCTGCGACCTGACGGCATCCTCAGCATCCTGCTCGCCAACCGGTTGGCGACCGTCATGGCGCGGGCACTGGCCGGCCACTTCGACCAGGCCCGGGCGATGCTCGAGACGTCCGCCGAGCGGTGGGAGCTGCGCCAGGGACCCCGCCGCTACACCCGCGACGAGGCGGTGCAGCTGCTGCACGGCTCGGTGTTCACCCTCCAGACCGTGCACGCCGTGCGGGTCTTCACCGATCTGGTGCCCAGCGCTCTGGTCGACTCCGAGCCCGGTGCGCCGGCTGCGTTGCTCGCGCTCGAACGGGCCGCTGCGGACGTCGCCGAGCTGGCCGCGGTCGCCGGCCAGCTGCACCTGCTCGCCCGCCGCACCTGACACAGGCGGCACCAGCGGCGACGGCGGCACCGGCGGCGACGGCTGGGTCGCACCCGCCGGAGCCCTCCGATGACCCGAGCAACCGTCGAGGACAGCGGCTGCTCGATCCTGCACGTCGACATGGACGCCTTCTATGCCTCGGTGACCGTGCGCGAGCGCCCCGATCTGCGCGGGCGCGCCGTCATCGTCGGTGGGGGACATCGGGGTGTGGTGCTGTCGGCCAACTACCCCGCCCGCGTGCACGGGGTGCGATCGGCCATGCCGGTCATGCGCGCCCGCCGGCTCTGCCCGCAGGCAGTGGTGATCGCCCCCGACTTCGCCTTGTTCGGTGCGGTGTCCGCTGCGGTGATGGAGACCTTCCGCACCGTCACGCCACTGGTCGAGGCGATGTCACTGGACGAAGCCTTCCTGGACGTCTCCGGGGCACGTCGCAGGCTTGGCAGCCCGGCAGCCATCGGGGAACGGTTGCGGGCGCAGATCGCGGCCGAGCAGCAGATCAGCTGCTCGGTCGGGGTCGCAGCCACCACCGACCTGGCAAAGCTTGCCTCTCGCCGCTCCAAGCCCGACGGTCTGCTGGTGGTGCCCCGCGACCGGGCCACCGCCTTCCTGCACCCCCTCGACGTGGGCGAGCTGTGGGGGGTGGGGGAGGTGACCGCGGAACAGCTGCACCGGCTCGGCCTGCGTACGGTGGGCGACGTCGCACATACCCCGTTGTCGCTGCTGCGCCGTGCTCTTGGCGCCGGCACCGCCAACCATCTGCACGCGCTGTCGTGGGGTGCGGGTCGCACCGTTGTCAGCCCACGTCGATCACCCGACGAGCCGGACCGCAGCATGGGTGCCGACGAGACCTTCTCCCGCGATACCGATGACCCGGAGACCATTCGTCGCGAGCTGCTCAGGCTGTCGGCCAAGCTGGCGGGGCGGCTCCGGGCCGGTGCGGTGGTGGGCCGCACGGTCACGCTCCGGATCCGGTTCTCCGACTTCACGACGATCACCCGCTCGCGTACGTTGCGCGATCCCACCGACGTGGCGGTGGAGATCTATGCGACCGCGTCGCAGCTGTTCGACGCGCTGGGTCTTCAACGCGCCCGGCTGCGGCTGGTGGGCGTCCGTGTGGAGGGGCTGCGGGCCGCGGCCGACAGCTGTCGACAGCTCGAGCTGGGCGCCCGACGGTACGGGTGGGCCGACGCCGAGCGGGCCATCGACCTTGCCGCCGCCCGTTTCGGCTCCCACGCAGTCGCATCGGCGACGTTGATCGGGAGCCACCGGCCCTGACCGCGCTGCCGCGCTGCCCTGCCCTGCCGGGGACGTGTCCGCAGCAATCCCGGGTCGGGTCTACGGTCCTTGTTTGCGGTCAGATCTTTCGGGACTGCGATCTCCTGCTTACACTCGACGTCAGACCGTACGCAGGAGGATCGACAGTGCCACTCTCCGAAGAGGAGCAGCGTCTGCTCGAGCAGATGGAGCATGCGCTTGCCGCCGAGGACCCCAAGTTTGCCTCGGCCCTGCGCGGCTCCACGCTGCGCGCGCGGCTTCGCCGCACGGTCATCGTGTCCGCTCTGGCCTTCGTCGTGGGCATCGCCGTGCTGATGTTCGGTGTCGTCTTGAAGTTGACTCCGGTGAGCGTCGTCGGCTTCTGCGTGATGCTCGCGAGCGCCTACTTCTTCGCGACTGCGTGGCGACGAGGCGGCGAGGTGGCCGACGATCCCACCGCTGAGCCATCAGGTCCCGGGCTGCGGGCTACACCGCGGGCTACGGCCAAGGCGCCCCGACAGTCCTCGTTCATGGACCGGATGGAAGAGCGTTGGCGCCGCCGACGCGACGACGGCAACTGAAGTTCCCCGATCCACCCCGCTGCCCGAGACACCCTCGGCGCACCGTCGATCACCTGGCTGGGTGCTCCTCGGTACGCAGCAACTGAGCGACGCTCGTTGGTCGGGCCAGGCGTCGACCACCGCGCGGCAGCAGCGACACTGGCAACCATCTGGCGCGCCAGCGCTGCCTCGGCGACCGACCGGAGGCGAGCCGGGCACCCACCTCCTCGACGTCTCGGCGCCCCGCCGCCGCCGAGCGTCCACCGGCCGCCCTGGGCGGCGCGAACCGGGATCTCTCGACGTCGACCACGAGCCGGTTGAGCGCCGTGACGGCGTCGGCGTCGTCGTCGAGCCGTGCCCTTAGCCCACGTCCGGAGGTGCGTAGGGTCGAGTGCTGGTCGACCGGGACCCCGAGGTCGACACCGGTGTCGCACAGCTCAAGCCAGGCCACCTCCGCGACCGGTACGCCGGCCGTGCCCGCGCGCCACCGCCGCCGGCGTCGGGACGTCCGCGCGGCCCGCGGGCCGACGGCCAGGGCGGCGGCCAGCAGCAGCCCGCCGACCGCTAACCACGGTCCGCGCCCGCCGCCGGCACCATCGCCACCAGGGTCACCGGCATCGGGTGGCGGCGCCACCAGCTCTTCCTGGCGCGTGGGTCGGGTCAGTTGCGGCTGCTTGGTGCGGCTGGGGCTGGGCTCCGCGCCCGGACCGGTGCCCCTGTCGGGTGCCGCCCCGGTGCGAACGGCGGGCGTCGGCTCGAACAGCACCCAGCCGATGCCCTCGAAGTAGAGCTCCGGCCAGGCGTGCATGTCGACACCCTGGAACTCCCAGGTGTCGTTGCCGACAAGCTCCGGGCGCAAGAAGCCCACGGCCACGCGGGCCGGGATGCCGAGGCTGCGAGCCATCAGTGCCATCGAGGCGGCGAACTGCTCGCAGTAGCCTCGCCGGTCCTCGGTGAGGAAGTTCTCGATCGTCTCCAGCCCGTCTCCCGGGCCCGGCTCCAGGGTGTACTCAAAGTCCCCCTCGGTGCGGAACCAGTCCTGCAGGGCTTTGGCCTGCTCGTAGCGCGAACGCTGCCGGGCGGTCACGGTCTCGGCCAGCTGCTCGACGACCGCCGGGACCTCGTCCGGCAGCTCGAGGTAGCGCTTCATGTCGCTGCTGGGTGGTCCGGTCCCGGCCAGCTCCGTGCTGGTCGGGAGCACCAGGGTCGAGATGGTGCGATAGCGGAGGCCGGCCGCATCCAGATCGTCGTTTTGCGCGGAGATGTCGAGCTCGCGAGCATCCACCCCCCAGTCGCCGGGAGCCTCGGCGCTGGTGAGCGGGTACAGGGCGGGCAACCAGGTGGTGTTGAACGAGTCGCTGATCTTGATCTGGCTGCTGACCCGGTCCCGTTCGACCGGGTTCAGCAGGCCCGGTGGCGGGTTCGGCACCTCGTCGAGCGCTGTGGCGTTGTCGGAGTCTCGCTCGCTGGGCTCCCAGGAGTCGCCCGTGAACGTGTCCAGCGAAGCGATCCGCAGGTACTTGGGCATCTCGCCGGTGGTGGTCACCTGCACGAGCACGTCCTCGCTGCGTCCGCCCAGGTTGCGGCGCAGGTCGAGCAACGGGTTCTCCAGGTCGACCGCGCCGTCCCCGCCGCCGCGCACGTTGTCGCCGCCGGTGAGCGGCCCGTCGGCGAGGAAGGTACGAGGCAGCGTGGGGATGACGGCGGGGAGCAGAACGGCCAGCGCCACCGCGCCGAGACCGACTCGCCGGCCCGACTGCACCAACGTGGAGACCGTCAGCTGCTGCCGGTCGCGCCGGCTCAGCAGCGTCCCGCTGATGCTGATCTGGCGACCCCAGTGCGTCACCCGGTCACGTTGCTCGGCGCCGAGCAGAAAGACGAACGCCAGCGCTCCCGGGGCGAACGCCAGCACTGGCACCTCGCCGGCCAGCAGCGAGACCGGCGCCATGTAGACGCCGAGGAACACCAGACCGACGAGTGCAGGACGCCGCCAGGACACCGCCACCAGATCGACCAGCAGGGCGATCCCGCCCACCACGAACGCCAGGGACGACGCGACGCCACGCGTGGCCGGCGCCGGAGGTGCGTACTCCTCGGCGGTGACCAGGGCGGACTGCACCAGGCCGACCAGGACGTCCACCGACTCGCGGGTCGGTATGACGCCGGCCAGCGCGGCCTCGGCCGCGTAGGACACGGTGGCCCACACCAGCAACGTGACCAGCTGGACCACCACGATGACCGTGACCGGCAGGTGCGCCCTGCGGCAGATCGCGCCGACGACCGCGACGGCAAGTCCGGCGACCGCCCCGGCCAGCAGGAAGTCCCGGGGACTGACCAGCGGGGCCAGGCTGATGCACGCGGCCAACGACGCTAGCCACGCCCACAGCGTCAGCGTCGCGACGCTGGACCACGACTCGGTCATAGCTGGCTCACCGCCCACTTGCTGGCTGCGGTTCGGAGCCGGCAGCGTCGACGGACCAGCTGACCTGACCACGGCGACCGTGCAGTTGTGCACCCAGGCGCTGCCAGACCGCCGGCACCGCGTCGCCGGAGGAGGCGACGGCCACGGTCCAGCCGGCCGTACGAAGCCTGCTGGCGTGCAGCGCCGCCTGCCGGGTCGGCAGCACCCGGGCGGTGGGATCCGATGTCGGGCCGACGGTCGCGGCGGCCGACCGCCACGCATCGGCGTCGAGGAGGAGCGCCAGTCCGCGGCTGCCCGGGGCCAACGCCCGGGACAGGTCGGACACGTCGCTCGTGCTGAGCCGGCCGAGCACGGCCACCAGCAGTCCGGGTTGGCGGGTGATCGCCTGCACCGCACCGTCCAGCCGGTGCTGGGCGGAGGGGCGAAGCGCCGCCAGCTGGTCGAGCACGGGCCCCGCCTGCGCGAGCGGGCTGGAGGTGTGGTCGTGCCAGGTGGCGGCGTCCACGTCGGGCCGGTCGGTGATCAGGCGTACGGCGAAGCCGGCCTGGGCGAGGAAGACCGAGACCGACGCGGCGGCCGACACCGACCACTCCAGCGACGACCCGGGCCCGTTGCCCTCGTGGGCCATCAGCCTGCTGTCGAGCAGGACCGTCGCCCGACTCTGCCACGGCTGCTCCTCGCGACGCACCATCAGCTCACCGGTGCGCGCCGTGCTCGGCCAGTGCACCCGGCGCAGGTCGTCTCCGCGCCGGTAGTCGCGGACGGTCACGTCCTCGGCGCTGCCGACCGTGAAGGCGCGGGGTCGCCGGTCGCCGGCACCGGTCGCATCGCTGGCCGTGCGCAGGGCGGGCAGCGGATGCACCGTCGGTGTCACCACGAGCCGGCTCGTGGAGCTGAACGTCCGGACCCGCTCGATCATGCCGAACGGGTCGCTGACCCGGATGGACAGCGGACCGACCTCGAAGTGCCCGCGGCCGTCGGAGCGCACCGGGTAGGACACCACCCGGGACCAGCGCCGCCCCATGTGGTCGACGACGAAACGTGGCCGGGTCCCGAGCGCGTACGGAACCCGGTCCTCGAGCAGCAGCAGGCCGGTCGGCATCCGCCCCTCGTTCGCCAGCTCGAGGGTGACCGTGGCTGTCTCGCCGACCGCCACCCGGCCGGGGCTGACGAGGCGGTCGGCGCGCAGCCGGTAGCGCGACCGGCTGGCGAACACGGCGGTCAGCAGCGGGACCGCAGCCGCCAGGATCCCGACACGAAGCAGCGCGTCGTAGCCGAGCAGGACCGAGCAGATGGCGGTGGCGGCCCCCGCGGCGAGGAACGCCCGCCCCCGGGTGGTGAGTGCAGACAGCGCCTCCCGCACGGCGCTCAGCCTCTCGCAGTTCGTCCGACCGGGGCGGGCACCACGGCCAGCACTGCGCCGAGCACTTGCTCGGCCGTTCGCCCGCCCATGGCGGCCTCGGCCGACAGCAGCACCCGGTGGGCCAGCACAGTCGAGACGAGCCCCTGCACGTCGTCAGGGACGACGTAGTCGCGCTGCTCGAGAGCAGCGCGGGCCTTGGCCGCACGCACCAGGTGCAAGGTCGCCCGCGGGGACGCGCCGAGCCGCAGGTCGGGAGAACGCCTCGTGGCCGCGGCGATGTCCACGGCGTACCGACCGACGCTGGGCGCCACGTGCACCCCACGTACGACGTCGATGAGCTTGGCCACCTCCGCGGCACTGGTGACGGGCTCGACCTCCTCCAACGGGCTGAGGCCGGTGTGCCCGGCCAGCATGGCTAGCTCGGCGGTGGGTGCGGGGTAGCCCATCGAGACCCGCGCCATGAACCGGTCGCGCTGCGCCTCCGGGAGGGGATAGGTCCCCTCCATCTCGATCGGGTTCTGCGTCGCGATCACCATGAACGGCTCGTCGAGCTGGTAGGTCGCGTTGTCGACGGTGACCTGCCGCTCCTCCATGCACTCCAGCAGGGCGGCCTGCGTCTTGGGTGACGCCCGGTTGATCTCGTCGCCGACCACGATGTTGGCGAACACCCCGCCGGGTCGGAACTCGAACTCGCGGGTGTTCTGGTTGAAGATGGAGACCCCGGTCACGTCACTGGGCAGCAGGTCGGGTGTGAACTGGATCCGGCGCACCGTGCCGTCGATGGCGCGGGCGAGTGTCTTGCTCAGCATCGTCTTCCCGACACCGGGGACGTCCTCGATCAGCAGGTGGCCGCCGGCGAACAGCACCGCCAGCGCCGACCGGATCACCTCGGACTTGCCCTCGATCACCGACTCGATCGCGGCCTGCAGGCGGGAGACGGTGGCGGTCAGTGCGGCGAAGTCACCGCTCGCCGAGCCGGACCGGCCAGCACCGGGCGCGTCCTTGTCGCTCACCGGGTCTCCTCTGCGACGGCGGTGCCGCCTGGTCGTGGCCTTCTCGTTTCATCTTCACATGCACAGCCGGGGGTGCGCCCAGGGTACGGGCTGCGGATTCGTGGGGCGCCGGCTCGGCGATTTGGTTGACGGTGGGGGAGGGTGGGGTACAGTGGGGGAAAGTGGTGATCGAGGGAAAGGTGGGGCCATGTTCTTCGGCACCCACACCCCTCGATTGGACGACAAGGGCCGGCTGACGCTGCCGGCGAGGTTCCGCGAGGCGTTGGGGGAGGGCCTGGTGATGACCAAGGGGCAGGACCGCTGTCTGTACGTCTTTCCTCGCGCAGACTTCGCCCGCACCACCGAGCAGCTCGCGGCAGCACCCGTCACCGACAAGCGCACCCGTGACTTCCTGCGGGTCTTCTACTCCGGCGCCACCGACGAGGTCCCGGACCGGCAGGGCCGCGTGACGATCCCACCCGCGCTGCGGACGTACGCGAGCCTGCGCCGGGACTGCACCGTCATCGGCGCCAACGCGCGGATCGAAGTCTGGGACTCGAGCGCCTGGGAGCAGTTCATGGCGGCGCAGGAGCAGGCGTTCTCCGAGCTGGAGGACGAGGTGGTCCCCGGTGTGATCTGAGGCCAGCGATCGACCGCGAGTCGTGTGACGAGGCCTTCGCCCTCCCTCTTTGCCCCCTGACGCACCTTCCCCGGTGTCAGACGGCAGCTTTCCGGGGTGGCGGGCGAAGACCTGGTCCCACGAACGGTCGCCCCGGGCACAGCCAGTCAGCCAACAGCCAGTCAGCCAACAGCCAGTCAGCCAACAGCCAGTCAGCCAACAGCCAGTCAGCCAGTGCAGATCAGCCGAGGCAGAGGGGTCGAGACCGTGAGTGCACCGCACACTGAGGACGCACCGCCGGTGCGTCGCATCCGCGAAGACGTCCGCGACGGCGCACTGGTCATGGCGTTCTCGTGCGTGGCATCGACCGCGACGGCGCTGGCCCTGTTGCTGTTCGTCCGGCTGGTCGGCTGAGTCGGCGTGCCACCACCAGCCGCAGACGCTACGGAACACGAGCCGGTGCTGCTGGACCGTGTCGTCCAGCTGCTCGGTCCAGCCCTCGACCGCCCCGGTGCGGTATTGGTCGATGCCACGATCGGGCTGGCGGGACACACCGAGTCGGTGCTGGAGCACTGCCCGCACGCCCGGGTGATCGGGCTCGACCGCGACCCGGTGGCGCTCGAGCTCGCGCGCGAACGGCTGGCCCGCTTCGAGGATCGGGTCCACCTGGTGCACACCGTCTA
>JBBSMN010000118.1:0-9229 GCA_038233135.1 Propionibacteriales bacterium
CACTCGGTGCCGGGAGCACCCCACCAGCCCGCAACCTGGAGACGGCAGCACCGAGTGCCCGCAGCCGACCGCGGGCGGTGGGCACGGTCCCCTGGGCCGCTGACCCGGTTCCGCGCAGGCGGCGGTCGCGGGTGGGCTGTGGTCGGCGGGCGGGGCGGGGGGGGGGCTCCGGGCTGGGTGGCGGGGGGAGCGGGGCGGGGCTCGCCGGGTCAGCTGCCTGCGCGGAACCGGGTCAGTTGCCTGCGCGGAACCGGGTCAGCGGCCCAGGGGACCGGGCCCACCGGCCGCGCTCGCCTGGGGACACTCGGTGCGGCCGGCACCAGGGTGCGGGCTGGTGGGGTGCTCCCGGCACCGAGTGGCGGGGACACCGGCCGGGGCGGCGGGGACACCGGCCGGGACGGCGGGGACACCGGCCGGGACGGCGGGGACACAGGCCGGGACGGCCGGGTCACCGGCCGATGCGGCGAGCAACCCAGGAATGGGAGAGGATCGGCTGCGGTTGAACGTTCACACCTGAGCAAGGAGCCGTGGACCAGTGCTGCACGCAGTCGGACGACCCGTACGCAGGGTGGCCATGTTGTCGCTGCACACCTCGCCGGTCGAGCAGCCGGGCAGCGGCGACGCCGGCGGCATGAACGTCTACGTCGCCGAGCTGTCCAGGCGCCTGGCCGCCCGCGGCATCGAGGTCGACGTCTACACCCGGGCGACCTCGTCGAGCGCGCCCCCGGTGCACGAGGTGGCGCCCGGAGTCTCCGTGCGCTCGGTCGTCGCCGGCCCGTTCGAGGGCCTGGCCAAGGCCGACCTGCCCGGCCAGATGTGCCCGTTCGTGCGTGAGGTGCTGCGCACCGAGGCGACCTTCCCGCACGGCCACTACGACCTGGTGCACTCGCACTACTGGCTCAGCGGCCAGGTCGGCTCGGTGCTCGCCGAACGCTGGGGCGTCCCGCTCGTGCACGCCATGCACACCATGGCCAAGGTCAAGAACGTCTCGCTGGCCGTCGGCGACGCCCCCGAGCCGCAGGCCCGGGTGGTCGGTGAGGAGCAGGTCGTCGCCGCCAGCGACGTGTTGGTGGCCAACACCGCCGACGAGGCGCGCCAGCTCGTCGAACTTTACGATGCGCCGCCCGAGCGGGTACGGGTCGTGCACCCCGGTGTCGACCTCGACGTCTTCGGCACGGCCCGTACGGGCGGCCGCGCTGCCGCCCGCCGCCGGCTCGGCCTGCGCGCCGACGCCCGCGTGCTGCTGTTCGTCGGTCGGCTGCAGCCCCTCAAGGCCCCGGACGTGCTGCTGCGGGGGGTTGCCGCGCTGCTGCAGACCCGGCCCGACCTGCGCACCGGTCTCGTCGTCCCGGTCGTCGGCGGCCCGTCGGGCAGCGGCGCCGACGATCCCGACGCGCTGGGCAAACTGGCCGGCCGGCTCGGCATCGCGGACGTGGTCCGCATGGTCGCGCCGGCCCGGCACGACGAGCTCGCCAGCTGGTACGCCGCGGCCACGCTGGTGTGCGTGCCGTCGTACTCGGAGTCGTTCGGGCTGGTCGCCCTGGAGGCCCAGGCCTGCGGCACCCCGGTCGTCGCCGCGCACGTCGGCGGGCTGTCGGTGGCGGTGGGCGACGGTGTCTCCGGCGCGCTCGTCGACGGCCACGACCCCCGAACCTGGGCCGACCAGCTCGAGCGGCTGCTCGACCACCCCTGGCTGCTCGACCAGATGGGTCAGGCGGCCGTGCGCCACGCCGCCGGTTTCAGCTGGGACCGCACCGCCGAGCAGACCATCCAGGTCTACCGGGCCGGGACGGTGCTGTCGCCGGTCGCCGCCACCCCGCTGGCCTTGAGCTCGTGAGCACCTGAGCTCGTGAGCCAACAACAGCAGCTGCACGACCAGGTCGCCGCCGTCGTACGCGCCGCGCTGGCCGAGACCGGTCTCGACGTGGTCGAGCACGGCCCCGCGGTGTTCGAGGTGGTGCTCCCCGGCGAGCGCAAGCTGCAGACGACGGTGCGGCTGGAGGTGCGCGACCAGGCGCTGGCCGTGCACGCCTTCGTGGCCCGCCAGCCTGACGAGAACCACGAGGCGGTCTACCGCTGGCTGCTCGAGCGCAACCTGCGGCTGTACGCCGTCGCGTTCGCCGTGGACGCGGTCGGCGACATCTTCCTCGACGGCCGGGTGCCGCTGCACGCGGTGACCGCCGACGAGGTGGACCGGGTGCTCGGCGCGGTGGCAACCTACGCCGACGAGTCGTTCAACACCATCCTCGAGCTGGGGTTCGCCAGCTCGATCCGGCGCGAGTGGGAGTGGCGGCGGGCGCGGGGGGAGTCCACCCGCAACCTCGACGCGTTCCGCGGCTGGCTCGAGAAGGACGGCTGACGGGAGGGTCCGATGGGGCGCACGCCGATCTCGATCGAGCGGGGGGCCGACCAGCCCCTGTACGTGCAGCTCAGCCGTACCCTCGAGCACCAGATCGCCTCCGGGGCGTTCGACCCGGCCCGGCCGCTGCCGAGCTCGCGGGCGCTGTCTCGCGAGCTCGGGCTGTCGCGCAACACCGTCAACAGCGCCTACCAGCAGCTGCTGGCCAGCGGCTACATCGAGTCGCGTCCGCGGCGCGGACTGTTCGTCAACACCGGCATGCTGGCCCACCTGTCCCGGCTCGCCAGCGAGCCGCCCGGCCCCCCGATCGACTGGCAGGCACCATCTGCGGCACCGGCCGGACCGGCACCTGCCGCAGATCCTCAAGGCGGCCGACTGGCACCGCTACCCGTACCCGTTCGTCGCCGGCCAGATCGAGGTTGGCTCGTTCCCGAGGCTGGCCTGGCTGCGCGCGCTGCGGGAGGCGATGGAGCCGCCGCACCTGCACCACAGCCTGCGCGACGGCGTCGACGAGGACGATCCGCTGCTGGTCGAGGCGGTGTGCCGGCACGTGCTGCCCGCCCGCGGCATCGAGGTGGATTCGCGGCAGGTGCTGATCACCCTCGGCTCGCAGCAGGGCCTCGACCTGCTTGCCAGCACGATCGTGTCCCCGGGCAGCCGGGTGGGGGTCGAGGACCCCGGCTACCCGGACGCCCGCCGGATGTTCGTGCGCGAGGGGGCCACGCTGGTGCCCTTCCCCGTGGACGAGGCCGGGCTGGTGCCGCCGGCCGACCTCGGTGACACCCGGGTGCTGTACCTCACGCCCAGCCACCACAGCCCGACCAACGTCACCTTGTCCATCGACCGGCGACGGCGGTTGCTGGGGCTGGCCGAGGCCGCGGACGCGCTGTTGATCGAGGACGACTACGACAGCGAGCTGCGCTATCAGGGCAGCCCCACGCAGGCGTTGAAGGCACTGCCCGCCAGCCAGCGGGTGGTCTACCTCGGCACGTTCTCGAAGTTCCTCGCGCCGGGGCTGCGGCTGGGCTACCTGGTGGCCGAGCCCGAGCTGGTCGACGAGCTGCGCAACCAGCGCCGCTATCGCGTCCGGCACGCGGCCGGTCATCTGCAGCGGGCGATGGCGCTGTTCATCGCCTCCGGGGGGTACCAGCGCACTCTGGGCCGTCGCCGCACCCAGCTGGGACACAAGTGGACGCTGCTGGGAGAGGCCCTCGAGGCCGAGCTCGGGTGGGGGCTCGACCCGCCGCCGGGCGGGGCCAGCGTGTGGGTCACCGGGCCGCCAGCGCTGGACTGCGTCGACCTGGCCCGCAGGGCACGAGACCGCGGCGTGCTGATCGAGTCCGGTGACGTCTACTTCGCCGAGCCGGCCCGACACCGTCGGCACTTCCGGCTGGGGTTCGCCGCGATCCAGCAGGACGCGATCGCCCCCGGGGTACGCGAGCTGGCCGGCGCCGTGCGCGACCAGCTGGGCTGATCCCTACGTCAACCCCCTATCTGTGGTCACCAACGACAGGAAATTGCCCGGAAACATGTCGTTGGTGACCAGTGAGCCCGGGGCGGTCACCGGCGGTGGGACAGCTGGTACCTCGGAAATGCCGCCTTTCTGGACCTTCCTGGACCCTTCGGCATGCGCCATCGTGGTGGCACAGCCCTTGACCGGGCTGGGCCGCTGCGCGCACGGAGAGGTGACCCGACGATGACCGAGACCGACGTACGGACGCTCGCCCAGCGCCACCTGCTGCCGCACTTCACCCGCGGTGCGGCGTGGCGCGACCCCGACCTGCCCGTGCTCGTGCGCGGTGACGGCTGCCACGTCTACGACGACCGCGGTCGGGCCTACCTCGACGGCCTGGCCGGTCTGTTCTGCGTCAACATCGGGCACGGCCGCAGCGACATCGTCGCGGCGGCCACCAAGCAGATGGAGACGCTGGCGTACGCCCCGAACTGGTCGGCGGCCCACCCGGCGGCGGCCGAGGCGGCCGCCACCATCGCCGGCTTCGCACCCGGTGACCTCGACGTCGTCTTCTTCGTCAGCTCCGGGTCGGAGGCGGCCGAGTCGGCGCTGAAGTTCGTGCGCCAGTATCACCGCAGCCAGGGCAACCCGCAGCGCACCAAGGTGATCGCCCGGGACATGAGCTATCACGGCACCACGATGGGCGCGCTGTCCCTGACCGGGATCGAGAAGTTCCGGACCCCGTTCGAGCCGTTGGTGCCCGGCGTCTTCCACGTGCCGAACACCCTGGGCGAGCAGGTGCCACCGGGGGGCAGCGCCGCCGACCTGCCCAGCGTGCGCGCGATCGTCGACGTCATCGAGCGCGAGGGCCCCGAGACCATCGCCGCCGTCTTCGCCGAGCCGGTGCAGAACTCGCGCGGCGCGTTGGTGCCGCCGGAGGGCTACTGGCAGCAGCTGCGGTCGATCTGCGACCGGTACGGCATCTTGCTGGTCGCCGACGAGGTGATCTGCGCGTACGGCCGGCTGGGGGAGTGGTTCGGCAGCGCCAAGTACGACGTCGTGCCCGACCTGCTGACCTTCGCCAAGGGCGCCACCTCGGGCTACGCCCCCATCGGCGGGGTGCTGGTCCGGTCGGGCCTGGTTGAGCAGCTGTTCGACTCCCCGCACGCCGGGGGGTTCACCCACGGCGCCACCTGGGGTGCGCACCCGGTGTCGACCGCCGTCGCCACGGCCAACCTGAACGCCATGCGGGCAGACGACGTGCTCGGCAACGTGCGCACGCTCGAGCCGCGGTTCCAGGGGTTCCTCGACCGGCTCACCGAGGCGCACCCGTGCGTGCGCGAGTGGCGCGGCACTGGCTTCTTCTACGCCGTCGAGCTGATGGCCGACCGGGCGTCCGGGCGCGAGCTGACCTCGGAGCAGTCCGGCGAGCTGGTCCGCGACGTGATGCCCACGGCCATGCGGGCGGCGGGGCTCATCACCCGCCCCGACGATCGCGGCGCCACCATGTTGCTGCTGTCCCCCCCTCTGGTCGCCGACGGCGCGGTGCTCGACGAGCTGGCCCACGGCGTCGACGCGGTGCTGTCCGCCGTCGACCACCATGTCGCCTGACGGGAGCCGGACCGCTCCGTTTCGCCATCCGTTGTTACGAATTCGCCTCATCTGCGCCCAGGGGTTGACAGGCAACCTGGCAAAGAGGACGGTAGCCCACACCAATCTCCCTCACAGGCGGGTGCTACCCATGCAGTTCGACGCCCTCACCCGGGCGCCGCAGGTGAGCCAGTCGATCAGCACCCAGATCCTCGAAGCCATCCGTGCCGGTGCCTATCCGGAGGGCACCAGGCTGCCCACCGAGGTCGAGCTGGCCCGCCAGTTCGGTGTCAGCCGCCCCTCGGTGCGCGAGGCGCTCGCCGCCCTGCAGTTCGCGGGGCACGTCGAGTCGCGCCGCGGCTACGGCTCGGTCGTCGTGCACCCGCGGCCGGTCGCGCCCCAGGCGACGAAGCCGCCCGAGCACCAGCTGCGCACGGCGCGCGACGCCGTCGACCTGCTCGAGGCGCGCCTGCTGGTCGAGCCGTACGCCCTGGCGGTCGCCGCGGCCGACCCGGACCGGCAGGCCCTGGCGGAGGCCTCGGACCTGATCCGCGGCATGAGCGTCGCGGTGGACGAGCCCGACCTGCACGCCGAGACCGACCTGCTCGTGCACCGGGCACTGCTGATGGTCTGTCCTAACCGCAGCCTGCGCGCCACCGCCCTGAGCCTCATCGACCGCTCCATGGACCTGCCACTGCTGCCCGCACGCCTGAAGGCGTGGGCGGCGCCCGTCCTGCCGCACGTGTGGACAGACCAGCACGCCGCGGCACACGCGGCGCTGGCAGCCGGCGACGCGGCGGCAGCCCGCGCCGCCAGCATCGGGCACCTGCGCTCGGTCGTGGACAACATCGCCGCCTCGCTGGTGGACGAGCCCGAGGTGGGGCAGCAGGTGGCGGACGCATTGCGTCGGCTGCCCTGGTCGGTGCTGCCGTGACGACCAAGACGAGCCACCCGCGGCTCGACGTCGACCTCACCACCCCCGAGCCGGTGCCCGAGGCGGGCGTCGAGCGGGCGGTCGAGCTGCTGCGGTCGGGTCGGCTGTTCCGCTACGGCGAGACCGGCGACGCCGAGCACGAGGCTGCGTTGCTGGAAGAGGAGTTCGCCGCCCTGGTCGGTCGCCGGTACTGCGTTGCTGTGAGCTCCGGCGGCGCCGGCCTGTTCCTCGCCCTGCGCAGCCTCGGTGTCGGGCCCGGCGACACCGTGCTGCTCAACGCGTTCACACTGGCTCCGGTGCCTGGCGCGGTCGAGCACACCGGGGCGACGACCCGGCTGGTCGATATCACCCCCGACCTGGTCATCGACCTGGACGACCTGGAGCGCCAGGCCGCCGCGGGCGCGCGGGTGCTGCTGCTGTCCCACATGCGTGGCCACCTCGCCGACCTCGACGCGGTGACCGAGATCTGCAGCCGCCACGGCGTGCTGCTGGTCGAGGACTGCGCGCACTCGCTGGGCGCGCGCTGGCGGGACCGCCCCTCCGGCACGTTCGGTGCGGTCGGGGTCTTCAGCGCCCAGACGTTCAAGCACCTCAACGCCGGCGAGGGCGGGTTGCTCGTCACCGACGACGACGAGGTGGCGGCTCGAGCGATCCTGGCGTCGGGCAGCTACATGTTGTACGAGCAGCACCGAGCCCGCCCGCCGGTCGAGGTGTTCACCGCGCTGCGCGGGACCGTGCCCAACCTCAGCAGCCGGCTGAGCGACCTCGCGGCGGCCGTGCTGCGCCCGCAGCTGCCGCTGCTCGACGAGCGTGTCGCCGCGTGGAACGCCCGCCACGACCGGGTCGTCGCCGGGCTGCGCGGCGTCGTCGGGCTGCGGCTGCCGGCGCGCCCGGCCGAGGAGTCGTACGTAGGCAGCTCGCTGCAGTTCGCGCTCGCCGAGCTGCCGGCCGAGCGCTTCGAGCGGTTCGTCGACGGTTGCGGGCGGGCCGGCGTGCACGTGAAGTGGTTCGGCGCGGCAGACGCCCGCGGCTTCACCAGCACCCCAGACCACTGGACCTATCTCGGCGACCAGGCCGCCCCGCCGCGGGCCCGCGACGTGCTGTCGCGGGTGTGCGACCTGCGCATCCCGCTCGCCCTGAGCCTTGACGACTGTGACCTGATCGCCCGGGTCATCCGCGACAACCTCGAGGAGGCGGTGGCATGACCGAGCACACGACGATGACCCACCTCGAGTGCGCGCGCTGCCAGCGCAGCTACGACGCCGACGCGGTCGCGCACCTGTGCGAGTGTGGCTCGCCGCTGCTGGTGCGCTACGACCTGGAGCGCGCGGGCGCCCGGCTCGACCCGGGTGTGCTGGCCGGCCGCTCGAACAGCGACTTCTGGCGGCTGCACGAGGTGCTGCCGCTGCGCGACCCGGCCAACGCGGTGTCGCTCGGCGAGTCGGTCACCCCGCTGCTGGAGGTGTCGACCCTGGGCGCCGAGGTGGGCATCCCCCACCTGATGCTCAAGGACGAGGGGCTCAACCCCACCGGCACCTTCAAGGCGCGCGGCGCCGTGACCGGTGTGTCCCGGGCCAAGGAGCTGGGCGTCAAGGTCATCGCGATGCCCACCAACGGCAACGCAGGCGGGGCCTGGGCCAGCTACGGCGCCCGGGCGGGCATCGAGGTCGTGCTGTGCATGCCGACGGACGCGCCGCCGCTGTCGGTCGTGGAGGCCGACGCTGCCGGCGCGACCGCGTCGATGGTGCGCGGCCAAATCTCCGACGCGGGCGCGATGATCGCCGCCCAGACACCCGAGCACGGCTGGTACGAGGCGGCGACGCTCAAGGAGCCGTACCGCATCGAGGGCAAGAAGGTGATGGGCTACGAGATCGCCGAGCAGCTCGGGTGGCGCCTGCCCGATGCGATCGTCTACCCCACCGGCGGCGGGGTCGGGCTGATCGGCATCTACAAGGCATTCCTCGAGATGCAGCAGCTGGGCTGGATCGACGACCCGCTGCCCAAGCTGATCTGTGTGCAGGCCGAAGGGTGCGCACCGATCGTGCGCGCCTTCGAGGCCGGTGCCGACACCTCGCAGCCGTGGCCGGACGCGCAGACCGTCGCCCAGGGCATCCGGGTGCCGAAGGCACTGGGCGACTTCCTCGTGCTGGCGGCCGTCCGGGCCACGGGCGGCACCGCCGTCGCGGTGTCCGACGAACCGATCCGCGACGCCATGCGCACCATCGCCCGCAGCGAGGGGCTGTTCATCTGCCCCGAAGGTGCCGCCAACGTGGTGGCCCTGCCGGCGCTGCTCGAACGTGGTGCGCTCGACCCCGACGACCGGGTGGTGCTGCTGAACACCGGCTGCGGGCTCAAGTACCCGGAGACGCTGTCGGCCGACCTGCCGGTGCTCGACATCGGTGACCGGCTGCCCCCGGCACGATCGGAAGGCGCCAGCCGATGACCGTGGAGTACCTCAAGAAGGCGGGTGCTCGACCGGCCGGCGAGGACCCGGACACCCGCGACGTGGTCGCCGCGATGCTCGCGGAGCTCGACCAGGGCGGCGAGCAGGTGCTGCGGGCCTACTCCCGCCGCCTGGACGACTGGGACCCGGAGTCGTTCGTCGTCGACGAGCAGCAGGTCCGTGCCGCCGAGGCCGCGCTGCCGACCACGCTGCGCGACGACATCGTCTTCGCGCACCGTCAGGTCCGGGCATTCGCCGACCGGCAGCGCGAGAGCCTGGTCGACTTCGAGCTCGAGCTGCACCCCGGCCTGCTGGTAGGCCAGCGGCACCTGCCGGTGGCGGCCGCGGGCTGCTACGTCCCCGGTGGGCGGTACGCGCACATCTCGTCCGCGGCGATGAGCATCGCCACCGCCAAGGCGGCCGGGGTGCCCACCATCGTCGCCTGCTCGC
>JBBSMN010000119.1:0-9146 GCA_038233135.1 Propionibacteriales bacterium
CAGCCGGTCACCGAGCCCGACCGCGCCGACCACCGTGTCATACCAGTCCTGGTCGGGCTTGCGGCCTGCTATCGACAGCGGCAGCGTGATGTTCTCGTGCGCGGTGAGGGTCGGCACCAGGTTGAACGCCTGGAAGACGAACCCGACCTGGTCGCGCCGCAGCCCGGTCAGCACCTTGTCCGACAGGCCCTCGAGCGTGGTGTCACCGATGGAGACCGACCCGCTGGTGGCGGTGTCGAGCGCGGCCATGCAGTGCATGAGCGTCGACTTGCCCGACCCGGACGGGCCCATCACGGCGGTGAACTGGCCCCGCCAGAAGTCCACCGAGACGTCGTCCAGGGCGCGCACCTCGGTCTGTCCGCTGCCATAGACCTTGCTGAGGTTGCGCGCGCTGGCCGCGGCGCCGTAGGTCCCCTCGGTCTCCAGCCGGGACGTCGTCTCCTGCGACATAGGTCTCCCTCCCCTGGTGGCCGTGCGCTCGACCGCCCCGTTCCCGCGGTCACAGTAGCGTCAGCAGGTGACAGCCAGGCCAACGGTTTCTCGTTGTCGGCGGTGCCTCCTAGGCTGCGCAGATGGCCAGCACGCCGCGCCTCGGAGCCCATGTCGACCAGACCGACCCGCTCGCCGAGGCGACGGCCCGCCAGGCCGATCTGGTGCAGCACTTCCTCGGCGACCCGCAAGGCTGGAAGAAGCCGACCGTCGCCTATGCGGGCGGCGCAGCGGGTCTGCGCGCGGACGCCTCGGCCGCCGGCGTCGACATCTACGTGCACGCGCCCTACGTGCTGAACGTGGCCACCAGCAACAACCGCATCCGCATCCCCAGCCGCAAGCTGCTGCAGCAGACCGTCGACCTGGCGGCCGAGATCGGCGCGCTGGGGGTGATCGTGCACGGCGGGCACGTGCTCGCCGGCGACGACCCGCAGGTCGGTTTCGACAACTGGACCAAGTGCGTCGAGCGCGCCGACCTGACGGTGCCGCTGCTCATTGAGAACACCGCCGGCGGCGACAACGCCATGGCGCGCCGGCTCGAGCGGATCGAGCGGCTGTGGCAGGCGGTCAGCGACGCCGCGGGCGACCCGGTGGGCGCCGGCAGGGTCGGCTTCTGCCTCGACACCTGCCACGCGCACGCCGGTGGCATCGAGGTGTCGTCGGTGGTTGAGCAGGTTCGCGCCATCACCGGCCGCATCGATCTGGTGCACGCCAACGACAGCCGTGACGCGTTCGACTCCGGCGCGGACCGGCACGCGAATATCGGGCAGGGTCAGATCGACGCCGACGACCTGCTTGCCGCCGTACGCGCCGCGGTCGCCCCGGTCGTCTGCGAGACGCCGGGCGGTGCCGACGGCCAGGGCACCGACATCGCCTGGTTGCGCGAGCGGCTCTGAGCCCGTCCGAGGCCCGCGGATCCGGTCATGACGCACAAAGGATCATGCATCCGCAGGGCCCCAACCCCCGCAACACATCATCGACCGTCCAGCGAGGCCGACCGACGCGGCTCCGCTAGCCTCGCTGCGCGTGACCTTCCCCGCCCTCGCCGTCCGGCCGATCGATGCGGCCACCCATGCGGCACACCTGCGGTCGCTACCGTCCGCGAGCTTCCTGCAGACCCCGGCCTGGGGGCGGGTCAAGGCCGACTGGCGCGCGGAGTCGATCGGCTGGTACGCCGAGGACCGGCTGGTCGGGGTAGCCCTGGTGCTGCACCGGTCACTGCCCAGGCTCGGGCGCACGCTGGCGTACCTGCCCGAGGGCCCGGTCATCGACTGGGCGGGCGCCGCACACTCGGGTGGCCTCGCCGCCTGGCTGGACCCGATGGTCGCGCACCTGAAGGCGGGCAAGGCGTTCGCAGTACGGATGGGCCCACCGGTCGCGGTGCGCCGCTGGGACGCCGGCACGGTCAAGAAGGCGGTCGCCGACCCAGCGCTCGGCCGCCTCGGGGACGTGCCGGCCGACACCTCCGACGCCACCGGCAGCGCTGTCGTCGAGCAGCTGCAAGCGGCCGGCTGGCGGCTGCAGACCGCCGGCGGCGGCGGGTTCACCGCCGGCCAGCCACAGTACGTCTTCCAGGTGCCGATGACCGACCGGGACGAGGACGCGCTGCTCAAACAGATGAACCAGCAGTGGCGCCGCAACATCAAGAAGGCCGCCAAGGAGGGCGTCGAGGTGCGGGTCGGTGGCCGTGACGACCTGGCTGCTTTCCACACGCTGTACGCCGAGACCGCCGCACGGGACGGCTTCACCCCGCGCCCGATGGCGTACTTCCAGCTCATGTGGGACGCGCTGACGGCCGAGGACCCCGACCGGATCCGGCTCTACCTCGCCGAGCATGAGACCGACCTGGTCGCAGCCACCACGATGGTGCGGGTCGGCGAGCACGCGTGGTACTCCTACGGTGCCTCCTCCACCGCCAAGCGCGACGTGCGCGGCTCGAACGCGGTGCAGTGGCAGATGATGCGCGACGCCCGCGACGCCGGCGCCACCGTCTACGACCTGCGCGGCATCACCGACACGCTGGACGCCGACGACTCGCACGTCGGGCTGGTGCAGTTCAAAGTCGGCACCGGCGGCCAGGCGGTCGAGTACGCCGGTGAGTGGGACCTGCCGCTCAACACGATGCTCTACCGCGCCTTCACGCTCTACCTGCGGCGGCGGTGACCCGGTGCCGCTGACCCTGCACATCGACGGCGAGCGGTGGCGCGGGCACCTGCGCCGCACCGCGGCGGCGTACGGGATGATGGACGGCGAGGCTGTCAGCCAGGGGATCGTGCCGGTCACCAAGGGCAACGGGTACGGGTTCGGCCTGGCCAGCCTCGCCCGGCGCGCCGACTGGCTCGGCCTTGCTGCCGGTGTGGACACGGTCGCCGCCGGGATGTACGAGGAGGTGCCGGGGTTGCTGTCCCGCTTCGACGGCGACGTGCTCGTGCTGTCGCCGTGGCGGCCGTTCCTGGCCGTCGCGGACACGATCGGCGACGACCGCGTCCTGCACACGATCGGACGTCTCGACGACCTGGCCGAGCTCGGTGCCCGTCGACCCGGGGCCCGGGTGGTGGTCGAGGCGCTGACCACGATGTCGCGACACGGTCTGACCCGGCACGACCTGGCCGCGGCCGCCGACCTGCTGCGGGCGGGCCGACTCCGGCTGGAAGGGCTCGCGGTGCACCTGCCGCTGGTCGGCGACCGCGAGCCGGAGGCCGAGCACTGGGCCGCGGTCCTGGAGGCGTCCCGGCTGGACACGACGACGATGTGGGTCTCGCACCTGGACCCGCACCAGGTGACCCGGCTGCGGGCTCGCCGGCCCGCGATGCGGGTGCGCCCCCGCATCGGCACACAGCTGTGGCTCGGCGACCGGGGTGCGCTGCGGGTGGGGGCGACCGTGCTGGACCGGCACCCGGTGGCGCGCGGCCAGCGGGTCGGCTACCGCCAGCGTCGCCTGCCACGGGCCGGCCACGTGCTCGTCGTCGCGGGTGGCACGTCGCAAGGCGTCGCGCTGGAGGCTCCGGCGACGGCCGGGTCCACCCGCCAGCGTGCGGTCGCGATGGCCCGCGGCGGCCTCGAGGCAGCCGGGATGGCGCTGTCGCCGTTCTCGGTCGACGGCCGCCAGCGCTGGTTCGTCGAACCACCACACATGCAGGTCAGCCTGGTCTTCGTCCCCGCCGGCGCCACCCTGCCCGAGGTCGGTGACGAGCTGGACGTCGCGGTGCGCTTCACCACGACGCACTTCGACCATGTCGAGCTCGCCTGAGAGCGGCGACCGGCTCCTCGGCCAGCACCCCGGCGGCCGGGTCGTCGGTGACGAGGTCACCGCGCACGGGGTCCTGCTCGGGGCGCACGATGTCCCGCACGACCACCCCGGCCAGCAGGAGCTCCGCGGCGACCCGGACGAGGATCGCCGTCGCATAGACGTCGTCACCGCCCGCGTCCGCCGTCGCGCCAGACAACGTCCACCAGATCGCGAGGAAGTAGAACAGCTCGCCGGCCTGCCAGACCAGCAGGTCCCGCCAGCGCGGCCGCGCCAGCACCGCGAACGGCAGCAGCCACAGCACGTACTGGGGGGAGTAGGCCGGCCACACCATCAGCCCGCCGAGCAGCAGCAACAGCACGACCTGGGCCAGTCGTGGCCGGCGGTGTGACCCCAGCGCAAGGCCCAGCACCGCCACCACCACGAGGACCATCGCCAGCACCACCACCCCCACCAACACCGGGCCCGAGACACTGACGCCGTACGCCGCGCCTACCCGCCACAGCGACCCGTAGCCGACCGAGCCGTCGACCGTGTGATCGACGGTCTCCCACCAGGTGCTCGGAGCAAGCAGCAGCACCGGCAGCTGCCACAACGCCCAGCAGCCGGCCGCCACCGCCGGCACCCGCAGCCAGGCCCGCACGCGGGCTGCACGCACGGCCAGCGGCAGCATCGCCACCAGTACGGCGATCGGCCACACGGCCACCGCGACCGCCGTCCCGAGCAGCACGCCGGTGGCCACCGGACGACCGCGTGACCAGGCGCCGACGGCGGCGACGGCGAGCAGGGCACCCACGAGGTCCCAGCCGATGGTGGCGGCCAGCACCAGCACCGGCGCCGCCGCGAACGCGGCCGCGTCGAAGGGGCGACGCCCGGACAGCCGCACCAGCAAAGCTGCCAGCATCAGCATCGCAGCGAACATCGCCAGCGTGTAGACCGCGTGGTAGGTCAGCGCCTCCCTCCGCAGCAGTGATTCCCGGCCCAGCTGTGCCACCCGCAGGGCGGCGCGATCCCCGATGTCCGGCCCGCCGGTGAGCGCGCGGGCCGTGCCCGACGTCGCCCAGGTGAGCACCGCCACTGGCACCGGATCGGTGGTCGGCGGATAGCGCCCGCCGCTGTCGCTGTAGGGCCGCAGGCTCTCGGCAGCGCCCGAGCTGACGTACGACAGTGGGATGTCGCTGTAGCAGAGGTCGGCGTACGACGCGCCGCTCCACCAGGCACCGTTGCGACAAGGGGCTGTGTGCGCCCAGCTGAGCAGCCCGCTCAGCAGGACCAGGGCGAGGACGACTCGCAGCGGGGTCCACCAGAGGTGCGGACGAGCGTGCGCACCCACCGGGCCGCCGATCACCTGGCTGCTCGCCGTGACGATGGCGTCGTCGCGCGACGGCGCGACCACCCCGTCAGCTGCGGCCACCACCGGACCTCCCAGCGCCTGCGGCGTTGGCCGGCGACTGCGGCGACGGCTGGGCCGGCGACTGGGTCGTCGGCGGCTGGGCAGGAGACTGGGAAGTCGAGGGCTGGGTCGTCGGCTTCGTCGTCGTCGGCTTCGTCGAGCTGGGCGACGGGGTCGTCGTCGGCTTCGTCGAGCTGGGCGACGGGGTCGTCGTCGGCTTCGTCGAGCTGGGCGACGGGGTCGTCGTCGGCTTCGTCGTGGACGGCTTCGTCGTCGTCGGCTTCGTCGTGGACGGCTCGGTGGTCGACGGCTCGGTGGTCGACGGCTCGGTGGTCGACGGCTCGGTGGTCGACGGCCTGGTGGTCGACGGCTTCGTGCTCGACGGCTCCGTCGTCGGCTCGGTCGTTGGTTCGGTCGTTGACTCCGTCGGCGGCTCGGTCGTGGACGGCTCCGCGGTCGACGGCTGGGTGGTGGCGGTGGTCGTCGTCGGCGCCACCGTGGCGGTGGTCGTCGTCGGCGGCGGAGTCGTGGTGGTGGTGGTGGTGACGAACGCCGGCTCCGGGAAGTCGACGCACCTGGTGCCCTCGAGCGCACCCTGCATGTAAGCGGCAAACGTGCGGGCGGGGTACTCACCGCCGTAGAAGGTCGGCAGGTAGCCCTCCAGCTCGTCGTTGCCGTCTCCGCGGACGTACATCACCGCGGTCGACAGCGTTGGCGTGAAGCCGACGAACCACGACGACGTGACCTCGCCCTTCTCCCCGGTCGCAGTGCCGGTCTTGCCGGCAACCGGGCAGCGCACGGTCGACGCGTTGGTCCCGGTGCCCTCCTGCACGACCTGCTGCAAGGCGTACGACACGTCGCTCGCGATGTCGGCGGAGAACGCCCGCTCGGGCGCGGCTTTGGCCCGGTAGACGGCCTGCCCGTCGGCGTCGACGACCTTGTCCAGCACATGCCAGTCGGCACGCCTGCCGCCGGCCGCGAACGTGGCGTACGCGTTGGCCATGTCGATCGTCGGCACCGGCGCGTAGCCCAGGGCCACGACCGGGACGGGGGACAGCTTCTTGGTGGCCGAGCGGGGGATGCCGGCGGCCTCGGCTGCCCGGATCACCTTCTGCGGGCCGTCGACCATCGACAGGGTGAGGTCGACGTACGCGGTGTTGATCGACTCGACCGTGGCGTACAGCAACGGCACGTAGCCGAACGAGCCGCCGCCAGAGTCACCCTGGTTCTCCACGTCGTCACCCGTGCCGTCGATGACGTACGGGGAGTTGCCGTCGAAGGTGTCGCGCAGGCTGATGCCGTCGCGCAGGGCGGCCAGCAGGGCAAAGGGCTTGAACGACGAGCCGGGCTGCCCGCCGGAAAGCGCCCAGTTGAAGTCGCTCTTGACGTAGTCCGGACCGCCGTAGACCGCCCGCACCTTGCCGGATCCGGGCTCGACCGAGGCAAGCGCGACATGCAGCTGCTTGAGGTTTCCCAGGTCCTGCGCCCGCACCGCCTCCAGGGCGGAGTCCATCGCCGGCTTGCTGAAGGTGGTGGTGATCTGCAGCCCACCGGCGTCCACGTCGGCCTCGCTGAACCCGTTGCTGCGCAGTTCCTTGCGGACCATGGCCAGCAGGAAGCCCTGCGGGCCGCCCAGCTTGTCGTCGTCGGTGGAGCGGACGGTCCTGGGCAGCTTGCGGGCGAGCCGCTCGGCCTTGGACTGGTCGAGGTCGCCACGCTCGACCATGCCGTCCAGCACGTAGCGGTAGCGCACCAGCGCGTCGGCCTTGGCCTGCTTGCCCGTGCGCGGATCGAGCGAGCCAGGGGAGTTGAGGACGGTGGCGAGCAACGCGGCCTGACCCACCGACACGTCGGCGATGTCCTTGTCGAAGTACGCCTCCGCCGCGGCCTGCACGCCGTACGCGCCGCGGCCGAAGTAGATGGTGTTGAGGTAGCCCTCCAGGATCTCGTCCTTGGACACCTCGCGCTGCACCTTGAGGGCGAGGATGCCCTCCCTCGCCTTGCGGGTGTAGGTCTGGTCCTGGGTGAGGTACAGGATCTTGACGTACTGCTGGGTGATCGTGGACGCACCCTGGGTGCTCTCGCCGCGCAGGTTGTTGTAGGCGGCGCGGGCGATCCCCTTCATGTCGATGCCCGCGTTGGCGTAGAAGGTGCGGTCCTCGGCAGCGACCGCGGCCTGCTGCATGCTGGCGGGAATCTCGTCCAGCGGGACCGTCTGCCGGTTCTGAACAGCGAACGACCCCAGCTCGGTCTTGCCGTCCGCGTAGTAGACGAAGCTGGACTCGGCCTGGAAGTCCTTGTTGGGGTCAGGGACGTCGACCATCGCGTACGCGACCAGGAACCCACCCAGCAGCAGGATCAGCACGCCCATCAGCGTGAGCGCCACCCAGCCGAGCAGGCGGCGCCACAGCGGTGCGCGCTTCTTCGCCCCCTTGCCGGTCCGGCTCGTGCCGGCTCTCGATCCCTGCTGCTGGCTCACTCGTCGCGTCTCTCGTCTCGGTCCTCGAACGCGCGGCCCCCCGCAGCGCCCGAACAGGCTACCTGCAACCCGTCTGCGCCCGGCCCGATGTATCGTGGCGATACATCCCAGCGGTTACTTCGTTGGCCCGACGATGAAGAGGTGCGGCCACGTGACGCGACGCGGCGCAGCACTGGAGATGGCCGTGCTCGGCCTGCTCCACGATGCGCCCCTGCACGGCTACGAGCTGCGCAAGCAGGTCACCGCGCTGCTGGGCTGGGGCAGGGTCCTGTCCTACGGCACGCTGTATCCCTGCCTCAAGGCGATGGCGCGCACCGGTCACCTGCACATGGACACGCCCACGGGCGCCGGCGCGGGAGCAGGCGGTTCTCGCAACCGCATCGTCTACACCATCACCGCGGCCGGCAGGGTGCGCTTCGACCAGCTGGTGTCGGAGGGTGGGCCGTCGTCGTGGGACGACGACATCTTCGGGGTGCACTTCGCATTCTTCGGCCGCGCGGACGGGCGTACGCGCGTCCGCATCCTGGAGGGCCGACGCAGTCGGCTCGAGGAGCGGCTGGAGCGGTTCCGCGAGTGCGTCGCCCGCGGCCGGGAGCACAAGGACGCGTACGCGCTCGAGCTGCACCGCCACGGCGTGGAGTCGGCGGAGCGAGAGGTGCACTGGCTCACCGAGCTCATCGACACCGAACGGGCCGGCGTCACCCCCGGTGCCCGCCCGTGAACACACCGCAGTTCCTCGACGAAGGAGACAACCTGATGGGCAAGGTCCGTGTAGCGATCGTGGGTGTGGGCAACTGCGCGACGTCCCTGGTCCAGGGCGTGCAGTACTACGCCCAGACAGACCCCGACAGCACCGTCCCGGGGCTGATGCACGTGCAGTTCGGCGAATATCACGTCGGCGACATCGAGTTCGTCGCCGCCTTCGACGTCGACGCGAAGAAGGTCGGCTTCGACCTGGCCGAGGCGACTCGAGCCAGCGAGAACAACACGATCGCCATCTGCGAGGTGCCGCCGACCGGCGTCACGGTGCAGCGCGGTCACACCCTCGACGGTCTTGGCCGCTACTACCGCGAGACGATCGAGGAGTCCGACGCCGAGGCCGTCGACGTCGTCACCACGCTGCGCGACAGCGGCGCCGACGTGCTCGTGTCGTACCTGCCGGTCGGCAGCGAGAACGCCGACAAGTTCTATGCACAGTGCGCGATCGACGCCGGGGTTGCCTTCGTCAACGCGCTGCCGGTCTTCATCGCCTCCGACCCCGGCTGGGCCGAGAAGTTCGAGCAGGCCGGCGTGCCGATCATCGGCGACGACATCAAGAGCCAGGTGGGGGCGACCATCACCCACCGGGTGCTGGCCAAGCTGTTCGAGGACCGCGGCGTCGTGCTGGACCGCACCTTCCAACTGAACGTCGGTGGCAACATGGACTTCAAGAACATGCTCGAGCGCGACCGCCTGGAGTCGAAGAAGATCTCCAAGACCCAGGCCGTCACCTCCAACATGAGCCACGACATGGGCGCCCGCAACGTGCACATCGGCCC
>JBBSMN010000120.1:0-9135 GCA_038233135.1 Propionibacteriales bacterium
CCTCGTCGCGCGAGCCGACACCCACCCAGACACCGAGGCTGGCCGAACGGACACCGGGCATCTGTTCGGTGATCACCCGAAGGCCGCCCGGCAGGACGGTCCGGCGGACCGGACCACCCGGCTCGGGCGTCAGCAGCGTGCGGGTGGAGCCGACCGGCTGGTCCACCGGGAGCAGGTCGGTCACCCGACCGGGGCCCCGGCCTTCTCAGCGTCGCTGTCGGCGTCCTCCTCGACGACCGGCCGGAGGGAGAGCTTGCCGCGATCGTCGATCTCGGCGATCTCCACCTGCAGCTTCTGCCCGACCGACACGACGTCGTCGACGGACTCGACGCGCTGCCCGCCGGCGAGCGAGCGCAGCTTGGAGATGTGCACCAACCCGTCCTTGCCGGGGACCAAGGACACGAACGCGCCGAACGTGGTCGTCTTGACGACCGTGCCGAGGTAGCGCTCGCCGACCTCGGGCATCGTCGGGTTGGCGATCGCGTTGATCATCGCCCGCGCGGCCTCCGCCGCGTCACCCTGCTCGGCGCCGACATAGATCGTGCCGTCGTCCTCGATGGAGATCTTGGCGCCGGTGTCGTCCTGGATCTGATTGATGATCTTGCCCTTGGGCCCGATCACCTCGCCGATCTTGTCCACCGGCACCTTGAGGGTGATGATGCGCGGGGCGTACTGGCTCATCTCGTCGGGTGAGTCGATGGCCTCGTTCATGACGTCGAGGATCGTCATCCTGGCGTCGCGAGCCTGCTGCAGGGCCGCACCGAGCACCGAGGCGGGGATGCCGTCGAGCTTGGTGTCGAGCTGCAACGCCGTCACGAACTCGCGGGTGCCGGCGACCTTGAAGTCCATGTCACCGAACGCGTCCTCGGAGCCGAGGATGTCGGTCAGCGTGACGTAGGAAGTCTCGCCATCGACCTCGTCGGAGATGAGGCCCATCGCGATGCCGGCGACCGGCGCGCGCAGCGGCACCCCGGCGTTCAGCAGCGCCATGGTGGACGCGCAAACCGACCCCATCGACGTCGAGCCGTTCGAGCTCAGCGCCTCCGACACCTGGCGGATGGCGTATGGGAACTCTTCGCGGGTCGGCAGCACCGGCAGCAGCGCCCGTCCGGCCAGCGCGCCGTGGCCGACCTCGCGGCGCTTGGGCGAGCCCACCCGTCCGGTCTCGCCGGTCGAGTAGGGCGGGAAGTTGTAGTTGTGCATGTAGCGCCGGCTGGTCTCGGGCGACAACGTGTCGAGCCTCTGCTCCAGACCCAGCATGTTGAGCGTCGTGACACCGAGGATCTGGGTCTCGCCACGCTCGAAGAGCGCCGAGCCGTGCACGCGCGGGAGGATCGCGACCTCGGCAGCGAGCGTCCGGATGTCGGTCAACCCGCGCCCGTCCATGCGGACCTGGTCGCGCAGCACCCGCTCGCGGACCTGCTGCTTGGTGACCGAGCGGATGGCCGCACCGATCTCCTTCTCGCGGCCCTCGAAGTCGGCGCCGAGCCGGTCGAGGCACGCCGCCTTGATCTCGTCGAGGCGGGCCTCGCGGTCGGCCTTGGCGCTGATCGTGACCGCCTGCGCGATGTCGTCGCGCACCGCGGACTCGACAGCTGCGAACACGTCGTCGCCGTAGTCGAGGAAGCGGGGGTAGTCCGCAACCTCCCTGGCAGCCTTGGTGGCGAGCTCGCGCTGCGCGGTGCACAGCTGGGCGATGAAGGCCTTGGCCTGCTCGAGACCCTCGGCGACGACCTCCTCGGTGGGGGCCTGGCGGCCGCCTCGGACCAGCTCCCAGGTGTTCTCGGTGGACTCGGCCTCGACCATCATGATCGCGACGTCGGCGCCACCGTCAGCGTGCTCACCGGCGATGCGACCAGCCACGACCATGTCGAACACGGCGCTCTCGAGCTGGCTGTGGGTCGGGAACGCCACCCAGTCGCCGTCGACGAGGGCGATGCGGGTCGCACCGACCGGGCCGGTGAACGGCAAACCTGAGATCTGCGTCGACGCCGAGGCGGCGTTGATCGCGAGCACGTCGTAGGGGTGGTCGGGGTCGAGGGCCAGCACGGTGATGACGACCTGGACCTCGTTGCGCAGGCCCTTGCCGAAGGTGGGTCGCAGCGGGCGGTCGATGAGGCGGCAGGTGAGGATCGCGTCCTCGCTGGGACGCCCCTCGCGGCGGAAGAACGAGCCGGGGATCCGGCCGGCGGCGTACATCCGCTCCTCGACGTCAACCGTCAGCGGGAAGAAGTCGAGGTTCTCCTTGGGGTGCTTGCCGGCCGTCGTGGTCGACAGCAGCATCGTGTCCTCGTCGAGGTAGGCCGAGACGGCTCCGCCCGCCTGGCGGGCCAGCTGGCCGGTCTCGAAACGGACTGTGCGGGTGCCGTGACGACCATTGTCGATCACGGTCTCGGTCGTGTGAATCTCGGGCTCCATCGGTGGATGCCCCTCTCTGCTCGTGCACCAGCAGACCAACCCGGTGTCGTCGGCACCGGTCATCGATCGAGGCCCCCGGGGTGTCGGCGCGCGGCTGGTGCCGGCGCCCGGCCACCCGTGGGCCACTACCGAGGACCGGCTGCCAGGGTGACGCCCTGGGTGGTCGAGCTCGTGCAGTGACGGGTGTTGAGTTGTCTTGGGTCGTGCGGTCGGTCAGCGGCGCAGGCCGAGTCGCTCGATCAGCGACCGGTAGCGGGCGATTTCGACCTTCTGCAGGTAGTTGACCAATCGACGCCGCTGACCGACGAGCAGCAGCAGGCCACGACGACTGTGGTGGTCGTGCTTGTGCTCCTTGAGGTGCTCGGTCAGGTGCGAGATGCGGTGCGTCAGCAACGCGACCTGCACCTCAGGGGATCCCGTGTCGCCGTCGGACGTGGCGTAATCGTCGATGATCTTCTTCTTGGTCGCGACGTCGGTCGACACGCGATCTCCTCTCGAATGCTCAGCTGCGCGGCGCGCCGGGGCCTGTCCACCCGGGCACTTCTGAGTCCGCGGCCGTTGCACGGCAACCCCACGCTACCAGTGGGGCAACCGCCAGCCACAATCGAGCGCGCCCGCTAGCCGTCGTCGCCGGACCCGTCCGCCTGGCCGGGCTTGGCGGCCCGCCCGTGCAGGGTCAGCTCGCGTACCAGGTGCTGCAAGGCGTCGACGGCCACATCGAGCACCGCGTCCTGCGGCGCGTCCGACGGGTGTCGGTCGCGCTCGGGGTCGCCTCGTACGGGCAGCAGGTCGGCCAGGTCCCCGACGACGGGGTAGCCGCCCGCCTGGAGCCCGTCGACGACTCGCCGGGAGCGAGCGCTGAGCCAGTCGAAGTCCTCAGGCGGCAGCGTGTACTTCAGCTTCTCAGGGCGCTGCTCGAGCTTGCGGCCGAGCCAGCGGGTCCAGAACAGCGCGGTGCTCGAGTCGAGGTCGGCACCGGCGAGCCGTTCGTTGACCTGGCGCAGCAGCTCTGCCTCGGCGGTGCCCAACGACGGGTTGGATCGGGGCGGCTGCAGGTCGTGACCTGCCGGGTCGACCCCCAGCACCGTGCAGAAGCGTTGCCACAGCAGCTCCGGCGGGCTGCCCGGTTTTGGCACGGTGACCACGTGCAGGCTCTCGGTGGGCAGGTGCTTGCGCCAGCGAGCCAACGTCGCGGGAGCGTCCTGGCTCGTCCAGAAGCGCTCTCCCCACGGCCCGAAGTCGCCAGCGGTGCCACGCAGCGAGTTGGCGTAGTGCTGCCAGCTGAACGGCTGCCGGCTGCGCAGGCCCGTCTGCCACATGGCCGGCGCCACCCGGGTGAGATCGCGTGCGGTGTAGACGACGTGCACGTCGTAGCCCTTCAGGGCCCCCACCAGCCGCCTGATCTCCGGCGGGGTGGCGGAGGCGACCATCTCGTGCGACATGACTGCCGCGCGACCGTCCCACCGGTCCATCTCCTGGGCCAGCTTGCCCCACGAGCCGGACACGTCACCGCCCGTCGCCGGCATGCTGCCGCGCTTGAGCACCTCGCGCAGTGCCCGACCCTGGTTGCGGAACGTCCGGCGCGGGAAGAGCACACCCTGGTCGGCGAGCCGGTCGGCGTTGCCCATGAGCAGACCCTGGACGTACGTCGTCCCGGTCTTGTGCGGCCCGACGTGGACGTAGACCTTCTCGGTCATGGGGTGGAGTCCTCTCTGCTGATGGCGACCCGCCTGCTCCGGACCGCCGCAGCGAGCCGACGACCGGCCCTGCGTACGAGCCGGGGGCCGAGCCGGCGGCCGAGCGCCGGTGGTGCGGCGCGCTCGGGCTGGTCGCCTGCCGGGCGTCGCGGAGCGGCGGCGTCCGAACCGATGCCGTGCGCCGCACGCATCCGCACCGCCTCGCCCACCAGCCCGCTCAGCACGTCCAACCCGACCTCGAGGATCTCCTCGGGTGTCGTCTGGTCGGGGTCCGGTCTGACCAGACCCGGAGTGGCCGGCACCAGGTCGTCCAGGTCGCCGACCACCGAGTAGCCGGCCTCGCGCAACCCACTCGTGCAACGCTCGGCGAAATCCTTCGCCAGCGGGAAGTAGTCGGGCGGCGGGGCGTACGTCGTCTTGCCCGGGCGCTGTGCGAGCACGCCCTGGGCCAGCAGGGTCTTGACGAACCGAGCGTACTCACCGGGCGGGAGGACGCCGTGGCGTCGACCCCCCAGCCGCTCGTTGAGATGCCGCAGGAAGGTGACCTCCGCGCCGCCGAGCGACGGGTTGTCCCGCCGGTCAGGTGTGACCGCGAGACCGGGGTCGACGCCGAGCAGGCCGGCGAAGCGCTCCCACAGCAGGATCGGCGAACCACCGGCCGGCGGGACGGTGACCACGTGCACCCGCTCGGGTGGCAGGCCGCGGCTCCAGCGCGCCAACACGTCCACGGGGTCGTGCACGGACCAGAACCATCGGCCGACCTGCCCCTCCGACCCCCGCTCGAGCACATCGCGGAGGTACTGGTCGAACGAGTTGGCACGACCGTGCTTGGTCGACTCCTGCCACTCTGCGCCGAGCAGGCTCCACAGGTCCCGAACCGTGTAGACGACGTGCACCCGCTCACGGCCCAGCGACTCCAGTGCCCGGTCGATGTCTGCGGGACGTGCGGCGGCGAACAGCTCGTGGGAGATGACCGAGGTCTGGCGCCAGTCGAGCGTGTCGGCGACCACCCGGTCCCAGGCACCGGCGGCGGCGGACGCGTCCGCCGTGGCCCGTCGCAGGTCGATGCTGGCGTGGTAGTGGTCGGCGTAGCGGCGGCGGGTGAAGCGCACCCCTGCCTCGGCCAGCGGTCCGCGGTTGCGCCACATGACCTGCTGCAGGAACGTCGTCCCGGTCTTCGGCGCCCCGACATGCAGGTAGACCGGACCGGGCGGGCCGGACACCGAGTCGCCGGCGGGTCGTGGAGGACCCGCCAGCCCCCGGCTCCGGTCGGCTGGACCGGCAGGGGGACGGGCACTGCCCTGCTCCCGATCGTGCCGGGACTTGAGCCTGCGCTCGAGCGGTCCCAGCTCGGCGACCAGGCCGGCGCTGGCGTGCACGGCCACGTCGGCCAGCTGTGCGGCGCCGACAACCGGCTGAGGAGCGCCGTTAAGCGCCTCGGTGTCCGGGATCAGGTCGTCCAGGTCGCCGACGACGTCGTAGCCGGCCTGGTCGAGCTCCCGGACCATGCGTGCCGCACGTGCGTGCACGACGTCGACGAACCGCGCCGCGAGCCGCAGGGGCGGACCGTCCGCGGCAGCAAGCACCCTTTCAGCCAGGAGCACGCGAACGACCTGGTCGTAGTCGCGCTGGGAGACACCGGTGGCTCGCGTCCTGTTGTAGCGCCGCAGCACCTCGGCGGAGGCGGCGTCGAGCGAGGTGTTCGGTCGGACCGTGTCCACCGCGCCGAGCGCGGGGTCGACGCCGACGACGGCGGCGAACCGCTCCCAGAGCGTGCCGCGCGGTGCGTCACCCGGAGCACCCGGAGCAGCGGCAGCAGCCGCCGGCGGGACGATGACCAGGTGCAGCCGGTCGGCCGGGACCCCCTCCGCCCAGCGCCCGGCCACGTCGGGCAGGTCGTGCAGCTGCCAGAAGTTTGCAGCGAGCCGGCGCGGGCGCTCTCCGTCCGCCGAGTCGTCGACGCAGCCAGCGACGAAGTCGTCCAGGGGCACCGACACCCGGTGCTTGACCTGTTCCTGCCAGCCGGAGACCAGCTGCCTGGCCAGGTCGCGCACGGTGAGCACCACGTGCACCTCGTGGTCGGGGAACTCATCGACAGCCCGCGACACCGCGTCGCTGTCGGCTGCCGCGAGCAGCTCGCCGGACAGGATCGACGTCTGTGCCCCGGAGTCGATGACGGTCTGCGCAAGCCGGTGCCAGGTGCCCTCCCACTGCGGGTTGCGGCGACCACCCCAGCTCGACCGGCGGACGTCCATGGTGGCGGCGAAGTGCTCACCACGTCGGCGCAGCGGATAGCAGACCCCCGCTCGTGCCAGCTGGCTGCGGCCCCTCCACAGCACGTCCTGCACGAAGGTCGTCCCGGTCTTCGGGACCCCGACGTGCAGGTAGACCCGGGGCGCGCCGGTGGGCACGTGGGTGGGCTCAGTCGCCGGCACCGGCCTCGCCCTCCCCCCGGCGCAGCAGCCGTTTGCCGCCCACGTACGCCCGGCGGGCGGGCATCATCCAGGCGTGCCGGTCGCTCAGTCGCACCAGCCGGTGCGCCACCCCGCCGTCCCTCCAGTAGTCGCGGTCGGCACGGAGATCGGCCACCTCGGCGTCCCGCTCGGCGAGCCGACGCTCCAGCTCGCGAACCACCCGCACCTGGTCGGTCACGTCACCGAGGCGGCGCAGCACACCCACCAGCCCGTCGAGAGCGACGGGCAGCAGGTCGTCGGCGGCGACATCCTCGGGCTGCCGACCACCGGGGGCGGTGCCCGGCATCAGGTCGGCGAGGTCACCGCACACGTCGTAGCCGGCCTGCTCGACCGCCTCGATCAGCTGCCGCGACCGCTGCTCGACCCACTGCTGGTACGCGGCCGGCAGCGTCGGGCGCTCGGACGGAGACTGGGCGCGCTCGCTGGACACCAGGGCGTCCTCGGCGAGCACCTTGCGGACAAGAGGATCGTAGTGCCGGTGCGCCAGACGCCCCTTGAGCTGGGTGTTGAGCCGGCGCACGAACTCGGCCTCCACGACACCCAGCGACACGTTGCGGGGCTCGACCGCCAGGTCGAGGGTGAGCGGCGGCAGCGCCGCCGGCGCCGCGAACCGCTCCCACAGGTCGTGCGGTCCCGTGGCCTGCTGCGGCAGCGCTACGAGGTGCAGCTGCTCGGGCGGGACGACCGTCCCCCAGGTGCGCAGCACCCGCTCCGCGTCGTGCAGCCCCCAGAACAGCTCGCCGAACGGGGCCGGCGCATCCAGCCCGAGACTGACCAGATCGCCGACGAAGGCGGGCAGGGTGATGTCGTGGCGGTGCTTGAGGTGCTCCTGCCAGTCCGACGGCAGCTGGCGGGCCAGGTCACGGGCGGTGAACACGACGTGGACCTCGCGACCGGACGGGCCGGCGGCCGCGTCCGCGACGGTGCGTGCCTGCTCCGGGGTGACCCCGCCGAGCAGCTCGTTCGACAGCACCACCGACCCCTCCCAGGCGCGCATCCGGTCGGCGAGCGGGGCCCACGCCCCCACCCACGGGCCGTCGACCCGGCCACCCCAGGACATCTCGCGGAGGTCGAGCGCGGCGGCGAAGTGCTCGGCCTGGCGAGTCAGCGGATAGAGGATGCCCGCAGCACGCAGCTGCTCGCGGTTGCGCCACAGCACAGCCTGCAGGTAGGTGGTGCCGGTCTTGGGCGCCCCGACGTGCAGCACCGCCCGGGGTGTCGTGCTGGCCACGACCGCTCAGGCCTCCCCGCTGACCGCTCGGCGAGCCCGCCCGGCTGCACGCCGCGCCCTGCCTGCCACACCCCGGGCACGCAGAAGCACCCGCCGCGGCACTGAGCGGGCGCCCTCGCCGGAGCCGCCCGGCGGCACATGGGACCGTCCGCCCCTCGCGGGCGACCTGTGGTGGCCGCCAGGTCCGCGGTGACCCGGCGGTCCGGCGGCGTTGCTGCGCTTGCCGTGCCCGGGGGTGCCCCTCCACACCTTGCGCCGGTGGGCGCCGTCGGCCTGCATTGTGAGCAGCAGCGCCGCCATGGACCGCACCGCGGCCCGTGCCACCGTGTCCTCGGCGGAGTCCTCCGGCAGGGAGGTCTCACGCATCGTCGTGTCGACCCGGAGGTCCTCCGGGTCACCGGCGACGTCATACCCGGATGCCTGCAGCCAGGTGATGACCTCGTCGCCCTTCTCCGCAATCGCAGCCAGTGCCCCTTCCGGGAGCCGGATCCGCCCACCCGACTTCTCCCGGGTGAGCTCGCGGTGCAGGTACTGCTTGATCAGCGCGCCGTGCGCGGCCTTCTTCATCTGCCCGCCGAGCTCGGTGTTGACGCGCCGCAACAACTCCGCCTCGGCCAGGTCCAGCCCCGGGTTGGCCCGCACCTGGCTGGTGTCGAAGGCCGACGGGTCGTCGACGAACAGCGAGCCGAAGCGCAGCCACAGCTCGTCCGGCGCAGCACCGGAGCGCGGCAGCGTGACCGGGTGCAACCGCTCCGGTGGCAGATCGAAACCCCAACGGCCCACCAGCTGCCGGGTGTCGTGCACGCTCCAGAACCGGTTGCCGTACTCGTCGTCGGCGCTGAAAAGCTGGTCGAGGAAGTCCCGCATGGTGAAGTCCTTGCCGTTCTTGACCTGCTCCTGCCACACCGCGGGCAGCACCCGCCCGAGGTCGCGCAGCGTCGGCACCACGTGCACCTGCGCATCGCCGAACGACCGCATCGCCCGTCGCACCTGCTCCTCGTTGCAGAAGGCCAGCCACTCGCAGGAGATGACGCTCGTGCCGGGCCACTCGCGGGCCTCCGCGGCCAGCCGGTCCCAGCTGCCGGCGTACGGCTTGCCGCCGCGGCGTCGCTGCCGCCCGCGCAGGTCGCCGGCTGCGGCGAAGTGCGCCGTCTCGCTCTTGCCTGGGACGAGCACGCCGGCACGGCGCAGCGGACGCTTGTTGGTCCACAGCACGCTCTGCAGGTACGTCGTGCCGGTCTTGGGCGGCCCCACGTGCACGAAGACCCGCTGCTTGGGCTGGTGCCGGACGTCCGGTGCGGGCACCACGGTCCTC
>JBBSMN010000121.1:0-9094 GCA_038233135.1 Propionibacteriales bacterium
AGTGCTCCGAGTCACTCTTGATCGGGACCACGTAAACGGTCTCCGGCTCGTGTGCGTGCACGTCGATCGTGAAGCCGAAGTCGGTCGGCAGGTCGCCGCTGATCTCGTGCCAGGAGTCCCCGGCGTCGTCGCTGCGCAGCACGTCCCAGTGCTTCTGCATGAACAAGGTGTCCGGGCGGGACGAGTGCATCGCGATGCGGTGCACGCAGTGCCCGACCTCGGCGTCGCCATCCGGGATCTCACCCGACCGCAGTCCCTTGTTGATCGGCAGCCACGTCGTGCCGCCGTCGTCGGTACGGAAAGCGCCGGCCGCCGAGATGGCGACGAAGATCCGCTGGTCGTCGGTCGGGTGCGCCAGCACCGTGTGCAGGCACATGCCGCCCGCTCCGGGCTGCCAGGACGGACCCGTACGGTGCTGCCGCAGGCCGGACAGCTCCTGCCACGACCCGCCGCCGTCGGTGGACTTGAACAACGCGGCGTCCTCCACACCGGCGAGCACCGTGTCGGGGTCAGTCAGCGACGGCTCCAGGTGCCAGACCCGGGTGAACTCCCACGGCCGCAACGACCCGTCGTACCACTGGTGCTCCCCGGGCACTCCGTCGTAGGTGAAGTCGCCACCGACCTGCTGCCAGGTCGCGGCGCCGTCGTCCGAGCGCTGGATGACCTGCCCGAACCAGCCGCTGGTCTGCGACGCGTAGACACGATCGGGGTCCACCGGCGAGCCCTTGACGTGGTAGATCTCCCACCCGGCGAAGTGCGGCCCGTCGACCTGCCAGCTCGTGCGCCGCTCGTCAGAGGTCAGAACGAAGGCGCCCTTGCGGGTGCCCACCAGTACGCGTACTCCACCCATCGACATGCTCCTCTCGGTCCGGTCCGACGCTACTCGCGCCGGTCGCTCCTCGGTAGACTCCCGGGGATCGCGGAACTCATCGCCGGTCCCGGAGATGCTTGCGGTTGACTGGCCGGGTGGCCGACCGCTCCGCGCTGATGCTCCTCGACACCGCCTCGCTGTACTTCCGTGCGTTCTTCGGGATCCCGGACACCCTGAGGGCACCCGACGGGACTCCGGTCAACGCGGTGCGGGGGCTGTTGGACTTTATCGCCCGGCTGGTCGGCGAGCACTCCCCCGGCGCCGTGGTGGCGTGCTGGGACGATGACTGGCGCCCGGCCTGGCGGGTGGCGCTGCTGCCGTCGTACAAGGCGCACCGCGTGGTGTCCGAGGTTGCCGACGACCCCGACGTCGAGGTGACGCCCGACCCGCTGGCCGTCCAGGTGCCGCTGATCCGTGAGACCCTCGCGCTGCTCGGCGTACCGGTCGTGGGCGCCGCTGACCACGAGGCCGACGACGTCATCGGGTCGCTGGCCACGGAGGCCGACCGTCCGGTCGACGTCGTGACCGGTGACCGCGACCTCTTCCAACTCGTCGACGATGAGCGCTCCGTTCGGGTGCTGTACACCGCCCGGGGAGTGGGACGCTTGGAGGTGGTCGACGGGGCCCGCCTGCATGAACGGTACGGCGTTGAGCCGGCTCAGTACGCCGACTTCGCCGCGCTGCGCGGGGACCCGTCCGACGGGCTGCCGGGGGTAAAGGGCATCGGCGACAAGACGGCCGCCTCGCTGCTGGCAGCGCACGGGAGCCTGAACGGGATCCTGCGGGCGGCTGCCGCCGGGACGGGCCCAGCTGGGTCCCAGGCCCGGCGGCTGGCAGGCGCCGGGGACTACCTGGCGGTGGCCCCGACGGTGGTCGGCGTGGTGCGTGACCTCGACCTGTCGGCGTCGTCGGTGCAGCTGTCGACGTGGGACGGTGACCGGCAGGCCGCCTGGGACGCCCACGTCGAGCGCTGGGGGCTCGGCGGCAGCGCCGGTCGAGCCGTCGACGCGTTGGCGCCGCTGCGTACTGCTGGTTGACCGTCGGCGCACCCGCCCCGCCGGCCTCCGAACCGGTCGAGTGGCGCAAGGACGCCGCCTCTCGGGCATTTCGTCGACCGCCTGCGCCACTCGAGCGCTGGCGGCGGGGGGCGGGGCGGGGGCGGGGCTCAGGTCGCTGACGTGTACGCGACGACGCCGCGGCGCAACCCGCCGAGTGCCGCTCGAGCCGTGTCTCGCAGCGGACCGGGACCAGCGGCGGCGGCGACCTGACCGGTCAGGTCGATGAGCTGCTTGACGTTGCGGACGAAGTCACCGGCGGCCAGCTCCGACTCCGCGAGCACCTCGTCCAGCCGGGCGCCAGACGTCCAGCGCCACGCGGCCCACGCGAACCCGAAGTCGGGCCGGCGCATCCCCGGCAACCGGTGCTCCCGCTCGAGCCGCTCGAGCCCCGCCCAGGTCGAGATCGTCTGCGCCACCACTTCGCGTACGGGGCCGCGTGGCAACCTGGGCGGGTCGGCATCCTCGGCGTTGCGGGTCTCGAACACCAGCCCGGAGAGGACCGCCGCCAGCTCGGCGGGGTCGAGGCCGGCCCAGGTGCCGAGGCGGAGACACTCGGCACCGACCAGGTCGAGCTCGGCGTACATCCGTGCGAGCCGCTCACCGTCAGGGCTGACTGCATCGCCGTCGAGGTAGCCCAGCTCGTCGAGCACCTCGCAGACCTTGTCGAAGTCGCGCGCGATCGTGCTCGTCCGTTGCTCGATGCGCCCCCGCAGCTGCTGGGTCTCGCGGTCGAGCTTGGACCACCGCTCGGCCCACCGGGCATGGTCCTCCCGCTTGGGGCAGTCGTGGCACGGATGCTCGCGCATGGCGACCTGCAACCGGCCCAGCTCCGCGTCGCCAGCGGCAGGGCTGCGGCCCGCAGGTCCTCCGCCGTTGCTCCGGCCCGGCACGGACGGTGGGCGCACGTCGCTGATGGCCCGCTGCAGCGACGAGGCAAGGTCACGACGCGACTGCGGGTTGCGGGCGTTGAAGGACTTGGGCACCCGCATCCGGGTGGCCGCGGCCACAGGCGCGTCGAAGTCGATCATCGAGAGTCGGCGGGCGTGCCGCTCGGCGGTGAGCACCATCGGTCGCGGGCCGTCCCCGTCGGCGCGGGTGCCGGGGTCGACGATGACGGCAGGGCCGGCCCAGCGGCCCGTCGGCACCCAGATCACGTCGCCGGGCCGCAGCAGCTCGAGCGACTCGACGACCTCGTCGCGGTCGGCCGTTCTCCGGCGTTTGGACAGCTGGCGCTCGCGATCGACGATCGCCCGCCGGAGCCCGGCATAGGCCATGAAGTCACCGCGCTCGCACGTCGCGGCCTCGGCGTAGCCGGTCAGCGCCTCCTCGCTGCGGCGCACCTGCCGCGCCAGGCCGACCACGGCCTGGTCGGCCTGGAACTGCGCGAACGACTGCTCCAGCAGCTCGCGGGCGGGGTGCCGGCCGACCTGACGGACCAGGTTGACCGCCATGTTGTACGACGGGCGAAAGCTCGACCGCAGCGGGTATGTGCGGGTGGACGCGAGCCCGGCGACCGACCTGGCGTCCATCCCGGCCTGCCACAGCACGACACCATGGCCCTCCACGTCGATCCCCCTGCGTCCGGCCCGCCCGGTGAGCTGGGTGTACTCCCCCGGGGTGATGTCGGCGTGGGTCTCCCCGTTCCACTTGGACAGCTTCTCGATGACGACGGACCGTGCCGGCATGTTGATCCCCAGCGCCAGCGTCTCGGTGGCGAACACCACCCGCACCAGCCCGCGGGTGAACAGTTCCTCGACGACCTCCTTGAACGTGGGCAGCATGCCGGCGTGGTGGGCCGCGACCCCGCGGGCCAATCCCTCGACGAATTCGTGGTAGCCGAGCGCGTGCAGGTCCTCGTCGGGCAGGTGCGAGCACCGCTCCTCCACCAGCATGCGGATGGTGTCCTGCTCGTCATGCGTGGTCAGCCGCAGGTTGGCGGCCAGCACCTGCTCCACCGCCGCAGCACAGCCCGCCCGGCTGAACACGAACACGATCGCCGGTAGCAACCCAGCAGCGTCCAGCCGCTCGACCACCTCGACCCGGGACGGCGTCCAGTGCCTGCTACGGCCACTGTGCCTACCACCGTGCCCACCACTGTGTCCCCCGCCGCGCCCGCCACGTCCGGCCCGGCGGTCGCGACCGCGTCGGTGCGTACGGTCGTGCCGCCAGTCGTCGCGGGCGATCTGCTCCAGCTCGCGGTTAACCCGCACACCGCCGTCCTGGTCGGGTGCGTCGTCCTCGAAGAGGTCGAGCAGCCGCCGGCCGACCAGGACGTGCTGGAACAGCGGCACCGGGCGTCGCTCCTCGACCACCGTGACGGTGTCACCGCGCACCGTCGACAGCCACTCGCCGAACTCCTCGGCGTTGGACACCGTCGCCGACAGCGACACCAGCGACACGCTCTCCGCGAGGTGGATGATGACCTCCTCCCAGACCGCGCCGCGGAAGCGGTCGGCCAGGTAGTGAACCTCGTCCATGACCACGTAGCCGAGCCCGTCGAGCGTCGGGGATCCCGCATACCGCATGTTGCGCAGCACCTCGGTGGTCATCACGACCACCGCGGCCTCGCCGTTGATCGTGTTGTCACCGGTCAGCAACCCGACCCGCTCGGCGCCGTAGCGGGCGACCAGCTCTGCGTACTTCTGGTTGGACAGTGCTTTGATCGGCGCGGTGTAGAAGCACTTGCGGTCCCGCTGCAGCGCCAGGTGCACAGCAAACTCCCCGACCAGCGTCTTGCCCGACCCGGTCGGTGCGGCCACCAGCACCCCGTGCCCGTCCTCGAGCGCGCGACAGGCCTCGACCTGGAACGGGTCGAGGGTGAAGTCGTAGAGGCCGCGGAACTCAGCGAGGGACGGATGCCGCTGGTCGGACCTGAACCGGGCGTACCGCCCGGCCGGTGAGGTCATGGCGCCAGCGTACGGGCGGGTCAGCCACCCAGCAGCGGCACGGGACGAGCACGCGGAGGGCTGCCGGCTCGACCGCCACGGTCACCGGCAGCTCACCGAGCCGCTCCCCGTCGCCGTAGGCCGGCCGATGCGGAGCCTCGACGCGCGCGGTGCGCACCCGGTGGTGCTGGTAGGCCCGATGCCCGGTGTGGGAGCCGTCGAGCAGGCGGGGCGCCACCCGCACCAGCTCGCGGCGGGTCATCGCCTCGATGACGACCACGTCGAGCAGACCGTCCTCCGGGTCCGCCCCGGCACAGATCTGCAGGCCGCCGCCGTAGGACGGGCCGTTGCCGACCGCCACCAGCATCGCCTCCAGCTCGAGGCGGACGCCGTCGAGCTCGAGCAGGTACGGCCGCGACGTGAAGTCGCGCAGCTCGGCGAGCACCGCGGCGGCGTCCCGGGCGCGCCCCCGCAGGCGGCGCATCCGGGTGGCACGCTCGTTGACCGCGGCGTCGAACCCCGTGGCCAGCACGGTGATGACGCGGGCAGCCGTCGCGGCGGTCGACACCGCCGCCAGGTCCAGGTGCCGAGTGCGGCCGGCATGCAGTGCGTCGGCGATCACGTCCGCCGCGGCGGCGGCGCTGTCGCGGGGCAGCCCCAGCATGCGAGCGGCGTCGTTGCCCGAGCCCGCGGGCAACACGCCCAGCGGCACCTCGGTGCCGGCCAGCACTTGCGCCGCGAGATGGGAGGTGCCGTCCCCACCCGCCACCAGGAGTGCTCGTACGCCGTCCGCGACGGCTGCCCGTGCCAGCTCGGTCGCGTGCGTGCCCGATCGGCCGACGAGCAGCCGGACCGGTACGCCCCGCTCCCTGAGCCGCGCGGCGCCTCGCACGGCCGCGCGTTGGCCGCGCCCGGCACCGGCGGTGGGATTGACCAGCAGGGCGACCGGCGCCGTCACAGCTGCAGGGCGACCGTGAAGCTCGCCGGCTGGGCTCCGACCGACCGTGCGAACCGGCGGATCACCTCGTACAGCGTGTCCACGTCCAAGGAGGTGCCGGGCACGGCGAGGACGAAGCGCTCGCCCTGGCTCAGCAGCAGGACCTGACCGTGCGTCCACGCCTGGTGCACGTCGTGGCGCAGCTGCTCACCGACGACGGCGCGCGGGTAGGCGACATCGGCGGCGAGCACCGACAGCTCCATCTTCTCGGTGCCCACGAGGACACCGTCGACCCGGGCCCGGCCCACGGACTCGCTCGTGGTCCACGTGCACTCACCGGCACCGATCCACTCCGGCAGGTCGAACGGGTCGCAGACCCGGGTGGCACTCCCAGAGTGCGCCATCACACCGCGTCGTCGAACGTCGAGTAGCCGTCATCGGCGCGCGCTCGCCGGCGGTCCACGAAGCGGGCGATGAGCTCGGAGACCAGGAACAGGCCGGTCATCGGGATGGCCAGGAACAGCATGCTGACCGGGTCGGTCGACGGGGTGGCCACAGCGGCGAACACGAAGACGCCGAGGATGATCCAGGACCGTTGCGCACCGAGCGCGCGGCCGCTCACCACCCCGGCGAGGTTGAGCAGCACGATGAACAGCGGGATCTCGAACGACACGCCGAACACCAGCAGCATCCGCAGGATGAAGCTGAGGTAGCTGTCGACCTCGACCAGGTTGGCGACCTCGACCGGGGTGAAGTCGAGCAGGATGCCGATGCCCTTGGGCAGGACGTAGTAGCCGAGAGCGACACCGGCCATGAACAGGGGGCCCGCGATGAGCGCGAAGACGGTCGACCAGCGCCGTTCTTTGTGGTGCAGGCCCGGCAGGACGAATGCCCACAGCTGCCACAACCAGACCGGGCTCGCCAGCACCAGTCCCGAGGCCAGCGCGATCTTGAGCCGAAGGATCAGCGGGCCGGCGACGTCGTTGATGGTCAGCGAGGCGTTGAGATCCCGCTCGGCGGCGAGCCGGGCGACCTGGCTGCGGAACGGGTCGGTGAGCAGGGCGAACAGCTCGTCGTAGAAGAACGCCGACACGATGGCGATGACCACGATGGCCAGCACCGCCTTGAAGAGCCTGTTGCGCAGCTCGTACAGGTGCTCGACGAGAGTCATCGACCCGTCGGCCTGCGACCCCCCACCGGGGCCGGGCGTCGAGGGGCGACGCAGGGTGAACGCCACGGCCGGGCTGGCTCAGTACTGCTGGTCGCGCGGCTGGCCGTCCTGCGGCTGCTGCTGCGACGACGACGCCGGGGGCGAGATCTGCTGGGAGGTCTGCGCGCTGGGCGGCAGCGGCCGCCCGTGCGGGTCGGCGTTGGGGTTGTCGTCGTCGTTCATCAGCCCCTTGGTCTCCCGCTTGAAGATGTTCAGCGCCTTACCCATTCCCTGCGCCAGGTCAGGAAGCTTCTTGGCGCCGAAGAGCAGGATGAGCACTCCGGCGATGATGAGAATCTCGGTCGTCCCAAGGCCCATGGCTGACTCCTTCGTTGCGGTTGCACGACTATCGTAGTCGTGGTTCGGCGCCGAACGCGTCCCAGATGGTGCACAGCGCCCGAACAGTTGATCACGCTGCGTGGAAGCGTCCGATCCTCACGGTACTGCGTAGGCAGCCAGTGCCGCGCGGGCGGTGGCCGTGACACGCGCGGAGACCTCGGCGGGCTCCACCACCGTGACCCCGCCGGACGCCCGCAGGACCAGGCGCTCCAGCCAGGCGACGTCACCGACCCGCATCCGCACCCGCAGCGCGCCGTCCGGGGTCTCGGTCTGCGACTCGATCGGGTGGTACTCCGCGATCCAGCGCGCCGACGGCGCCAGGTCGAGCACCGCGACGAGATCGTCGTCACCGGGCTGGAACAGGCCTGCCGACAGGTCACGCGGACGCGCATCCGCCGGCGGTGCCGCCGGTACGTCGAGGAGCTCCAGCGCCACGATACGGTCCAGCCGGAACAGCCGTACGCCCTCGGCGCGGTGGCACCAGCCTTCGAGGTAGGCGTGCCCCTCGGCGTTCAGCAGCCGCAGCGGGTCGACGTCGCGGGCGGTCGCCTCGTCGCGCGACGGGACCACGTAGTCCAGGTGCACCCGCCGCTGCTGTGCCAGCGCCTGCTGGACACCGGCACCGATGCCGGGGTCCACCGGGCTGGCCACGACCTGCACGTGCTGAGCGGCCGCCGCACCCTCACCCGCAGCCGACTCGAGCTTGGCCAACGCCCGGTCGATGACGTCCGTCGTGCCGACGACCGCGGTCTCGCGCAGCGTCCTCAGCGCGACGATGAGCGCCAGCGCCTCGTCCACCGTGAGCCGCAGCGGCCGAGCGAGGAACTCGGCGTTGTCGAGCCGGACCACACCCTCAGTCTCCAGCGCATCCATGTCCACGTCGATCATCTCGCCGGTGACCGCCTCGGGCAGACCGCAGAACCACAGCACGTTGAGGTCGCGCACGATCGTGGCTGGAGCGACGTCGAAGTCATGGGCGACTTGGTCGACGGGGACACCCGCCCGGTCCTTGAGGTACGGCACGAGGGCCAGCATCCGCTGCACCTGGTCGGCAGCACGGTCGCTCACCGGGTCACCTCGACCGCGCCGGCGAGTCGGCGCAGCCGCCGCACGACGGCCTCGCGCAGCTGCTCGGGGGCCAGCGCGACCACGACGGGACCGAGCGAGACGATCTCCTCGGCGAGGGAGACCGGGTCGGTCAGCGGGAGATCGATGACGTCCCAGCCGCCGCCCTCCTCGCGCACCGTGGTGGCCCGCCGCCGCAGCACGTGGCCGTGGCCGGTCCGCACGCGGACCGTGGCGGTCCCGCCCGCCGGCCGCGGTTCAAGCTGGCGGGCCAGCGCACGCAGATCGGTCCCGTCGGGCACCTCGTACGCGGCCGGGGGGCCGATGGGCCGGACCGGTCCGGTGACCCGTGACAGCCGGAACATGCGGACGCCGTCGCGGTCCCGGTCGTGGCCGATGACGTACCACCGCCCGCGCCAGGACAGCACCCCCCAGGGCTCGACGGTGCGCTCGGCACTGTCGTGCCCCGGACGTCGGTATGGGAAGGCGACGCGGCGGCGGGCCACCACCGCGTCCCACAGCGGCTCGAACGCCGGCTCCGAGGCGGCCAGCAGCGGCTCCACCAGCGTCAGCGCGTCGGTGTCCACAGCGACGCCGGACGCCTTGAGCTTGAGGACCGCTGCCGACGTCTGCCGCGCGAGCCGGGCGTGCTGCCAGACCCTGGCCGCCAGGCCAACCGCGGCGGCCTCGTCCGGCTCCAGGTCGACGCGCGGCAGCTCAAAGGCGTCG
>JBBSMN010000122.1:0-9075 GCA_038233135.1 Propionibacteriales bacterium
AGGGTGGATCGGCTCATCCCCCCGAGGACGTCGGCGGCCTCGGGGATCGGGTGCAGTAGGCGGGACATTGGTGTCCGTCTCCTTCCGGTCATGTCCCCGCCGGACGCAGGTGGACGATGCTACTGTGACACCTGAATGAGACCTCGATCTAGTGTCAGAAAGGAACGGTTTGTGGCACACCTACAGGGAAGAGTGATGACGGTTGAACTCAGCTCCGGCGGTCGGGTGACCTCCTCGCTCGCCAGCGTCCAGAGGATCGGGGACCGGATGGTGCCGTCTCCGATTGAGGTCGACCTGCCGGGGGTGGACGGGCAGCCCCAGTACAGCATGCGGATCGAGGTCCTCGACGGCGTTCCCCGCTGTACGGAAGTAGCGATCAAGCGCATCGAAGGTGGGCGCGAGGTTCGCCAGAAAGACCTTCGAGCGGTCGAGCTCGAGTCCCTGGTCGAGACCTTTGTGGCGGTCTGCTGCTTCGACCCCATCGGCGAGGCGGGGGTGGGCATCTCGGTAAGCACCGAGGAAGGCGTGCGGGCGGGTATGCGGACGATCCGAGAGATCCGGAAAGGGAGCCGTCGGCCCCTCACAGGGGAGCGCAAGCGCCGCATCGCAGACGTCTACAACGCGCAAGAGACCGGAGGAATCGAGGCGGTCGAGAGTGCGTTCACAGTGTCCCGGTCGACCGCCGCTCGGTACATAAAGGCGGCTCGCGAAGCGGGCCTGATCGAGAAGAGGGCCCAGTGAGCACATCGAAGAGGCGAGGCAATCGCGAAGGCTCCAATCCGGTTCAGCGGAAGGACGGACGCTGGCATGTGCACGTCCGCTACACCGATGACAACGGGCTCGGAAAGCGAACGACGGTGTACGGGAAGACGGCGACGGAGGCCCGCGACAAGGCGGACGAGGTCCGGGATAGGCTCCGGGCTCACCTGCCCGCGAAGGACAGGAAGGTCACGCTCGCGACGTTCACGACGGACTGGATTGGCTCGACGCTCGCGGCCTCGGATCGCAAGGCGACCACGAAGGCGATGTACGCGGCGGTCGCGAAGAAGCACATCGTCGGCGCGACGATCGGGACGACGTCGCTCGACAAGCTCAAGCCGTCACACGTCGAAGCGTGGAAGGTGGAGCTCCAGAAGCGCGGGCTGTCAGAGTCGACGATCCGGTCGGCGTACACGATCCTGCGGGCGATTCTGGACACGGCCGTCCGAGACGACGCGCTCGCGAAGAATCCAGCGGCGGCGGTAGCTCGTCCGAAGGTGACGAGGAAGGAGGCAGGGCACCTGACGACGGCCCAGGTCAGGACCCTGCTGGAGAAGGCGGAGAAGAGCCGGTACGCGGTCCTCTTCGAGCTGCTGGTGAACACGGGTCTCCGGCGCGGCGAGGCGCTGGCGCTGACGTGGTCGGACGTCGACTTCACGAAGAAGCTCATCCGGGTCCGAGGGACGCTCGCTCGCGTCGACGGCGAGCTCATCGTCACCGAGCCGAAGACGGAGAAGTCCAAGCGGGTAATCCACCTGTCCCCGGCCTCGGAGCGAGTGCTCAAGGCGGTCCGGCTCCGACAGAAGGAGGACCGGCTCCAGGCGGGCTCGGCGTGGGTGCCGACGAGCTACGTCTTCACGACGGAGGCCGGGGAGCCGTGCGATCCGAGGAACGCGCTCCGGGCGTTAAAGGTAGCTGCGGAGCGGGCGAACCTCCCCGGAGTCGGCCTGCACACGCTCCGGCACTCTGCGGCGACGGTGATGATCGAGAACAGGGTCCCGCTCAAGGTGGTCTCGGAGATCCTCGGTCACTTCTCGGTCAGCATCACGGGCGATATCTACGGTCACGTCTCGCCCGACGTCTCTGCTCAGGCGATGGACGCGCTCGGAGCCGCGCTCGACGGGTGATGGTGGTCAAGAATGGTGGTCAGGACACCTGCTGGGACGCAAGCGAGGCCGCTCCGGATCGTTCCCAAACGGCCTCTGACCTGCGGCTTCTCTTCGGTCGGGCTGACAGGATTTGAACCTGCGACCCCTTGACCCCCAGTCAAGTGCGCTACCAAGCTGCGCTACAGCCCGCCGCTCCAGCGTCGTACGTGCGCCGGAGCATCGGGAACCCTACCGGAGCCGCCCGTCGCACCGGCCCGCCGGTCGAGCCGAGACAGATCGGCGGATCGAGTGCCGTGTTATGAGGCACGGCGGGCGGCCTCGGTGCCCCTTAACACCGCACTCGACCGGCCAGGGGACGGGTCCCCCGCGGGCGTCAGCTCCGGCGCTTGCGCTTGTCCCGCGGCCGCTGCTGCAGGTGGATCGGCGTCCCCGCGAAGCCGAAGTCCTCGCGCAGTCGCCGCTCGATGAAACGCAGGTATGACGTCTCGAGCTTGCCGGAGGTGAACAGGACGAACGTGGGCGGAGCGGTGCTCGCCTGGGTCGCGAACAAAACCTTCGGCTGCTTGCCCGACCGCACCGGGTGCGGGTGCTCGGCCACCAGCCGGCCGAGGAACGTGTTCAGCGCACCGGTGGTCACCCGCGTCTCCCAGCCGGCCAGGGCCCGATCGAGCGCCGGCACCAGCCGGACCACGTGCCAGCGGGTCAGTGCGGAGATGTTGACCCGAGGTGCCCACTGCACCCTTAGCAGGTCACGCTCGATCTCCCGCTCCAGGTAGTAGCGGCGGTCATCGTCCACCAGGTCCCACTTGTTGAAGGCCACCACCACCGCCCGCCCGGCCTCGGCGACCATGCCGATCAACCGCTGGTCTTGCTCGGACAGGGTATGGCCGGAGTCGATCAAGACGACCGCCACCTCGGCGCGCTCCAGCGCGCTCTGCGTACGCAAGCTGGCGTAATACTCGTGACCCGACGCCTCCTTGACCCGCCGACGTACGCCGGCGGTGTCGACGAAGCGCCACTGCCGTCCACCCAGCTCGATCAGCTCGTCGACGGGGTCGACCGTCGTGCCCGCGACGTCGTCGACCACCACCCGCTCCGACCCGGCGAGAACGTTCAGCAGGCTCGACTTGCCGACGTTGGGCCGCCCGACGATCGCCACCCGTCGCGGGCCACCGATCTCCTCGTCCGGCTCGCTGGGTGCCGCCGGCAGCGCGTCCAGGATCGCGTCGAGCAGGTCACCGCTCCCCCGACCATGCAGCGCCGAGACCGCCCGCGGCTCCCCCAGCCCCAGGTTCCACAGCGCGGCCGCCTCGGCCTCCACTCCCTGGCCGTCGACCTTGTTGGCGGCCAGCACGACGGGTTTGGCGGACCGGCGCAACACCCGTACGACCGCCTCGTCGGTGTCGGTGATCCCCACCGTCGCGTCGACCACGAACATCACTGCATCGGCGGCGGCGACAGCGAGCTCCGCCTGCCGGGTGATCAGCTCCGCCATGCCGCGTGCATCCGGATCCCAGCCGCCGGTGTCCACGACGGTGAAGGCACGACCGTTCCAGACTGCGTCGTAGGTCACCCGGTCGCGGGTGACGCCCGGCACGTCCTCCACCACCGCCGCGCGGCGCCCGATCAGCCGGTTGACCAGGGTGGACTTGCCGACGTTCGGCCGCCCCACCACCGCCAGCACCGGCGCCGGGCCGTCGGGCGTGTCGCTCACCGGGCTACCTTCCGGTCAGCTGCCGTAGCCCGCTCGACCAGGCCCACGATCTGGTCGACCGCCTCCCGCAACGACAGCTCGGTGGTGTCGATGTCCACGGCGTCGTCGGCGCGGGCGAGCGGCGAGGCCTGCCGCGAGGAGTCGAGCCGGTCCCGGCGGTCGAGATCGTCGCGGGTCGTGCGGTGCGCCTCGGTCGGGTCGCCCACCTGGGCGCTGCGTCGCACCGCGCGGGCCGACACGTGGGCGGTCAGGAAGACCTTCACCGTCGCGTCCGGGGCCACCGCCGTGCCGATGTCGCGGCCCTCGACCACGATGCCGCCTTTGCCCATCAGCTCACGTTGGCGGGTCAGCATCTGGGCACGCACGGCCGGCACCGCGCTGACGGCGCTGACGGCAGCTGTCACCGCCGACCCGCGGATCGGACCGGACACGTCGACACCGTCGACGGCGATCGTCGGTGCCTGCGGGTCCGTGCCCAACTCCAGCGCGATCCGCTCCGCGACCTGCGTGACCGCGGCATCATCGCCGGGGTCGACACCGGCGATGAGCACCGCCCATGTGATCGCGCGGTACATCGCACCGGTGTCGAGATACCGAAGCCCCAATGCGTTCGCCACCCCCCGCGCGGTGCTCGACTTGCCCGACCCCGACGGACCGTCGACGGCGACGACCGCCGCATCGAGGCGCTGATGACCGGTGGCTGGGCTCGGCACGTGCTCACTCCTCGTACGGGCCGGCGGCACGGACACCACCGGCGATCACGTCAGCGGTGGGCCAACCAGCCACGCGCGACCAGTGCGTCGAGGAGCGTGTCGGCCGCGGCGGCCTGCACGACGATCTCGACCAGGCCGACGGGGCGGCCCGGGTCGTGGTCGATGCGCAGGTCCTCGACGCTGACGCCCGATTGTCCCGCATCGCCGAACAGCCGGGCCAGCTCCCCCGGCTGGTCGGGCACGGCGACCACCACCACGGCCTCGGCACGCGCCGGGCCACCGTGCTTGGCGGGGATCCGCCGGGTGCCGTCGACGCCGCGGCGCAGCATGTCGCCGACCTGCTCGGGCGCCGCGCCGAGCCCGTCGAGCAGCCGGTCGACGTCGGCGCGTACGCCTTGCAGCAGCTCGGTCAGCGCAGCTGCGTTGGCGGTGACGATCTGGGTCCAGAGCTGGGGGTCGCCGGCAGCGACCCGGGTCACGTCGCGCAGGCCCTGCCCGGACAGTGCCAGGTGCTCGGCGGGCGCGTCGCCGAGCTGCGCAGCGGTCAGCACCGAAAGCAGGTGCGGCAGGTGGGACACCCGGGCGACGGCGAGGTCGTGCTCTCCCGGGGCCATGGTGACGACGCTCGCCCCCGTCGCCTGCGCCAGCGCCGTCACGGCGGCGACGGCCTCGACCGTGCTGGCCGGGTGCGGGGTGATGGCCCAGGACCGGCCCTGGAACAGCTCCGCCGACGCCGCCCACGGCCCGGACAGCTCGCTCCCGGCCATGGGGTGCCCCCCGACGTAGCGGCCCAGCCCGACGGCGCCGATCGTCGACGTGAGCTCAGCCAGCGGCCCGCCCTTGACGCTGCCGACATCCGTGACCACCGAGGTCTCGAACTCCTGCAGCGCAGCAGCGACGACCCCGGCAACCTGCCCCGGCGGCACCGCGACCACGATGCAGGCGGGCGCCTCCGGCGACCCCAGCCCGCCGGCGCCACGCTCGGCGGCCACCCGCAGGGCCGAGCTGCTGCGGTCGCGCAGGCCCACCTCGACGCCGGCCGCGGTGAGCGCCAAGCCGATCGAGGTGCCCACCAGGCCGGTGCCGATGATCAGCACCGGGCCACGCACGGCCGGGCTCACCTCGGCTGCTCGTCGGTGCGTACGTGGGTCAGGTCGCGGCGCAGGTGCCGGGCGCCGTGCAGGTAGACGTGCGTGACGTCTGCTCGTGCCAGCTCGGTCTCCACGTGCATCAAGACCCGCACCACCCGCTGCATCGCACCGGTGATGTCGAGCTCGACGGTGCACAGCAGCGGGACGTCCACCATGCCGAGGCTGCGCGCGGCGTACGCCGGGAACTCCGAGCGGATGTCGGGGGTGGCGGTGAAGACGATGCTGATGAGGTCGTCCCTGGACAGGTCGTTGCCGTGCAGCACGGCACGCACCAGCTCTGTGGTGCGCTCGAGCAGGTGTTCGCGCTCGTCGACGTCGAGCTGCGTGGCGCCACGGATCGCGCGGACGGCCACCGCTCACTCCCCTCGTCGATCCACCAGCGGGCTACAGCTGCGCCGTGTCGAGCAGCGGGCCCAGCTCGGCGCGGGTCAGCTCACGCATGTCCCCCGGCCGTAGCGACCCCAGCGTGACGCTACCGACCGCGGTCCTGGTCAGTCGTCTCACGGGGTGACCGACACTGTCCAGCATCCGGCGCACCACCCGGTTGCGTCCCTCGTGCAGCACCACCTCGACGATGCTCCGGTCACTGTGCGAGGTCCGTACCGTCACCTGGTCGCACACCACCGAGCCGTCGTCCAGCTGTACGCCGGCCAACAGCTGCCTGCGGGTCGCCGGCCGCAGCACGCCGTCCACCTCGGCGACATAAGTCTTGGGCACGGCGTACGAGGGATGCGCGAGTCGGTGCGCCAGCTCGCCGTCGTTGGTGAGCAGCAGCAGACCGTCGGTGTCGGTGTCGAGGCGGCCGACGTGGAACAGCCGTTCGGGCCGGTCGGCGACCAGGTCGCCGATGCTCGGACGGCCCTCCGGGTCGCTCATCGTGCTGACCACCCCCCGCGGCTTGTTCAGCACCAGATAGACGTGCGGCGTCCGCGGTGGCAGCCGGACCCCGTCGACGCGTACGACCGCCCGTGTCGGGTCGACCTTGACCCCAAGACGGGTCACGACTGCGCCGTCCACCTCGACCCGGCCGGCGAGCATCAGCTCCTCGCACTTGCGCCGGCTGGCGATGCCGGACTGGGCGATCAGCTTGTGCAGGCGCACCAGCCCCGCATCGTCGGGCTCGCCGCCCGGTGCCGGCAACGGGTCAGGCACTGCCGGGGACCGCGACCAGGCTCGCACCGAGGCCGGCGACCAGCTCCTGGGTCTCGTCGTCTGCGGGCAGGAACGGCGCCAGCGCCGGCAGCTCGTCGAGGTCGGTGAGCCCCATCCGCTCCAGGAAGTACGCGCTGGTGCCGTACAGCACCGCACCCGACGTCGGGTCCGTGCCGGTCTCCTCCACCAGCGCCCTGGTCAGCAGGGTGCGCATCACACCATCAACATTGACACCGCGGATCGCGGAGACCAGAGAACGGCTGACCGGCTGCCGGTACGCGACGACGGCCAACGTCTCGAGCCCCGCCTGGGTGAGCCGGGCCCGTCGCCCGTCGAGAACGAACCGCTCCACCACGTCGGCGTACTCCGCACGGCTGAAAAGGCGCCAGCCACCACCGACGCGGCGCAGCTCGAACCCGCGCCCGCCGTCGTCGTACGACTCGGCAAGCGACGTGAGTGCACGCTCGACGGCGTCGGCAGGACAGTCGACAGCCGCGGCGAGGACGGCGGTGTCGAGCGGCTGGTCTGCCACCAGCAGCACGGCCTCAAGCGCGGGTTCAGGCACGACCGTCATGGGCTGGCTCCTTCATCGAACTCCGCGCCCACGTCGAGCTCGGCCTCGCCGCCGATCCACCGCAGCTGCAGCTCGCCGAGCGGGTCGAGCTGGTCGAACCCGACGGCACCTTCGCGGAACAGCTCGAGCAGAGCAAGAAATCTGGCGACGGTGGTGAGGGTGTCCGGGGCGTCAGCCACCAGGGTACGGAAGGTGGTCGACCGGGTCCTGCGGAGCCGGTTTGCGATCACCGCAGCCTGCTCGCGGACGCTGACCTGGGGTGCGTGCAGGTGCTCCAGCGACACCACCGGCGCCGGTTTGGGTGCCAGTGCGCGTGCCGCCAGCCTGGCCAGGTCGTCCGGCCCGACCGAGAGGACAACCTCCGGCAGCAGCCGGGCGAAGCGCTCGTCCAGCTCAACGGCCCGGGGGTGGCGGTGCGACTCCGCAGCGAGCCGCTCGTCGAGGACCGCGGCGATTCGCTTGAACGCGCGGTACTGCAGCAGCCGGGCGAACAGCAGGTCGCGCGCCTCGAGCAGGGCCACGTCCTCCTCATCCTCGACGTCGGCGTGCGGGAGCAGCCGAGCGGTCTTGAGGTCGAGCAGCGTCGCCGCCACGACCAGGAACTGGGTGGTGCGCTCCAGATCGGGCTCCAGCTCCTTGACGTGGGCGATGAACTCGAGAGTCACTGCCGACAGCGCCACCTCGGTGATGTCCAGCTTGTGCTTGGCGATCAGGCCGAGCAGCAGGTCGAACGGGCCCTCGAACACGTCCAGGTGGACGGAAAACTCCGCCGGTGCCCCAGCCGTGGTCGCAGCCGTGGTCGCAGCCGTGGTCGTAGCCGTGGTCGCCGTCACCGGCCGCTCACGAGACCGTGAGACGACGCGCGAGCGAGCTGTCCGCACCCTGCTGGTCGAGGTCGGACAGCACGATCGCGATCGCCTCGCGCACCAGCCGGCCGCGGTCGACGGCGACGCCGTGGCGGTGCCGCAAGGACAACCGCGCGGTCTCGAGCTCAAAGAGCTCGTCGGCGGTGACGTAGACGGTCATCTTCTCGTCGTGCCGCACCCGCCCGCTGCTGCGCGGCTCGGCGGCGTCGCCGACGCTCATGGAGTCCGCGGGTGTCGCAACATCCGAGACAACATCCGAGACAACATCGGAGCCCGCCATCGCCTCACCATCCGCGCCATCTGCCGGCACGGCGTGGATGTTGCGCGGCGGGTCGGCGGGTCGCCCCGCGTCCTCTTCCGGGTGCATGGGCCGGTCGGGCTGGTCGGCGCCGGGCAGGCTCACCCGACGCGACACCGGACAAGCACCTCCCTGGCCAGCTGGCGATAGGCCTCGGCGCCACCAGAGCCCGGGGCGTACGAGGTGATCGGCTCACCGGCGACGGTGGAGTCGGAGAACTTCACCGTACGCCGGATGACAGTGTGGAAGACGGCGTCGCCCCACCCGTCGACCAGCGTGCGGAGCACCTCGCGACCGTGCAGCGTGCGGCCGTCGAACATGGTGCCGAGCAACCCCTCGACCCGCAGCCGCGGGTTGAGGCGCTCGGTCACCTTCTCGATCGTCTCGGTCAGCAGCGCAACGCCGCGCAACGCGAAGTACTCGCACTCGAGCGGGATCAGCACGCCGTCGGCCGCGGTGAGGGCGTTGATCGTCAGCAGACCCAGGGACGGCTGGCAGTCAATGAGGATGATGTCGTAGTCAGCCAGTGCCGGGCGCAGGACACGAGACAGCGCCTGCTCACGTGCGACCTCACCGACCAGCTGTACCTCTGCCGCCGACAGGTCGATGTTGGACGGCAGCATGTCCATGCCGTCGATGTTGGTCTTGCAGATGACGTCGCCGATCTCGACCTCGCGGTCCATCAGCACGTCGTAAATGCTCAGCTCGTCGGCGTTCGGGTTGCGACCGAGTCCGACCG
>JBBSMN010000123.1:0-9036 GCA_038233135.1 Propionibacteriales bacterium
CCCGGCCTGCTGGTAGGCCAGCGGCACCTGCCGGTGGCGGCCGCGGGCTGCTACGTCCCCGGTGGGCGGTACGCGCACAGCTCGGCCGCGGCGATGAGCATCGCCACCGCCAAGGCGGCCGGGGTGCCCACCGTCGTCGCCTGCTAGCCACCACGCACCACCGACGGTGACCGCGGCATCCACCCGGCCACGCTGTTCGCCATGGCACACGCCGGTGCGGACACGATCATGTGCCTCGGCGGCGTCCAGGCGATCGCCGCGATGGCGTTCGGGCACGTCACCGGCATCAGCGCCGACGTCCTCGCCGGCCCCGGCAACCGCTTCGTCGCCGAGGCCAAGCGGCTGCTGTTCGGACGGGTCGGCATCGACGTGTTCGCCGGGCCGACCGAGGCGCTGATCGTCGCCGACGACACCGCGGACCCCTGGCTGGTCGCGGTCGACCTGGTCAGCCAGGCCGAGCACGGACCGGACTCGCCGGTGGTGCTCGTCTCCACCTCGCGCGGTGTCGCCGAGCAGGTCGTCGGCCTGGTGCCGGACGCGATCAAGCAGCTGCCCACCCCGGAGGTGGCCGAGCAGTCGTGGGAGTCGCAGGGCGAGGTCATCCTCGCCGACGGCCGCGACGAGGCGGCCCGGGTGGTGGACGGCTGTGCCAACGAGCACGTCGAGGTGCATGCCGCCGACCTGGACTGGTGGGCCAACACGCTCACCAGCTATGGCTCGCTGTTCCTGGGCGAGGAGACGACCGTCACGTACGGCGACAAGACCTCAGGCCCCAACCACATCCTCCCCACGCGGGGGGCGGCGCGCTACACCGGTGGGCTGTGGGTGGGCAAGTTCCTCCGCACCGTGACCCAGCAACGCATGACCCGCGAGGCCAACCGCGACATCGCCGTCGTGGCCGCCCGGCTCTCGCGGGCTGAGGGGATGGAGGGCCACGCGCTGTCGGGGGACGCGCGACTGGCCAAGTACTTCCCCGGCGAAACCTTCCAGACCGCCACCGCGGTCACCCGGCAGTGAGGAAGACACCCCATGTCCGACACCGACACCTCGCAGACCAGCGTTGCGCCTCCCGGTGCAGCCCCGTCCACCTCGCCACCCCGCTCGTCGTTCTCGCGCTTGGGAGGGGACCGATCGCGGACGACCGCCATCCGAGCGGGCACCTTCGCGGTGGTCGTCTTCGTGTGGTGGCTGATCACCCGGCTCGGGCTGGTCGACCCGTTGTACCTGCCGTCGCCCGGTGCGGTGTGGGACGCCGTCGTGCGGGCCAGCACCACCCACCCCGTCACCGAGGGCAGCGACCGCCTGGTCCGCGGCGAGCAGAACTACTACCTGTGGGAGCACCTGGTGGCCAGCCTGCAGCGGATCGGCCTCGGCGTCGGCATCGCGATCGTGGTGGCCGTCCCGCTGGGCCTGCTGATGGCCACGGTCAAACCGATCGGCCTGGTCGTCGAGCCGTACCTGAACTTCTTGCGCTCGCTGCCGCCGCTGGCCTACATCGGCCTGCTGATCGCGTTCTTCGGCATCGGCGACACCTCCAAGATCTGGCTGCTGTTCCTCGCCGCCTTCCCACCGATCGCCATGTCGGTGATCAGCGGGGTGCGCGGGGTCCGGGAGGACCAGGTCAATGCAGCGCTGACGCTCGGTGCGAGTCGAGGTCAGGTGCTGCGGCTGGTGATGATGCCAGCGACGCTGCCCGAGATCCTCACCGGCATCCGGGTCGCCACCGGCTTCGCCTGGACCACCGTGGTCGCCGCCGAGATCGTCAACGGCATCCCCGGCATCGGTGGCCTGGCCTACATCTCCGGCACCCAGATCCAGACCCCGCTCACGATCGCGTCCATCGTCGTGATCGGCATCGCCGCGATCTCACTCGACCTCGGCATCAAGGCGATCGAGAAGACCCTCGTGCCCTGGCGAGGCAAGGCCTGACCCCCAGCTCTGCAGTCCCCACACGTACCGAACGAGGAGAACCTGACCATGCACCTGAATCGCACCGCCCGAGTCCTCGGCGCCACGCTCGCCGTCAGCCTGCTGCTGGCCAGCTGCGTGGAGGGGGGCCGCAGCAGCGCACCGACGGCCAGCGGCGAGGAGTCCCAGTGCCCCTGGGAGCCCGACGAGTCGATCGAGACGACGGCCACGCTCGGCTTCCAGAGCATTCCCAACGGCGACATCGTCGTGAAGGACCTCGGGATCCTCGAGTCGTGCATGCCCAACGCCTCGATCAAGTGGAGCAACTTCCCCTCCGGTGCCGACGTGGTCCAGGCGTTCAACAGCGGCGGCATCGACCTGGGGCTTGCCGGTTCGTCCCCGTCGACCCTCGCGCTGTCCGCGCCGCTCGACCTGCCCGTCTCGGTCGTCTGGATCCACGACGTCATCGGTGAGGCGGAGGCGCTGGTGGTCCGAGACAAGTCGGTCGAGGACATCACCGACCTCAAGGGCGAGAAGATCGCCGTCCCGTTCAGCTCCACCACGCACTACTCGCTGCTACAGGCACTGAACGAGGCCGGGATGCGCCCCTCCCGGGACGTCGACGTCATCAACCTGCAACCGGAGGCCATGCCGGCCGCCTGGCAGGGCGGCCAGATCGCCGCCGCCTGGGTGTGGAACCCGACGCTGGCCACCTTGAGCAAGACCGGGTCGGTCATCCTCAGCAGCGCGGACACCGCCGACGCGGGCAGGCCGACCTTCGACCTCGGCCTGGGCGACAACGCGTTCATCAAGGACAACCCCGAGTTCATGACGCAGTGGGCCAAGGCGCAGGACCATGCGGTCAAGATGATCAACGAGGACCCGGACGCTGCCGCCGAGAGCGTCGCGGTCGGCCTCAGCCTGGACAGCGTCGACGACGCGAAGGCCCTGTTCGACGGGCTCACCTACCTGCCCGCCGCCGAGCAGGCATCGCCGGAGTGGCTGGGCGGCAAGCTGGGCAAGGACCTGTTCTCGACCGCGAAGTTCCTGAAGTCCCAGGGGGAGATCAAGGCAGCCGGCACCGAAAAGGCCTACGAGGCCGCGATCAACCCGAAGCCGGCCAAGGAGGCTTCTGATGGCTGAGCACCGGCCAGTGGAGGTGGAGATCAAGGGGCTGCGCCACCACTTCGCGACCCGCGACCAGCACGTGCAGGCGCTCGAGCGGATCGACCTGTCCATCGAGCGGGGCGAGTTCGTGTGCCTCGCTGGGCCGTCCGGCTGCGGCAAGACCACGTTGCTGCGGCTGATCGCGGGCTTCATGCGCTGCTCGGAGGGGTCCATCACCGTCGACGGGCACGAGGTCACCCGACCGGGGGCCGAGCGGGGCGTGGTCTTCCAGCAGCCCATGCTCTACCCCTGGATGAGCGTGCGGGACAACGTGGAGCTGGGCCCCAGGCTGCGTGGCGTCGACAAGAAGAAGCGGGCCAAGGACGCCGCCCACTACCTGGAGATGGTCAGCCTGTCCGACTTCGCCGAGCGCAAGCCGTACGAGCTGTCCGGCGGCATGCAGCAGCGCTGCCAGATCGCCCGGGTGCTCACCAACGACCCCGAGATCGTGCTCATGGACGAGCCGTATGGCGCGCTGGACGCGCTCACCCGCGAGCGGCTGCAAAGCGAGCTGATCGGGATCTGGCGCGAGACCGGCAAGACGATCCTGTTCATCACCCACAGCGTCGACGAGGCCGTCTACCTCGCGACCCGGGTGATGGTGATGAGCACCCGGCCGGGCAGGATCGTGCTGGACGAGTCGGCGATCATGAACGAGTCCGGTGCCTGGGTCGACCCGGACGAGATCCGCGCGCTGCCGAAGTTCGTGGAGCTGCGCGACCGGGTGAGCCACGCGATCCACGCCGTGATGAAAGACGAGGAGGGCTCCAGTGCAGCCTGAGCGGTCGCGATGGGGAGCACGGTGAGGTACGGCTTCGCGATCGACCAGCGCACCTGCATCGGGTGCCACGCGTGCACGGTCGCGTGCAAGACCGAGCACGAGATCCCGCTCGGCCAGTTCCGCACCTGGGTCAAGTACGTCGACTCCGGCACCTTCCCCGACTCCACCCGCGACTTCGCGGTCATGCGCTGCAACCACTGCACCGACGCGCCGTGCGTCAAGATCTGCCCGACGCACGCGCTGATCAAGCGCGACGACGGCATCGTCGACTTCGACGGCGACAACTGCATCGGGTGCAAGTCGTGCATGCAGGCCTGCCCGTACGACGCGATCTACATCGACGCCGAGTCGAACACCGCCGCCAAGTGCAACTTCTGCGCGCACCGGGTCGACGAGGGTCTCGAGCCGGCCTGCGTGACCGTCTGCCCCACCCACTCGATCTGGGTGGGTGACCTCGACGACGACGAGGCGGGGATCTCCCGGCTGATCCGGGACAACCCGGTGAGCGTGCGCTCGCCGGAGCAGAACACCGGCCCCAACGTCTTCTACCTGGGTGCGGACCGGGCCACGCTCGACCCGCTGGGCGCGCCGGTGCGCGACACCTACCTGTGGGCCAAGCCGGACGAGCAGCGGCTCGCCAGCGGGGCCGACTTCGACGGCGCGGACCCGACCGCGCACACCACCCTGAACACCGCGCACCCGCGGCCGTGGGGGTGGCGGGTGATCACCTACCTGTGGGCCAAGGGGCTCGGCGGCGGTGCGCTGTTCGTCGCCGCGCTGGCGGTGCTGCTCGGTGTGCCGCTCGGGGCAACCGGCGAGTTCGTCGCCCCGGTGCTGGCGGCCGCCGGCGTCGGTGCGACCGGTGTGCTGCTGGTCTGGGACCTGAAGCGCCCCGAGCGCTTCTACTACCTGTTCACCAAGGGCAATCAGGGCTCCTGGCTGGTGCTCGGCGGCTACTGCCTGCTGGCGTTCGGGCTCGCCGCCGTGCTGTGGTTCGGTGCGGCGCTGGTCGGTGACGTGCCCGCGTGGGTGGCCTGGGTGGTGCTGGTGCCCAGCGGGCTGGTCGCGGCCTACACCGCGTTCCTGTTCGGCCAGGCCGAGGGCCGCGACCTGTGGCAGTCGGCGTGGCTCGGCCCGCACCTGCTCGTGCAGGCGGCGATGGTGGGCGCCGGCGCGATGGGTGTCACGGCTGCGGTCGCCGGTGTCGGTGGCGGCGGGATCGCGTTGATCGCCCGCACCCTGGTGGTTGCCGGCGTCTTGCACCTGGCCGTCACCGCCGCCGACCTGCTCGGCACCCACCACAGCGACAACGCCGCGGTCGCCGCCCGCACCATCGTGCGCGGCCGGTACGCCCGGCTGTTCTGGGGCGGGGCGGTGGCGCCGGTCGTGCTGGCCGTGCTGCTGGCCGCGCTGTCGTGGGGCGGTGGCGCGGTGGGCGCGCTCGTCGTCGCCGGGCTGGTCGTGCAGGTCGCACTGCTGGTCTACGAGACCGTCTACGTCCGCGCCGCGCAAGACGTCCCGCTGTCGTGAGGGGCTGCACCGCCCCGTGAGGAGCACACCGCGTTGACCACCACCGAGGACCAGCCCGGCACGCCCACCCCTGGCGACCGGGCCGCGATCGACCTGCCGGGCGCCCGGCGGCACGAGCACCTGGCGAACTACCCGCCGCCGGAGACGTGGGACCACCACGTCGCCTACGACGCCAAGGCGCACCCGCGCAAGGTGCCGCGGGAGTTCATGCTGATCCCGACGACGTGCTTCAACTGCGAGTCCGCCTGCGGCCTGCTGGCGTACGTGGCCAAGGACGACCTGAGCGTCACCAAGGTCGAGGGCAACCCAGCGCACCCGGGCTCGCGCGGGCGCAACTGCGCCAAGGGGCCGGCGACGATCAACCAGGTCAACGACCCCGAGCGCATCCTGCACCCGCTCAAGCGCACCGGCGCCCGCGGTGCAGGTGGGTGGGAGCGGTGCAGCTGGGACGCCGCGCTCGACGACATCGCCGGCCGGATCCGGCAGGCGATCATCGACGACCGGCGCGACGAGGTGATGTACCACGTCGGCCGCCCCGGCGAGGACGGCTTCGCCGAGCGGTTCCTGCTCGCGTGGGGGGTGGACGGGCACAACAGCCACACCAACATCTGCTCGTCCGGCGCCCGCCTCGGCTACACCCTGTGGGGTGGCTACGACCGGCCCTCGCCCGACTACGCCAACGCCAAGGTGATCCTGCTGCTGTCCAGCCACCTGGAGACCGGGCACTACTTCAACCCGCACGCCCAGCGCATCATGGAGGCCAAGAACGACGGCAGCGCCACCCTCGTCGTCGTCGACCCGCGGATGTCCAACACCGCCGCGCACGCCGACCTGTGGATCGCGCCGTGGCCGGGCAGCGAGGCGGCCATCTTGCTGGCGGTGGCCGCGCACCTGCTGGCGACCCGCCAGATCGACGCCGACTACCTGCGCCGGTGGGTCAACTGGGAGACCTACCTCGAGCGGCTGCACCCCGACGCGCCGCTCGACTTCGAGTCGTTCCTGGACCGGCTCGAGGCCGACTACGCCGGCTACACCTTCGCCTTCGCCGCCGACGAGGCGCGGGTGCCCGAGGAGAAGGTCCGCCGGCTGGCCGAGATCGTGGCCACCTCGGGCGCGGCGCTGTCGGCGCACATCTGGCGGTCCGCCGCGGCGGGCAACAAGGGCGGCTGGCAGGTGGCGCGCAGCCTGTTCTTCCTCAACGTGCTCACCGGCAGCGTGGGCACGCCGGGCGGCACCAGCCCGAACGGGTGGGACAAGTTCATCCCGCACGGCTTCGACATGCCGGCCGGCCACGACGTCTGGAACGAGCTGCTGTTCCCCAGGGAGTGGCCGCTCAGCACCAACGAGATGTCGATCCTGCTGCCGCACCTGCTCGGCGAGGGACGCGGGCGGCTCGAGGTCTACTTCTCCCGGGTCTACAACCCGGTCTGGACCAACCCCGACGGCTTCAGCTGGATCGAGGCGCTCACCGAGTCCGACCGGATCGGCCTGCACGTGGCCCTGACCCCCACCTGGTCGGAGACGGCGGCCTTTGCCGACTACGTGCTGCCGATGGGCCACTCCACCGAGCGGCACGACACCCACTCGTACGAGACGCACGCCGGCCGGTGGCTCGGCTTCCGCCAGCCCGTGCGCCGGGTCGCGATGGACAAGATGGGCCAGCCCCAGACCGACACCCGCGACTCCAACCCGGGCGAGGTCTGGGAGGAGAACGAGTTCTGGTTCGACCTGTCGTGGCGGATCGACCCCGACGGGTCGCTCGGCATCCGGCGGTACTTCGAGTCGCCGTACCGGCCGGGGGAGAAGGTCACCGTCGACGAGTACTACCGGTGGATCTTCGAGAACCGGGTGCCCGGGCTGCCGGAGAAGGCCGCCGCGCAGGGGCTGACGCCGATGGCGTACATGCGCAAGTACGGCGTCGTCGAGGTCGGGCGTGACCTCTACCGCCAAGACGAGCGGGCGCTGAGCGACGCCGAGGTCGAGGGCGCGCAGGCCGACCCGGCCGGCGTGCTGCGCAAACCCGTCACCGACGAGTCGACCCCGCCGCTGGTGGGCGAGGCCGGTGCGGTCGGCGTCGAGCTCGACGACGGGTCGCGGGTGGCCGGCTGGCTGACGCCGAGCCGGCGGCTCGAGCTCTACTCCGACACGATGGCGTCCTTCGGCTGGCCCGAGCACGCCACCCCGGGCGACATCGAGTCGCACGTGTCGCACCGCCGCATCGACACCGAGGCCGGCGAGATGGTGCTGGTTCCGACCTTCCGGCTGCCGACGCTGATCCACACCCGATCGGGGAATGCGAAGTACCTCAACGAGATCAGCAACACCCACCCGCTGTGGGTCAACGGCTCCGACGCCGAGCGGCTGGGCCTGGCCACCGGCGGCCTGGTGCGGGTCACCACCCGGATCGGGCACTTCGTCGCCCGGGTGTGGGCGACCCAGGCCATCCGGCCCGGGGTGATCGCGCTCAGCCACCACATGGGGCGCTGGCGGCTCAACGACGGCGAGGGCAGCCGCTGGGCCAGCGGCACGGTCGACCTGGGCAAGTCCGCCGACGGCATCTGGCGGATGCGGCACGCCAGCGGGATCGCCCCGTTCGACAGCGACGACCCCGACAGCTCGCGGATCTACTGGGACGACCCGGGCGTGCACCAGAACCTCACCTTCCCGGTGCAGCCGGACCCCTGGTCGGGCATGCACTGCTGGCTGCAGCACGTCCGGCTGACCAAGGCCGAGCCCGGCGACCGCTACGGCGACATCGAGGTCGACACCGCGAGGTCGCGGGAGGTCTACGCGGAGTGGAAGGCGATGACCCGGCCCGGCCCCAACGCGGAGGGCTGGCGTCGACCGGAGTTCTTGATGCGGCCGGTGAAGCCCCGCCGCAAGGCGTTCAAGGTGGCGCCGTGAGGATGGTGGCCCAGTGAGCGTGCTGGGCGCCCGGTCGGCCGTCGACCGCACCGCAGTTCGGGCGGTGGTGGACCGGGTCGAGGAGCCGCAGCTGCGGCTGCCGCTCGGTGAGCTGGGACTGGTGCGCGACGTGTCGGTCGACCGGCGCGGTGGCGTCCGGGTGCGGCTGGCCGCGGTGTCCACCGACCCCGAGCCGCTGCAGCGCCTGCGTGCGGCGGTCGTGTCCGCGGTGTCGGGCGTCGCTGGTGCGCGCCGGGTCGAGGTTGAGACCTCGGCCTTGGACGGCGCCGGCCGGCAGGCCCTGGGGCACCGACTGCGGGCCCGCCACCGCCGCCCCGGCGGGCTGGGGGAGCACACCGCGATCTATGCCGTCGGCAGCGGCAAGGGCGGGGTGGGCAAGTCCAGCATCACCGCCAACCTGGCCGCCGAGCTCGCCCGCGCCGGCAAGCGGGTGGGCCTGCTGGACGCCGACGTGTGGGGCTACTCGGTGCCGCAGCTGTTCGGTCTGCGCGAGGCGCCGGCGGCCGTGCGCGGGATGATGCTGCCGGTCGAGGCCCACGGTGTGCAGCTGATGTCGGTCGGCTTCTTCGTCTCCGACGAGGAGCCGGTCGTCTGGCGGGGGCCGATGCTGCACAAGGCGCTCGAGCAGTTTCTCGGTGACGTGCACTGGGGCGAGCTCGACGTGCTCCTTCTGGACCTGCCTCCGGGCACGGGCGACATCACGTTGTCGCTGCTGGAGCTGGCAC